>DATESB010000269.1:0-5777 GCA_035271065.1 Lachnospiraceae bacterium | reverse complement strand
AGTGCACTTGGGACGAACATGACGATGAATACGTCCGGCTGCAGTAGTATCAGTTTGTTTAATTTACTCCTCTTTCTTTTCCCGCGTGATATGATTTTGCAAGCATTATCTGTTTTCACCATGATTAAAATGGCGTGTATGTCTACAACGATGTACTATTTTTTGCATAAACGTATCAAAGCAGAATATCTGTGGCAGCTTTGTTTTTCAGTTGGTTACGGTATCAGTGGCTATGTGCTCATGCTTTATATTACAAATCAATGGTTAGATGTTGCTGTATTGTTTCCGTTATTGATAGAAGGAGTGTACCGATTACTCAAGGAGAGAAAATCGACGATGTACACGATTGTTCTATCCTTATGCCTGATGGGAAGTTACTATCAAAGTTTTATGATATTAATGTTTGTGGTGTTGGCGGTTGGGTTATATTTCGTATTTCTTTCAGAGGTTGACCGCCAGGAGAGGGGTAGCATACTCTGGCAACTTGCTTTGGCAACATTTATTTCGCTGGGTCTTGCTTCTTTCATTTTGATTCCGCAGTTGATACAAACTTTTGGGTCTACCCGTTTTAGTAATAATGCAAATGAAGGCAACTTCTATTTGAATATCTTAAAGCAAGTGAAAGGTGCCTATGCAACGCGGTGGTGGACGTTATTGGGGCTTTCCCTACCGTTTTCAACGATTGTGTATGGAATGATTACAGATGTAAGGAAAAAGATAGATAGAAGATATTTAAAGTTTACTCTGGGACTTATTTTTATTGTATGTGCCGAATTGTTCGTAGAGAGCATTAATTTGATGCTTCATTTTGGATCTTATGTGGGTTATCCGATTCGAAATGGATTTATTCTCAGTTTTGTTGTTTTGGCAGTAGCATGCTATTATGCCAAGGATTTGCCTGCGCACATACATAACCAAGAAAATCGGAAAGAACTCCTGCGTTACTTGTGTGGGATGTTGTTTACCCTTGTGGCGGCGGGAACTTTTATCTGTTTTTACAGACAGAATTCAGGAATGTCTTTGCGGCAGATGCTGCATCTTACTTTTTTGATTTGTGCACTGACATTTTTTCTGGATAGTTTTCTATTGTATAAAAAATGCTCACAATACGCTGTATTTGTTCTGTTTGCAGAATTTCTGATTTTTTCCTATATTCAACTTGGTCAGCCAACTTATATTACGGGCTATTCGGAAAAAGCGGAGCAATCCAGCTCATATATAGAGGTTGGAAATGAATTGGTTGATGAGCTGCAGATTAGTTCCTCGGTAACAGAAAGATTGAAAAATCCGGATACACAGCTGAATGCAAATTATCCGTTTATTGTGAGAAGAGCTGCTCTGAGCAACTGGACGCATATGGTTCCACCGGAATTTCAGCAGGGTGCTGCAGAATGGGGATATACAATCCAGTATACGCGTGTGCTGGATGCCGGAGGAACTGTCTTTTCGGATGCCTTACTTGGCGAAACCGAAGCATTAAGCATGATGAAACAGCCTGAGGAGTTATATAGTCCGCTTCGTTCAGAAGCAGTCGAACAAGATGGTGAAAGCTATGAATACACCTTATATCAGAATCAGTATCAAATGCCGTTTGGTATCGTGGTTTCTGATTTGGATGAAAATCAGAAGGCAGAAAATACAACTCCGTTTGATTTGCAAAATGAGGTATATCATCTATTGGAACCGGAGCAGGAGAAAGGCTTGATTGAAATTGTTGCCGAGGGAGAGGCTAATCATCAGGTAATAGCAATTGAAGGAAAAAAGGCTGTTTATTTTGCAGGTTCTGTATGGGATAGTGATAGTGAAAATATGACGATACTGGTAAATGGGAAGGAAGTTGATGTTCCAACCATCGGTGAACCGCATAATACAGGATATCCCTCTTATTTCAATAATAATATGCTTCTTCTTGGAGTGTTTCAGGATGAAGAAGTAACGATAGATGTGAAATATACTGAGGGTTCAAGTCTAGCAGAATCAAACATGAGTAAGAAATATACGATAGGAGCATTGGACTTAAATGTACTCAGGGAACTGTGCGATGACTATGCTGCGTTTAACAGCGTGAATGATATTTCGGTTGAAAAAAGTTCTATGACTTTGACGGCAAATGCGATAGGTGAACAAAAATTTGCCTTACTACCAATTGGATGGGACAAAGGCTTTACTATACAATGCAACGGAAAAGAAGTGGAAAGCAGCAGGGCATTTGGAATTTTTACTGCGATACCGGTAGAAGAGGGCGAAAACCGAATTGAAATTAATTTCTTCCCTGTGGGAATGAAGACAGGAATTATCATTAGTATGCTTAGTTTGTTTCTGCTGAATGCTATCAGATTGATCTCGTTAAGGAAAGGTGTCAAAGGGGTGGCAGGTGTTCCCTCATTTTATCGCTTTGCAGACATTATTTATTTTAGTGTATGGTGTATAATGGTATTGGTCATCTATATAATACCGATTTTATTTATTCCCATATCTTTTTTGATATAGAAAATGGAGAAAAATCAGATGAAGAAAAAAATAAAGAAGTATCTGGAAATGCCAATTGTTTTTTCAGTATTAATGAATGCACTTTTTCTGGTGCTGTCTTTGGTGTGCTTTCATCCGCATTTTGAAGAAAATGATGATGTTATTATCTCGTTTATCTTGGAAGGGGTATATGGAAGTGCGGGCGAATATCATTTGGTGTATATTAATTCTTGTTTAGGAGCGTTGCTAAAAACTTTTTATGCACTCATCCCATTGGTAAAGTGGTACACATTGATGCAATATTTGCTTTTGTTTATTGCATTTACTGCAATTACATGGATTTTATCCCAAAAGGTCAACAACGGAAAATTGATGGCAGTGCTGTTCCTATTGTTTTCATTTTATGAGGGGTATGTTAGTTTGCAATATACAAAGACCGCTGCAATTATTGTTGTGGCAGGCTATTTGTTAATTTTCAGCGGACTGCGACAGAACAAAAGAGGGCAATTGCTGCTGGGTGGTGTGTTGGGATTATGCGGAGCACTGTATCGGTTTGAGATTTTTTTACTTGTTTCAGTTTTTATGCTAGGTGTTGGACTTTGGGAGTTGTATTGTTATAGAGGAGAAAGAAAGTCCGTTATTAGAAGAGGAGTTATTACATTTGCATCTCTGTTTCTGTTAGTTGGATTGCTTAAGTATGCAGATTGGACAAATTATCAGCATGATACAAATTGGCGGGAATATATGGAGTTTAATGAAGCAAGAACTGACCTTTTGGATTATCAATATGATCTTTTGGATTATGCGGAGCACGGAGAACAACTTTCGGCATTAGATGTATCTCAAAATGATGCAATGCTCTATTTGACATGGCAATTTGGAGATGACAGAGTCTTTCATCAGCAGTTGATAGCGGATTTGCTGGCAATCGATAATGGTAAGATGATTGATATAAAAATGTGCAAAGCTTTTGTAGAGAATCTATATAACGAGTTCTTTACGGTGAATGCTGCAATGCTGGGCGGAGTGTTGCTACTATTGTGGATGATTACATCGGACAAAAAAAACAAATTGTTGTGGATTTATTCGTTGGCGGTTTTATGTCTTTCATTATGCTATTTTCAATACAGTGGGCGTTGGAGTCATAGAATTGTATTTGCGGCATGGTTTGCATATTTGGCAATCATGATGTTGTATTCTGATGTGGAAAGTAAACAAACAATGCATGGAATGGCAGCAATTCTTATTTTTCTAAATATTGGACTGTTGTTTACATCGGTTACTGGTTATCGCGACTATATACGAAATGAGGCAAAGGCAGAAGCTTTGGCGGAGTATACGCAATCACAGAAGGATTATCTCTATTTGATTGATACGTTTACGGATCAAAATAGTTATAAATATGACATCTTTAAAGTATATGAGAGTGGGTGCTTTTCTAATCGAGCTTATTTTGGCGGTTGGTTGACGAATTCACCAATCTATCGACAGGTGACCAAAGCATTCGGATATCAAAACGCATATGAAGCATTGCAAAAAAACACAGATGGTAATGTATATCTGATCGATAATTGTTATCCGGAAGAAAAACTGCTGTTCATTGAAGAGCATTATGGAGAAAAACTTTCATTGGAACCATTTGAAAATGTTGGTGGATATCAGATATATAGAGTCACAAAGGAGCAACTTGAGTAATAAAGGGCGATTTGCTGAGATAAAGAACAGAATAAAGAAGGACATGGTGAATGGAAAATGGGTGCTGCTTGGCTTGGTAGTTTATTGGCTGACGACACAACTGCTGTTTCACGAGTTTTGTGTCACTCGGATATTGACTGGGTTTCCATGCCCGGGATGTGGTATGACGCGTGCAACATTATTAATGTTGACGGGGCATTTTGTTGAATCGTTTCAGATGCATCCGATGGTGCTACCGTGGGTGATACTTGGTACTTATTTCTGCATTTGTAGATATGTATTCGGCAAACGGGCAAAAGGAAGTATTGTTGCGGCAATTGTGTTGTGCCTGATTATGATGGTGTTGTATATCTACCGCATGGCTACGCTTTTTCCGTATCAGGAACCAATGACTTATACACCGACAGGACTTAAGTTATTTGAATTAGACAAAATATTTGGTTTTTTGACACAGATGTGGTAAAATACTCCTATAAAGCATATTATAAGCTTTGAATACGTTTTCTATGAGGAGGAAAAAAGAATGGACACAAATACGAATTACTCAACACAGTCGGTGCAGCCGGCAGAGCAAACAATGACAATAGGTGATTGGATGTTAACCACATTCCTGTTAATGATTCCTTGCGTTGGTATTATTTTATTGTTTGTTTGGGCATTTGGCGATACCAAGAACACGAAGCCGTCGAAGTCAAATTATGCAAAGGCTATGTTGATATGGTATGCAATCAGCATCGTGATTTCGATTGTTTTCTCATCAGCACTTATGGCAGTAGTTACATCTTTTGTAAGTCAGTTACAATAAGAAAATTTGAGACAACCATAAGAAAGAGTCCGACTCAGTTAAGAGTCGGACTTTTTTATGATTTTGATACTATGACTGAGAATATCTTCCTGATGCTCCACACGGAAGAATTAATCCGGTTTCCGTGACGGGTAATCCAACCTCATCAGCCATTACATGACCGCCATATTTTTTAACGATTGCAGTGTTGAGCATATAGGACAATACAGCAGGCTGCAATCCGGTGGTATAAGAATTAATCAAGAAAAACAGAGGCTTATCAGCCAGTATCTGTGTACAGAGTTCTATAAACGGAAAGATAGATTCTTCTATCTTCCATATCTCGCCCTTTGGCCCTCTTCCGTAGGAAGGCGGATCCATAATAATGGAATCATACTGATTACCGCGGCGTATCTCGCGTTCTACAAACTTTACACAATCATCGACCAGCCAACGAATAGGAGCCTGTTCCAATCCGGAACTTTTGGCATTTTCTTTTGCCCAGTTGACCATACCCTTGGAAGCGTCTACGTGTGTGACGTGTGCACCTGCGGATGCGGCTGCCAGAGTTGCACCACCTGTATAGGCAAATAAGTTCAAAACGCGGACAGGATGTTCGCTTGTTGCAGTTCTGCCCTGCTTCACAGCGTTTCGAATGATTTCCGAAAACCAATCCCAATTAGCTGCCTGTTCCGGAAACAGACCGGTGTGCTTGAAACTGAAAGGCTTTAGGTTAAATGTCAGAGAACCATAAGAAATGCTCCATTGTTCCGGTAAATCAAAGAATTCCCATTCACCGCCGCCTTTTGCGCTTCTATGATAATGTCCG
>DATESB010000268.1:0-4363 GCA_035271065.1 Lachnospiraceae bacterium | reverse complement strand
AATAGCCAAGCTGGGATATACATCCCTACTTGACTATTATCTAGTAGTTTGTGAAAACTAAAGAACCGCCGTGTACCGAACGGTACGCACGGTGGTGTGGGAGGACGGTAAATAAATTAATTATTTACCTCCTACCCGATTTAATCAAATTTACCCCATATCTTGCATGAACCTCTTGTGAAAAGGGCATATTTGGTGTATAGTATAAAAGGAATGCTGTCGGTTTGAGAGGAGCACGAAATGAATTGTGTAGATACGGAGCATTATATTCAGTTATTTGTAGATGATGAATTGACGGGACCTAAGTTACGTGAATTTCTGAAACATATCGAAGGCTGCCCCGCGTGTTATGAGGAGATGGAAATCAACTATTTGATTAAAGAGGCTCTTTCACGTCTTGAGGACGGTAAAACACTTGATTTAAAGACAGAACTTGTGCAGAAATTAGAGTGTTCCAAGAAATGTTTGGGCCTGCATGAGAGGTTGGTCATTTTTCGTCAGGTAGTTATGATATTTGCGTTGGTGACATTGCTGATGACCTTAATCAGTGCGTTCTTTACATACGGAGTTAATCTGATGTAGCAAAAGTGAGAGGAAACGATGAGCGAAAAGTTAGTTTTGATAGATGGACACAGTATTTTGAACAGAGCTTTTTATGGGATACCGGATTTGACCAATGCAGCAGGATTGCATACAAATGCGGTCTATGGTTTTTTGAATATTTTATTCAAGATACTGGAAGAAGAACACCCGGATTATCTGGTGGTGGCTTTTGATGTGAAGGCACCGACTTTTCGGCATGAGATTTATAAAGAATATAAGGGAACCAGAAAGCCTGCACCAAATGAATTTAGAGAGCAGGTACCTGTTATCAAGGAATTGCTGCAGGCAATGGGGATTAAACTGATGGAGCAGGCGGGCTTAGAGGCAGATGATATACTCGGAACGCTTGCAAAGCGTGCAGAGGCGGCAGGAATGGATGTGGCACTTGTGTCAGGCGATAGGGACTTGCTGCAGATAGCAACCGAGCGTATCAAGATACGAATTCCGAAGACACGAGGCGGTAAGACAGAAGTTAAGGATTATTATACACAGGATGTCATCGACGAATATCAGGTGACACCTGCACAGATTATAGAATTAAAGGCACTTATGGGCGATTCGTCCGACAATATTCCGGGTGTACCAAAGGTTGGAGAGAAGACGGCAACTGAATTGATTGTGTCCTATGGAACCATTGAAAATCTCAAGGAGCATATTTCCGAGATTACCAAGAAGAGTATTAAAGAATCGTTAGAACAGAATTTTGAGCTTGCGGAGTTATCCAAAGTACTTGCAACAATTAATATAGATGCAGATATTACATGTGATATGGAAACAGCGCGTGTCGGTAATATGTTTACGAAAGAAGCATATACACTGATGAAGCAGTTGGAATTCAAAAATCTGCTTTCACGCTTTGAAAATGATGCAGTGACACAGAATGACCAATCTGCACATTTTGTTAAAGTGACAGAACTAAGTCAGGTTGAGCAGTTGTTTGAACAGGCATCCAAGGCATCTTGTGTCGGGTTTCAACTGTTTGGTGAGGAACGTATTGTCGGAATGTCGCTTGCATTTTCGGAAGAGGATGTCTATTTGTTTGCGGTACAAGGCTTTGTAAGTGCGGATTATCTGTGCGATAAGTTGAGTTTTCTGATGCAGGGAGCAGAGCAGACGACATTTTCGACCTTTAATCTCAAAGCGGCGCTGCCATACATTTTGCAGAGGGCTGATAATCCATTTGAAGACAATGCCGGAGCATCTAAGAAATTGGTGGCAAAATGCTTCGATACAAGCATTGCTGCGTATTTGTTAAATCCATTGAAAAATGACTATGAAATAGAGGATGTTGCCAATGAACATCTTGGTTTGATGATTCCAAATCGTGCAGAGGCTTTTGGAAAGTTATCCATGGATGAGGCAAGTGAGAAGAAGCCGAATGAGTTTCTGGAGTATGCATGTTTTGCAGCATATGTGTCCTATTGTGCTTACTCGATATTACGGGACAAGTTAAATGAAACACAGATGTTACGCTTGTTTGAAGAAATAGAAATGCCGCTTTGTCTGTGTTTGTATGATATGGAACGGGAAGGCATTATGGTACGCCCTGATGAACTGGCGCAGTATGGCAGGGAACTTGGCGCGCATATTGAGAAACTGGAAAAGACCATTCACGAGCAGGCAGGTGAGGATTTTAACATCAATTCTCCGAAGCAGTTGGGTGAAATATTGTTTGAGAAAATGGGAATACCGGGTGGTAAGAAAACAAAGACCGGCTATTCAACAGCAGCGGATGTATTGGAAAAATTGGCAGCGGACTATCCGTTTGTTTCTGCAATTTTGGAATACCGTGGATTGACGAAACTGAAATCTACTTATGCGGACGGACTTGCCAACTATATTGATGAGGGTAATCGCATCCACAGTCATTTTAATCAGACCATTACGGCAACCGGACGTATCAGTTCCACAGAACCGAATCTGCAGAATATTCCGGTGCGCCTGGAGCAGGGCAGACTGATTCGCAAGGTGTTTGTACCAAAGGAAGATTGTGTGTTTATTGATGCGGATTACTCGCAGATAGAACTTCGTATTTTAGCGCATATGTCAGGTGACCATAAGTTAATAGCAGCCTACAACCGCGAAGAAGACATTCATCGGATTACGGCGTCTGAAGTATTTCATATTCCGTTTGATGAGGTGACAAGTCTGCAAAGACGTAATGCCAAGGCAGTCAATTTCGGTATTATTTATGGAATTAGTTCGTTTGGCTTGAGTCAGGATTTGAGTATCTCGAGAAAAGAAGCCAAAGATTATATTGATAAATATTTTGAAACCTATCCACAGATTAAGGTGTTCTTGGATAAATTGGTTGAAGATGCCAAGGAACAGGGCTATGTAACCACAATGTTTGGCAGAAGAAGACCGGTGCCGGAGTTGCAATCGGGTAATTTTATGCAGAGAAGTTTTGGGGAACGTGTGGCAATGAATGCACCAATTCAGGGTACTGCGGCAGACATTATGAAGGTTGCAATGATACGCGTACATGACAGGCTGGGGGAAGAAAAACTTCGTTCCAAGTTGTTGCTGCAGGTACATGATGAACTGTTGATTGAGGCATATAAGGATGAGATTGCACAGGTGGAAGCAATTCTGTCTGAGGAAATGCATGCCGCAGCCAAACTATCGGTGCAGTTGGAAATTGATATGCATACAGGTCAGAATTGGTATGAAGCAAAGTAGAGTGAGGCAGTGTATGAAAGTAATCGGAATTACAGGTGGTGTTGGTGCGGGCAAGTCAGAGGTGTTACGTTATATCAAGGAACGGTGTAACTGTCGTATTTTGATTGCGGATGAAGCAGCACATATCCTGCAAGAGCCAGGGCAGCCTTGCTATCAACCATTGATCGATTTATTGGGCAATGGCATATTACAGGCTGACGGACAGATTGACAGGAAGCAAATGGCAAAGCAGATTTTTATCGGCTCAAAAGAAACATTACTTCCACAGGTCAATACAATTGTGCATCCGGCAGTTAAGAAGTATATTCTGTCTGAGATTGAACGAGAGAAGCAGATTGGAGCAATTGATTACTTTTTTATTGAGGCGGCGCTTCTAATCGAGGACGGATATGTGGAAATTTGTGACGAATTGTGGTATATCTACGCAACGCAGACGGTCAGAGCAGAAAGACTGAAGAAGGCAAGAGGCTATTCCGAAGAAAAAATAGACGGTATCATGAACAGTCAGTCTGATGAAGAGACATTTCGCAGACATTGTGCAGTGGTGATTGATAACAGCGGTGATTTGGAAGAAACAAAGAAACAACTAAGACAGTATTTACAGTAGTGCATGAGATGGAAGATAAAAAGCAATGGGGGTACGGACGAGTTATGGCAGATAATCATAAATATCCGGGGCAGTTGGTATTTGGGCTTGATATCGGGACAAGGAGTATTGTGGGAACAGTCGGATATAAAACCGGCGAAACGTTTCATGTAGTTGCTCAGCAGACAAAGGAACATGAAACCCGCTCTATGTTAGACGGACAAATCCATGATATAGCAAAGGTTGGTAAAACAATCAAAGCGGTTAAAGAGACGCTAGAAAAACAGGTTGGAAGAAGTCTGACGGATGTTTGTATTGCAGCGGCAGGTCGTGTGCTTAAGACAGTGACAACACATGTGGATTATGATCTTCCCGAAGAAATGACCGTGACACCGGAGCAGATTTATGCATTGGATATGCTTGGAGTTGAGAAGGCCTATGACGAGTTTCAGGAGAGTAATCAAATGGATATCAAGTTTTATTGTGTTGGAT
>DATESB010000267.1:0-6927 GCA_035271065.1 Lachnospiraceae bacterium | reverse complement strand
ATGTATAAAACCTCCTTTTTCATCATGATAAAATCATATCAGTATTCGTAAAAGAGTGCAACCAAAATCACACAAATCGACAAGGATTGACCTTTATGCACAAAAAGGTACAAATGTTGCAAAAGCAAGTGGTTCATGCTAAATTATTTGTATGGATATTTGCATAGAAAGGTGGTCGCCGTGAAGATGGAGAAAATGCGACGAAAAGGACAGGGTAGCCTATATAATACATTTATGAGGATGACTTTGCTTCC
Organism: Lachnospiraceae bacterium; assembly: GCA_035271065.1. GTDB lineage: Bacteria > Bacillota > Clostridia > Lachnospirales > Lachnospiraceae > JAAYYM01. The sequence goes on along the minus strand of DATESB010000267.1, from coordinate 6,673 downwards.
GCTCATTATGCTGGGAGTCATCATCATCGGATACAATACATATGCTTTTACTACCGGTATGAAGACACAGGTGCAGCAGGATTTGAGCGATGTTGGAGCGTCAGTGCTTGTGGCATATGATGCAGTTTATCCGGGGGAATATGATATCGTCTTAAAGGGTGAAGACCTGATGGCACTTACAAAGGGTGGCGAGGTCATCAGCGGTGAGTACAAGATTATGGATCATATTAAGGAATCTACCGGAGTGGATGTGACAATATTCTTCTACGATGTCAGAATGTTGACTACTATAGTCGATGATGAAGAAAACCGACTCATCGGAAGTGCGGCACATCTGTTGATTTCCAAGAATATGTGGGCGGATGAGGAAGCACGTTTTTACGATAATGTCACAGTCGGTAATAATGATTATTACGCTTACTACGGACCGATTTTCAATTCAGGCGGCGAATGTATCGGTATGATTGCAACGGCTACACCGGCTTCGGAAGTACAGTCGCTTGTTTATTCCGCAGCAATTAAAAGTCTTCTCATTACTTTGCTGGCGCTGTTGATTACCATTTATGTCATTGTACGCTTCAGTACACAGATTGTGACAGTGATTCAGAAAATCATGGGATTTTTGAAGGAAATGGATCAGGAGAATTTTGATACGGATTTAGATTTGATGGTGTTGAGCAGAGATGATGAACTGGGTGATATGGGACGGTTTACCGTACATGTTCAAAATTCACTACGGAAGGTCATTGAGCGAGACCCCTTGACCGGTTTGTATAACAGAAGAGCCGGGGGTAAAAAGATAGATGCGGCGCGTGCCAAAGCGGAAAAGAACGGAAAGCCGTATACGATTGCGATGGGCGATATTGACTTTTTCAAGAAGGTTAACGACACTTACGGACATGATGCCGGTGATGTGGTTTTAAAAGAAATAGCCCGTATTCTATCTGAAGGAATGCGTGAAAGAGGGTTTGTCATCCGTTGGGGTGGTGAGGAATTCCTGATTATATTTGAACGCAAGGACGCAGCAACAGCAGCGGTCATACTGGAGGATATCCTTTATCGAATCAGAGGTACTGTTATCGCACATGATGAAGATGAAATTAAGGTAACAATGAGTTTTGGTGTTGCACAGTGTGATGTGGAAGGACTTGTATCTGCGCAGATTAATGAAGCGGACGAGAAGCTGTATTACGCAAAAGGACATGGACGTAATCAGGTTGTGCTGCATATGGACAAGGAGTCAGAGTGCGAAAATTAATCCATAAGTTTGAGAATATCATCAATGATTTTAACATTAAAAAGAAACTTTTGCTTCTTTTTATTTGTTGTGTACTTCTTCCGCTGTTTTTGACTGACAGCGTCATCCTTTTCATTATTTTGTCTGAAGAGAAAAAAGAGCAGAACTATGAGATGAGAAATATAGCAAGTGCCGTACAGTATGATTATTCCAATACGTTTGATGACGCGGTGAATATTATTACGAGTATTTATATGGATAAATCCATGGATGCCTTTTTGGAAACAGAGTTTGAGTCTAATTTGGACTATTTTACAAAGATGCGAATGCTTACGAAGGATACCTACTTTGAAACAAGTCTTGGCTCAAGCAGAATTTATGTTGTTATGTACGGCGACAACGATACCATTGTAAACGGCGGACATTTTGCAAGATTATCAGGAGTTCGTGAGGAGGAATGGTACAAGAGTTATCAGGAATCCGACAATAATCTGAAGTTATGTTTTTTCTATGTCGGAGATAAAGATCCGTCAGCATCTTCAAGAAGAAGAGCATGTATGGTCGGCAATTTGAATTTCTTTAAGACCTCAAAATGCGAAAAAGTAATCAAATTGGATATAGATTATATTGAGTTGAGTCGAAAACTTGAGAATATGAAATATAGTTTTCCGGTTTATATCTGCGATGGCGACAGAATTCTGTTTTCCAATGACGGCCATTCTAACTGTGTACTGGATTTTGACTATTTGACCGGTGATGAGAAAATTGGGTATGAACAGACATGGAAATTGTATGGAGATGAACTTCGCATTTTGGTTATGGAGCCGGAGAAGAACATTCTTTCCATTATCAGCGATGATTTGCCGTTGATTCTATTTATGATTGCAATCAATGTGTTGTTACCATGTGTTTTGATGATGATTATCAATCATTCGTTTACGCGGCGACTGCGTGCTCTGAGTCAGGCATTTGACGAGGCGGAAGCAGAGAGTTTAAAGGAAATTGAACATGTGCAGGGCAAGGATGAAATCGGCAATCTGATGCGCAACTACAATTTAATGGTGCGCCGTTCTCAAGAGTTAATTAAGACTGTATACAAGGACAGACTGGAACGTCAGGAGATAGATATTGCCAGACAAAATGCAGAACTGCTTGCACTGCACAGTCAGATTAACCCTCATTTCCTATTTAATGTTTTGGAAAGTATTCGGATGCACTGTATTTTGAAAAAAGAAGAAGAAACAGCGTCCATGATTGAACGACTGGCTGTTTTGGAACGACAGAATGTTGATTGGTCTACTGATTTGGTTGCCATTCAGGAAGAAATGAATTTTATCAGGGCGTATCTGGATTTGCAGAAATATCGCTTTGGCGATCGTTTGACCTATAAGATTGATATTGCAGAGGGTTGTGCAGATTATTTGTTGCCAAGACTGACGTTAGTAACTTTTGTGGAGAATGCTTGTGTACATGGTGTAGAGAAGAAGTCGGTTCCATGTTGGGTTGATATCCGTGTGTATGAAAAGGAAAACCTTTTGTACTTAGAAATAGAAGATACCGGCGGCGGTATGGAAGATGATGTGGTAGAAAGACTGTTACACAAGATGCAGAACTGTACCATTGACACGCTTAAGGATAATGAGCATGTCGGCATGATTAACGCGTGTCTGAGACTGAAAATGGTGACGCAGCAAAAGGTGAAATTTGAATTGGAAAGTGAAGTGGGAATCGGTACCTATATTTCCATTATCATACCGACTGAGGTATTAGAACACAGCAGAACGGAGGCATTGGTTGAAAATGAAGATGAGAGTACTGTTGGTTGATGACGAACCGTTCATATTACAGGGCTTAACAGTCTTAATTGATTGGAATGCCGAAAATTGTGAGATTGTAAAAACAGCGGCTAATGGGCAGGAAGCTCTGGATTATATCAGAAGTAATCCGGTGGATATTATCATTGCCGATATCAAGATGCCGATTATGACCGGACTTGAACTGTTAGAGAAGATGCGTGAAGAAAATATTTCGGACGCCTATTTCATCATACTAAGTGGTTATAATGATTTTCAATATGCGCAGGCTGCCATTCATTATTCCTGTATGGACTATATCCTGAAGCCGGTTCAGAAGGACAATCTGCTGGAAATCGTAAGACGGGTGGCACAGAAGAAGACCCTTACAGAGCAGGAAGAAGAGGAAGAAAAAGAACTGTTACGAGCGGCATTGGTACAGAATCTGACTGTGCTTATGCGCGGAATGCGGGGCAAGGAACATCTGGCATATGTAAAGGAGCATCTGAAACTGTCTGAGCGGATGAGATATATTCATATCAGCCTGGATAACATTGCGCTCTTAGAGGAATTGTCTGATGAAGAAATGTCTGCATTACGCGAGAAATTATTCTTGAATTGCACCAACTTTCTTGCAGAGGATGCGGATCATTGTATTAAGGATATGCTGGGATTTGAAGAAGAATACGAGATTGGATTTGTATATTGCGATTATATGGAGCAAGAGCGGGGTATGGATATCAGTCAGTTCCTGAATCAGTTGCTGCAGGCAGCGGCAGCAGGGATAGAGGTTCCGAACGCAGGCATAGAAGTACCGGTTGTATTATTGGTCGGAAAATGCGTGGACTCTATTTCCAAGATATCGCAATCCTATAGTACAGCATGTGCGCTTCGTTCTTTTCATGGTTTTCAGGGTAAAAAAGATATCTATTATTATGAAGAAGAAATTCAAGTCAGCGAGAGCAAAGTGTCATTATGTAAACCAACTATTGACCGATTGGTTATGGCAGTGGAGCACAATGACAGAAGTGAAATCAATAAGAGTGTAGATGAATTGTACGGTGAAATGGAACTGGGTGGGATGAAAAAGGAAGTGGTTACGATGAACACCAACTATCTTTTGTTCCAGCTCATTCACCTTGCAGTGGAGCAGGATGAGACTGTTAATCAGGAAGAGGTCATGCTCTATATCAGTGAAAATGTTTCTGACTCCGGGATTGCAAGGGGTGACCGCGCACATATGCGGCGATTTGCTTCAGAATATGCAGATTATCTGATTCAACTACGCAAGAATGTGTCTCGAGGTGTCCTAGTTGATATCGAAAAAGAAATCAAGGAACATTTTGCAGAAAACCTGACATTACGGGAATTAAGTAAGAAATACTATGTGAACAGTTCCTATCTTGGACAGATTTTCAGGAAAAAGTACGGACAGTCTTTTAAGGATTATTTGAGTAATTACCGCATTAATGAAGCAGCGCAGATGTTGTTGAAAACAGATGAGAAGATTTTTCAGATTGCAGAGAGTGTCGGTTATCATGATACGGACTATTTTATCTCTAAATTCATAGAGAAAAAGGGCTGTACGCCGGCAAGATACCGGAAAAATTCAAGATAGTCTGCCGGAGAACTCTTCAAATTCGATGCTAGAGTTTCTCCGGTCTTTTTATGAAATTGTTCCGGTTACATGTTTGACAAAAGGAAAGTACAATAACAGTACCAAAAAATATTCTAAGGGAGGATTATTATGAAGTTGAAAAAATTAACAGCACTATTAACTTGCGCTGTCATGACAGCATCCATGCTCATTGGATGTAGTGACAAAGCAGCAACAGAAGGGGCAGCTCCTGCTGACGCAACAGAAGAAGCAGCAACAGGAGAAGAACCGGCAGCAGAAGAAACAGCTGATGCAGGTAATGGAGAAATTATTGAATTTGATGCATTTTTCGCTATGCCGGCAACGGTTGAGAGAAATGACGACAACGAAGTAAGAGACTTAATCGCTGAAAAAGTAGGCGCTAAGGTAAAAGAAACATGGTTAACAGGTCAGACAGATGCAGAAGCAATCGGTACAATCATTGCCGGTGGCGAGTATCCTGATTTCATCAATGGTGGTGAAGCAATGGCACAGTTATACGATGCAGGCGCTTTGGTAGCATGGGATGATTATCTTGACAAGTATCCGAATCTGAAGAACTACTATACAGATGCTGAATGGGATAAATTCCGTCAGGAAGACGGCAAAATCTACTGGGCAAATGTATTCCAGCACATTCATGGCGAAGATATGACAACAACTCATAATGATGAAGCTTTCTGGATTCAGGCAAGAGTTCTTGAATGGGCAGATTATCCGGAAATCAACACAATGGATGAGTACTTCCAGTTGATTAAGGATTACAACGAAGCTAATCCGACAACACATGACGGAACAAGCAACATTCCTTACACCATCCTTTGCGAGGACTGGAGATATTTCTGTCTTGAAAATGCTCCTCAGTTCTTAGACGGATATCCGAATGACGGTTCTGTTATCGTTGATATGGATACAAAGAAAGTTGGAGATTACAACACAACCGATACAGCAGTTAAATACTTTAACAAGTTAAATGAAGAATACAAAGCAGGTACTGTAGATCCTGAATCTTTCACACAGACCTATGACGAATACATTGCCAAACTTTCAACAGGCCGCGTACTTGGTATGATTGACCAGTGGTGGGATTTCGCTTACACCGTACATGATGTATACAAATCACAGAACTTAGAAGAGTACGGCTACAATTATGTTCCTCTTGGTATCACAATTGAAGAAGGCATGCCGAACCAGTGGCATACAAGCGGTGGTACAATCAATAACTCCAGTGGTATTGCAGTTACAGTTGATTGCGAGAACCCTGATGCAGCGTTCAAATTCATGAATGATATCCTTGATCAGGAAATCCATGACCTTCGTTACTGGGGCGTTGAAGGTGTTGATTACACTGTAAATGAAGCAGGCGAATACGAACGTACAGATGAAATGATTGCAAATTGTGCAAATTCAGATTACAAAGCTTCTCACCTTTGTGACTACAGCTATTTCCCGAGCTGGTTAGGAACAAGCGAGGACGGAATCAATGCAATGCAGCCGACAGAGCAGCCTTCATTATTCATGGCAAGCTTACCGGCACCGGTTCAGAAATGTTTTGAAGCTTATGGCGTAACAACATATCCGGGCATGATTGGTTCAACTGATAACTTTGGTTCATGGTTCCCGATGTATTCCTTCTCAAATGCAATGACAACAGCTACTCCGGGTGGTGTTGCATGGACAAAGATGGGCGAGACCAAGCATGAATGGTTACCTAAGGTAGTTATGGCAGATGATTTCGATGCTACATGGGCAGAGTACATGAATGTTTACAAAGAATGCAAGCCTGAAGATTTCTTAGCTGAAATGCAGGAAGAGTTAGACAGACGTATTGCACAGGCAGCAGAGTAATTAAGTGTATATGAAGCATGTGTTAGTATGTGATTTGAAATAAGGAAGTTTTTGATAGAAATATAACTGGGAAGCAGCTATTTATACCTAGGGTTTGTATAAGTATGCTGCTTCCTTTTAGAAGAAGGAGTTAGGGATATGGCTCGTAAAAATAATACA
>DATESB010000266.1:0-5408 GCA_035271065.1 Lachnospiraceae bacterium | reverse complement strand
ACATAACTTTCAAGAAAAATTCCCATTATGCAAACTACCAACAAAAGTAAAAAAACAAGAAAATAGGTTCCGATTAACTTACGTTTTCCACCATAAACAGTTCCTCTCATACCACCTCTTCCATATAGTCTCATTCCTGTTCCGCTGCTCACTGCCAAAAGTGCCAGCATGAGTGGTACATAGACAATATACTGTGGCAGAACACCGCATAAACACAGTAAAACTCCCTTCGCGCCAAAACGCATGGTTGCAATTGACAGCAGCGCTCCTGCCGTAAAACCAAACCACATCACATACAGATATCCGACCACAGCTGCAAACATCGTCAGACCGAATACCCATATATAGCACATTGGTAAAACCCTTGCCTCTAGACAGTATCGAAACAATTTCTCCTGTTGCAAATCCATCCTCTGATATTTGAGTAGCATATAGTCACTCAACAGACTGATTTTATCAATATATCGATTGCCAAGCAGATTGGCAAACAGAATTCCAAGGCATATTCCCAGTAAGAAGAAAAAGAGCCATCTCTTACGAAGGGACGGCTCTTTTATCATATGTGGCAATCTAATTGGTTTCATTGACGGCTTGCCTCACCTGTTCCTTAACACATATCTATGCGCAAGGTGCAGGAATTATTTATCAATCAGGTAAGCATTTTTATATGCCAGAATTGCAACCATGGTCTTTGCATCTACAATTCTGCCATCATAAATCATCTCAATCAAATCTTCCACCTCATAGGCAGCAACATCAATATACTCATCATCATCCAGATGCTGATGCGATTTGATTAAATTTCTTGCAAGGAAGATATCTATCTTTTCATTACAGAACGCAATGGTTGTATTCAAACTGACAAGCGGAACCAACTTCTCGGTACGATATCCGGTCTCCTCTTCCAGTTCGCGGTATGCCGTGTCAATTGTCGGTTCATTGATACTGTCACGTCCGCCTGCCGGTATCTCAAGGGTATAAGCATCAATTGCATTTCTGTACTGCTTCACCATTAATATCTTTCCGTCATCTGTCACCGGAACAATGGCTGCTGCTCCAATGTGTTTGATGAAGTCAAAGGTTGTCTGTCTTCCGTCAGGAAGCAGAATTTGATCCTCATGAAACTCAACGATATTTCCCTTATGTATTAACTTTCTTCCGATACGTTCATGTTTTTCAGGCATTTTGTAACTCCTTTAAGAATTCTTCAATGCGGTCAAGTCCCTTTTTAATCTGTTCTATTGAAATTGCATATGACAAACGGAAGTTACGTGGGAAGCCGAAATCAGCACACGGAACAATGGCAACTGCATAGTCCTCTAATAATATCTCAGCCAGACGCTCTGTACTTCCGATAACCTCACCCTTGTACTTTTCTTTGATTAAATACTGGTCATCAATGAACAGATAAAAAGCACCCTTTGGCTCCAATGCAGATATAAACGGCATCTTGGATACACGCTCATACATATAAACACGTCTCTTATTAAATTCTTCCTTCATGGTTGCAATATCATTCTGCGGTCCTGTCAATGCTTCCAAGGCTGCTTTCTGTGCAATGGAATTCGGATTGGATGTTGCATGACTCTGGATAGAACCCATTAACTTTGCAATCTCAGCGCTGGAACCGGTATATCCGATTCTCCAGCCTGTCATGGCATAGCTCTTGGATAAGCCTGAACAGGTAATCGTTCTCTTATAAATCTCCTCATTAAAGGAAGCAATGCTGACATGCTTCTCATCACCATAAATCAAATTCTCATACATCTCATCTGCTACAACATAGATATCATGCTTTACAATAACATCTGCTATTGAACGCAATTCCTCCTCGGAATAAATCATACCTGTCGGATTGTTCGGTGTATTTAAGATAAATGCTTTTGTCTTATCTGTAATTGCTTCTTCAATCTGCTGTGCTGTAACTTTGTAGCCCTGTGTCTTAGGGCCGACAATAAATACAGGCACACCATCTGACATCTTCACCATTTCAGGATAACTCAGCCAATATGGTGCCGGAATAATGACCTCATCACCTGGATTTAAGATAACATCAAATACATTGGAAAGTGAATGCTTTCCGCCATTGCTGATGACAATCTGGTTTGGTTTGTAATCAAGTCCGTTAAATTCTTTGAATTTCTTGCAGATTGCTTCCTTTAATTCCATAGTTCCGGAAGCCGGTGTATATTTTGTAAAGCCCGTCTTAATTGCATCGATAGCCGCACCGCATATATTATCCGGTGTATTAAAGTCCGGCTCACCTGCGCCGAAACCGACCACATCGATTCCCTTTGCTTTCATGTCCTTTGCCTTGGCGGTAATTGCAAGGGTAGATGACGATTTTACTGCTTTTGCTTTCTCTGATAATGATAGTGACATAACACATTCTCCTCTATTCTCATATAAGTTGCTGTATTCATAACAAAATATGATACATTTTGTATCTGAATGATTGGTTTAGTATAATACATCATTTTTAATAATTCAATAGAAATTTGCTCAAATAAAGACATTTGTACGCGAGAAACGGACATCTGTTATCAATGTCCGTTCCCCGTAATATTTGTATTCAAATAAATACAATCTCTATTAATTCTATAAATCAAAGTATGCTGCAAACTCTGCCGGATGCGGTATCTGATTAATCTTCTTTGCTTCACTGCGCTTCTTTGCAATCCAAATATCAATCAATCTCTGCGGAAATACACCGCCTGCCGTCAGGTAATCATGGTCTTTCTCTAACGCATCAAGTGCCTCGTCAAGAGATTTCGGAAGTGCCTGTAACTTTGCCTGCTCTTCATCAGACAACGTATACAAATTAAAATCAAACGGACCCCATCCACCCTTTGACGGGTCTATCTTCTTCTGTACGCCATCAAGTCCTGCCAATAAAATAGCTGAATAAGCATAGTACGGATTACAGGTTGCATCCGGACATCTCAATTCGAAGCGGCGCTTATTCGGTGCCTTGGCATAAGCCGGTATTCTGATGACTGCGCTTCGATTGGAAGTTGCATATCCAATCGTCACCGGAGCCTCAAATCCCGGAACCAGTCTCTTAAATGAGTTTGTAGACGGATTGGTAAATGCACAAAGTGACGCTGCATGTGATAACAAACCACCAATAAAATAATGTGCTGTCTCACTGAGCCCCGAATATCCGTTATCATCACAGAAAATCGGCTGTCCGTCCTTCATCAGCAGCATATGTACATGCATGCCGTTTCCTGCCTCGCCGTAAATCGGCTTCGGCATAAAGGTTGCTGTCTTTCCGTCCTGTATGGCTGCATTTCTGACCATGTATTTAATAATCATGGTCTTATCTGCCATATCTGTCATTTCACCAAGTTCGACTTCTATTTCCATTTGTCCGGAACCGCCGACCTCATGATGATGATACTTCACATCTACGCCAGCATCCTCAAGCATCAGACAAATTCTACTGCGCAAATCATACGAAACATCGCCTGGTTTATCAATGTGATAGCCACCTGCCTGTGGTAACTGAAATCCCGCATTATCGTATTCATTGCTGCTGTTCCACTCTGCTTCCTCTGTATCTACGGCATAAGAAACCTGTTCTGATTTCACTTGATAACATACGTTATTTAATATATTGAATTCAAACTCCGGTCCGATAATCATCTGATCTGCAATACCGGTTGATTTCATATATTCCACCGCATGCTTTGATACATTACGCGGATCTTGGTCGAACCTTCGATTTGGTTGATCAATGACAAATACATCTCCTATCATTGATATCGTCTTCACCTGTACAAATGGGTCTTCTGCCGCACTGGATAAGTCTGGAATGAATATCATATCACTCTTTTCTACCGGAGCAAACCCATAGTTTGAACCATCAAACCCAATTCCGCTTTCCATGAGTGATGATTGAAACCGCGATGTCGGAATGCTGATGTGTCTCCACCTGCCAGAGAGATCTACCATCTTAAAATCCACCATTTTGACACCATTGTCCGCCATGTACCTCTGTGCCTCATCAAACGTCTTGAACATAATCCCTTAACCCTCCTTATTTGGTTTTCCTATCGTCACTCGGTGCCATCCAAAGTGATTACCCGCGCAAAAATCCGTCTATAATCTTCTCCTCTGCCTGTTCCTCCGTTAATCCTAATGTACGTAATTTAATAATCTGCTCTCCTGCAATTTTACCAATTGCCGCCTCATGAATCAGAGATGCATCAATATCTCCCGCAAATAGTTCCGGTGTCGCATTCACAGTTCCTTGATCCACCAGAATCGCATCGCACTCCGAGTGTCCGGTACATCTGCAATTACCAACAATTCGTGAGTGATAATTTTGGCTGGAATTTCCCTTTGCCACTGACCGTGATATCAGATTAACCGAGGAATCCTCTCCATCCATTGTTACTTCAAAGTCCGTTACTGCCTTTTCATTATGATCTGTTAAAAGACTCTCATGAATAATAAGTTGCGCCCGTGCCTTGAGCGTTGCAACTGTCTTTCTGTTGGTATTGTCCACGCCGCCTATCTGAATGGTGTTCATTTCAAGCACTGCACCTTCTTCAAGCACCGCCTCTGTCACCGGGTCAATATTCTTTGTTCCGTTGCCTGTTCCGGTACCGATATGTTTTTCCTGATACAACACATGTGCATGTTCGGCAAGGAAAAAGCGATGAATACCATTATGTCTGGCACTCTCATCACTGTCATTGTGTACACCACAGCCTGCCACTATCTTTACATCAGCCCCGGCTTCCACATAGAAATCATTATAAACCAAATCGTCTACACCGCCACGCGTTACACATGCGGGAATATAGACAATCTCCTGTTGAGCCTCAGAACTGACATGAATCACCAATCCCGGCTGTCCCTCTTTTGATTCTATTAAAATATGTTCTGAAGAAGACCTGCCTGCACAGCCGCCGTCCTCACGTATATTATAGGCACCCTTGAATTCGCCGTCCCAATCCGATACAACTGAAAGCAGTTCTTTCGTAATTTCATTCATGCTCTATACCTCCTGCTTTCCCAAAGGGCAGCTCTTCTGTTTTTCATTGTACAGAAGTTCCGGCAATATTGCTTCACGTTCCCCTGCCACGCGAACCTTGCCGTCTGCAATGACTACAATATAGTCTGCTATCTCAAGAATACGCTCCTGATGAGAAATAACCAACAGCGCCCCATTTTGTTCATCCTTCAAATCCTTAAATGCCTCAATCAAACTTGTGAAACTCCACAAATCAATTCCTGCTTCCGGCTCATCAAACACCAATATCTTGGCATTCTTGCGCGCCAAAACACTTGCAATTTCAATTCGTTTACTTTCCCCACCGGACAAACTGCTGTCAATGGTACGGTCAATATAGTCCTTGGTGCATAACCCAACCTTGCCGAGGATATCACAGATTTCC
>DATESB010000265.1:0-3635 GCA_035271065.1 Lachnospiraceae bacterium | reverse complement strand
TGTAGTTGGCGTTTTCTTGTTCCACCAGCGTAATCTTACGCGCTGCCTGCATGATTTCTTCCCGCTCAACAATCGGCAAACCTTCAATCTCTTCCATGTCGGTTAAATGGTCGGTCACAATCTGATATTCCCGCTTTGCAATATCCACTTCATTTGAAGCATCTACCATTTGTTCACAACAGGCACGAATATACCGTTCGCGCTCCTTGTAATTGTGTACATCAAGATCAGCCCTGCGCAAACTGTCTCGCTGCAAAACTTCCTCCATAGAACCTTGCTCGAGTTCAAAATCATACTCGAAATCATATTCGTCATCCTCTTTGAATAACCTTTTGAAAAATCCGAAAAGACCCATTCTGTCTCCTTCATTTATCGACGGTGCGTATTTCTATGTATTCATCATACCCTTGCGATAATCTTTTTTCCATTCATTTAAGGTGGCATCAATGGCATCGTAGAATTCACTGATTCTTCCGTTCTGCTTATGCAGCACAATTTGCTGATAGGCTTTCTGATACGGTGTGTCAATCTCACCGGCAAGGATCTCGGTAATCCGATCCTCCAGTTCATATGCCGCCTCTTTATCCAATCCCTTCAACACAATTGCATTGACATACTCCTCCTGCCCCTTTGCAATACGAAGAGTGGCAAGATACTGTGTATAACTTTCTTCATTTTGACTGATGTCATATGCCATTTTATAATAACTTCCGGCTTTTGCAAACAAGAAAAGCTTGGCATATGCAGTTCCTGTATTATGCAGAATGCTTGCATATAATTCCTCATTTTCCTCCGGCTGCATGCCCTGTAGGATATATTGATATTCCTCAATGGCAAGTGAATACTTATTGGAGCGGAGCAAACTGTCTCCGCGCGCTTTCCGCTTTTGCGCAAACCCAAGACTTGCATTATCGACTAATATCTGTTCAATCTCTTCTAATTCTTCCTCAGAACAATACCGCGTCTCGCGAAGAATTGTTGTCACAAATTCACTTAAATCCTTCTCTTTCTGCAACTGCTCAAACAATCCTGCACCCAACTTACGAAGTCCTACTTCCCTCTCCAGCCATTGGCACAACTTTACATCCATAATATCACGGTCGAGTATGTACGCATTTTCACATAAATAGAAGCAGAGCTCTTCAATGGAATATACATTCATTCCGAGCCCCAGGACATAATATGGAGTTTTAACGACTTCCCCAATGCAGGGAATTAACTCTACCATAACAGAATACCTCTTTTATATCTTTATTTCCTATATCTCAATTTCTTCGTCCCACACCTTACCCGTTGACGGATACATTTCGCCAAATCCAAGGTCATTGATACGAATGCGCACCAGATGCTCCGAGCCAAATGAAATTCGTAGGGAAAGTCTGGTGGCCTTTGCCGGCCTCATCGGGAGTCCCGTCAATGCAATCTCATGTACCTGCACATCTTTGCCGTCTAACGGTGTGATAATGAGCGGAACAATCGGATCACCGCCTAATATAAAATCATACTTTTCTTTTGTCTCATACCAATTTACGCCTGCATCAACCAGTGCCGCATATTTCTCTTCGCCAGCCTGCTTTACTTTAATCCCAAGATTAAATTTCAGTTTGTCTTTTCCTAAAAAGATATGAGATTCACTGAAAGGACCCGGTACTAATTTTTCCATTGCACTATAACAAGCACCCTTTGTATATAGGTTCATCCCCTGAAACACCCTTCGTCCCATGCACAGATATTTCAGCGTTTTCTTTAAGTAATCACCTTCAAAGCCATCTCCAATCAAATAAACACTGGAAATGGTATACCGATCCACACTCTCACGTATTGCCTGCAGCAAAATATCATCCATACGCTCATTGCGAGCCTGTTCTTCCATATTCGGATACATTTTCTCCGGCAATCTGATATCTTCAAATGTAGCGCTGTCTATAAATGCCACAACCGGCTTGGTTTTTTCATTCATATACAATCCGAAACTTTTCAAATACGGACCTGCGTAATCAAATACCATCACTCTGTGCTTCCACAACTCAACAGGCTGATGTAATGTGTAGCAGTAAATGCTTTCCGCATAACTTTGAAAGAATATTTTCTCCCGTGCAATCGGCAGTTCTTCGGCAACTGTCTCCAAGATGTCAAGTGTCACCGGATCCAGCACATCTACCGTAATCATCAGGACTTCCACATCTTCCATAGACAGACAAGTGTTCAGCATATTTAGTGTCCGCTTCATAAACAGGACAAGTAGCGACATTGGATTATACTCTTCTTGATCAATCACGAGTTCTTCACCTGCACGTGTCTTTTCCAGAAGCGAGTCCACCAATTCCCCTTCATCATGGGTCATTACTTTTTTTGCCTCTTCCCCAAAAAACCACTGATTGACATCCCTTTTCTTGCACAAAACCGTCGGGATCATATATTTCTGTTCTCCGGCAACCGTCGAAAATGTCTCGGGCTCCGGATTCTTGAGACTGCAGAAGCTCATCTGTGACATTTCATTATTCAAATCATATCCAATTACGTATTTCGTATCAAATGCCATCTTTGAACTCCTTACATGACTGTAAATATCTGCTCTGCAAGATAATCTGTCTTGACATACTTATCCATCAGTTTCAGTAACGTATCTTCGTCCTTTAGTGTCTGTGAAACCACCATATCATTTAACAAATCAAATCGAGTCTCATCGTTATCTGCCACCACATCGGAAATGCTGACAGAATTACTCTCCGTCAGTTTCTCCTTTTCTCCGGCCACTTCCGTAATATAATACTGCAGGTTCTCACCGAAAAAGAGAATGAATTCCTTTGAGAAAATGCCGCCATACATATTGCGCATCTCTTCTTTGATATAGATGTCTTCATCATCATCCTGCCCGCCCTCAAGTACATAATGTAAAATGACGCGAGACTGGGGATTAGCACTGTATTCGATAATTGTTTTGTCGGAAAACATAGAAAGTTCCGGTACAATTTCCTGAAAATCCATAAAAAACTTAAAGAACATATTCTTGTGAATAAATTCCTTGACGAACCTTGCAATCATTGCATTGGTACGTTCACTATCCATACTCTTTTCTTCTGCATAATGCTTCAGAAGCGCCAGTTTGCAGGCATCATTCAAGTTCTCGCCCAAGCGGTAATTCGCCAATAAGTGGTCAAATATTTTATCCTCTATCATTCTGTCTTTTGCAAAATATTCATATGCATTAAAGGACAAATAAGCAAGTTCAACCGATGTATTGGAGCCCTGCCTAAGATACGATTCAAAAATCTCCTCTTTCTCGCCTACCGTCGTTCCTGTAAACAGCATCTGAATAATCATACGCTCTTTTAGATAGTAGGAATCAATATCAAATGTTGTGGATGCCAGCCAGATATTACGCATCTCTTTGGTCAGACCTTCAAAGTTCTTCGTCAGATAAGAAAGTGTCTCCACATCATATTTACCGGCCTTGAATGCCTGATGACATAATCCGAGAAGCTTTTCGTCAATTTCCTGCTCAATCTGCCCAATACGATAACTGCATAACTTCACACAAGTCTTAGGTGACAGTTGCTCTATTCCATAGGTGTCAGCGATGTGATAAGCCTCATCATACATACCTCTGCGAACCAGATACTCTGTCAACTCTG
>DATESB010000264.1:0-29120 GCA_035271065.1 Lachnospiraceae bacterium | reverse complement strand
GATAAGCATATGGAAGAGTATTCAGAAGGGCAGAAGAAAAAAGTATTAATTGCAGGTAGTATCTTGCAGCAGGCACATTTGTACATATGGGACGAACCGCTGAATTATATTGATGTATTTTCCAGAATGCAAATCGAGCAGTTGCTTATGAAGTATCAGCCGACGATGCTCATCGTTGAACACGACCGAACCTTTTCAGAAAAGATAGCGACACAAAAGATTTCATTTTAAGTGAGTAACAAACACAAAAAAAGCACGAAACCACTCATTTTTGCAACTTATCCACTCTAAATGCAACTCATCCTCTAAAGTATTGGCATTTGCGAAAGCACGTGCTAAGTTGAATCTATCAGAGAAACGGAGGAATGAGAAATGGGAACTTTATTATTAGGAATTGCAATTGCAGTAGAATTATTCTTTGTCATTTGGTCGGTGGTGACAAAGGACAGACATGATTTGGAGAAGGTAGTTGTCAGAGTAGGTAGTGTTGTCTTGATGATATTGCTTTTACTGATTGGAGTATTAGACGGACTGTTCAGATATGGTATGTTTTTGGTTATCCTGGCGATACAGGCCGGCATAGGATATTTGGTGTGGAGGAAAAAGAAAGAGAAGCCTTTTAAAGCATGGAAACAAATTATGAAATTGTTTGGAAACGGGATGCTCTATGCATCAGCACTTTTTATCGCAATCTTGCTTCCGCAGTATAAAGAATCGGCAGTGACAGGAGAACATGAAGTAGAGACAGCAGTGTATACATGGGTAGATGAAAGTCGTGTTGA
Organism: Lachnospiraceae bacterium; assembly: GCA_035271065.1. Taxonomy (GTDB): domain Bacteria; phylum Bacillota; class Clostridia; order Lachnospirales; family Lachnospiraceae; genus JAAYYM01. Next base: position 28,338 of record DATESB010000264.1, on the reverse strand, counting down.
AACATTTACGAATACAGGAGAGAAGCGTGCGGTAACGATTAAAGTATGGTATCCTAAAGAAGAAGGAACGTATCCTCTTGCCGTATTTTCACATGGGGCATTTGGCGTGTTGGACAGCAATACATCTACCTGTACGGAGTTAGCATCAAATGGATATGTGGCGGTCAGTATCGCACACCCGTACCATGCAGCATATGTTGAGGATGCAAACGGAAACGTTACGATTGGTTCTATGGATTTTTTGAATCAGGTATATGCGGACAATGGTGGAGACACACCGGAAGAAGAAAGACGTGTCTATGAGTTTAGTCGTGAATGGATGGCATTACGTACTGCAGACGAGAACTTTGTCTTGGATACCATGCTTGAAAAGGCAAAAGAGGGAGAAGCACCATTTAGCTTAATTGATACGGAGCGAATTGGATTGTTTGGACACTCTATGGGTGGAGCAACGTCAGCGGCACTCGGCAGACAACGCAGTGATATAGATGCAGTCATTGTTATGGAAGGTACGATGTTTGGTGAGTATACGGATTTTGTGGATGGAGCTTATGTATATAATGATGAGCCATATCCGGTTCCGTTGCTGGATATAAATTCAAGAGAGGTTTATGATCAGGCAATACTGTTACCGGAGCAGGCGGGAGTTACTTATTTGAATTTCTATATAGGAGAGCATGCAAAGGATTTTCATGAGGTTGTAATCAATGGCGTGAGCCATATGAATTTTACGGATTTACCGTTGGTTTCACCGATACTTGCCAAGGTGTTATGTACAGGCACCTTCAGTTCAGGAGAGTCAACTGTCAGCGCAAAGACTTGTATTGAAACGGTGAATGCGATTATATTGGAGTATTTTGATTATTATCTAAAAGATGAAGGCAGTCTGGACTTACAATCAGAGTATTTGTGATGATAGAAAGCCGGTTGCAAAAGAAGGGACACAATCCATGAGGACATATGTCAGAAAAGTTGCCGAAAAAGAAGATGAACAAGTCATTATCGAGTGTGTGGAAGTGACGCCGGAAATCAAGGATATCTACACCTATGCATTGACCAAAGGGACAGAACTATCAGGAACGGCGGGTGAGAAAATGTGCCGTTTTCGATTGGAAGATGTGTGCTATTTTGAAGCGGTGGATGAGAAGGTATTTGCTTATACCATGACGGATGTGTACGAACTCAAACTTAGACTTTATGAGGTTGAGCGGGCATACGAATCGTTTCACTTTGTCAGATGCTCTAAATCGGTTGTGTTGAACCTGATGCAGTTAGACAGTATCAGCCCGGCACTCAGCGGTCGCTTTCTGGCTCATATGAAAAATGGAGAAAAGTTAATGATATCGAGACAATATGCCCCGGCGCTAAAGAAGATTGTAATGGGAGGTGGCTCAGATGACAATTAAAGAGAGAATTGTTGATATGTTCATGACGTTTGTGATTGTAACAGCATGTGTTACGATTTTAGAAGGAATATTAGGCGTGGTATTTTTGCCTGACCAGAGATTCGGTTATAGTGCCTTTTTCTCACCGCCTCTCTTTGGACTTCTTTCAGCACTCCTTGGTTTGGTGAACTATTCGTCGAAGGAATTAACAATCAGACAGATGTTGGTGCGACAGGCAATCCATTTAATATTAATAGAAATGGCGGTATTTGGATTGAATGCGTTTTCGGGTATTTATTTTGAAATGAAACTTTGCGTTGCACTTGCGCTATCAATTGCGGTTGTCTATGCGGTTGTTTGCGTTATCTTATGGATTAATGATCAAAGGAGTGCTTCGCAATTCAATCAAAAGCTGAGACAGTTTCAGTTGCAGCATGCAGCAATGAATCCGACAGAAAATGCTGAATCATGATATAAAATAATAAATAGAGACATGAAACGCTAAAAAGTGACAAATGCTAATTTCAATCTAAAAAAAATTATGATACAATGAGGGGAGAGTTCTCATATAATGAGATACCCCTGATTCATTATTTTATAGGCTATCTATGAAATGGGAATAAGCATAAGGAGGAGAAAGCGGTGGATGTTGTTAATTATCAATGCCCAAATTGTACGGCTCCGTTGAAGTTCAGTTCAAACAGTCAGCAATGGGACTGCGAGTTTTGTGGCAGTACCTTTCAACTTTCGGACTTACAGGATCAGACAACGAAAGCAGATACAGCGGAAGGCGGTACCTATGATCCGTCTGAAAATGAATGGCGTGAAGGTGAGTTAGAGGGAATGAGGGTTTATTCCTGCGATAAATGCGGAGGTGAGATTATAGCAGATGACACGACTTCTGCTTCATTTTGCCCATATTGCGGTAATACTGCAATATTTCCGAAACAATTCGAGGGTGCTTTCAGACCGGAACTTGTCATACCGTTTAAGACAGACAAGAAGCAGGCGCAGGAAGCTTATAAGAATTTGTGTAAGGGAAAATGGCTGATACCGAAGGATTTTGTTTCAGCCAATAAAATAGAGAAAATCACAGGAGTTTATGTACCGTTTTGGCTATATGATTGTGACTCGGATGCCAGTCTTTCCTTTAATGCAACGAAGGTGAAGCGTTGGACGTCCGGAGGTTATTCGTATACAAAGACAGACTATTACGCAATTTTCCGCGATGGTTCCATGACTTTTGAAAAGGTACCGGCAGACGGTTCCACAAAGATGGACAATACATTGATGGGCGCGATTGAGCCTTATGATTATACGCAGGCAGAAGAATTTACCACGGCTTATTTGTCAGGATTTTTAGCTGAGAAATACGACCAGACGGCAGATGATATGAAGCCGGCAGTGGATACAAGGATGAGAGCCTCGACCTCTGATATGCTAAAGAAGACGGTGAACGGTTATTCTTCTGTATCGCAGACGCAAGGGAACATTAACTTAAAGTATGGAAAAACAAGATATGTGTTACTTCCGGTATGGCTTCTAATCAGTAAATATAACGGAAAAGATTATGTGTTTGCGATGAACGGACAGACAGGAAAATTGATTGGTGATCTTCCTGTTTCCATGAAGCGTGCCGTTGGATTTTTCTTTGGAATTATGGGCTCAGTTACGGCAATCAGCTTTCTCTTTTCAGTGATTTCCAATCTGTTGGGAGGTATGTAATGATGAGGAAAATGAAGACAATGAAAAAAATATGCAGTTTTGCTTTGGCAGTATTCCTTGTACAGATGGTGATGCTTACCCCTGTATTTGCTGTAGAAAACAAGGTGTTTGATGATGCAGGACTAATGTCAGAGGAAGAGATTGCACAGGCAAATGAAAAGATAGCTGAAATTGTTGATACCTATGCATGTGATGTTGTTGTGGTAACGACAAATGACAGCGAAGGAAAGTCTGCAATGGAGTATGCCGATGACTATTTTGATTATAACGGATTTGGAATCGGTGCGGAGCGGGATGGAGTCATTCTTTCGATTAATATGGATATCAGGGAGTGCTGGATTTCCACAAGTGGTCAGGCAATTTTATGGTTTTCAGATCGAGAGATTGATTCGATGTTAGATAATATTGCAAATTATTTAGGCAACGATAATTATGACGGTGCTGTTTCATCTTGGCTTAATGATGTGGAATATGAACTGCAATACGATGATGGCTCCGGATATATTATTGATAGTCCTTTGATGAAGAGCGTCAAGTTACTTGGTAACTTTCTGTTAGTTGGAGCGATTGTAGCGGCAATTGCCGTATTTGTCATGGTAAGGATGTGCAAAACTGCTGTAAAACCGGCACTTGCCAATGAATACGTAAATAAGGACAGTTTTGTAGTCAGACGTTCAGAAGACAGATTCTTAAGAACGAATACTACTAAAATTAAGATTCAAACAAGTAGTGGTGGCAGCGGTGGAGGAGGTGGCGGAAGTTCTGTCCACAGAAGCAGCAGTGGTCGCTCACATGGTGGTGGCGGAAGAAAGTTCTAAATTGTCAGGTTAGGAAACAGGATATAAAACTGTACATATAAAATAAGTCGGCTGTGACGAGATATCTGTCAGAGCCGACTGTTATTATGCGCGTATAATATGCTTGAATTTCCCGCTTCCTTCTTGTTGTTTGGGCAATTCAGAAGACAGATTGATTTCAACATGTGTCACACCATGTGTTTTGAGAAAATCAATCAAAGTTTCTTGCGCCTTTGCAAAGGCATCTTCACGAGCGATACTTTCAGATGGTTCCAATCTCAATTCGATGTGGTTCCCATCATGAGCAACTAATTGAAATCGTCGTAATTCATGTACTTCCTTTAGTGTTGCATAAATCGCAAGCGGTGCTATTTTTATTTCCACATTATTTTCAATGAAACTAATCACATCATCGGTGCGCCCTTCTAACTGTAGCCACGGAGCGGGATTACCACATGAACATGGTTCGTGATGCATGATAACGCGGTCGGTCACTTCGTAACGGATAAATGGCTGCGTATAATTATAGAGGTTTGTGACCAATAACTTATCGGAACGCACACCATCGGGAACAGGCTGATTGTTGTGATCCACCGGTTCAAGAATGACCCAATCATCATTGAGGTGAAAATGTTGTTCGGTGCATTCACATGCCAGAGTTCCGCCTTCTGTGCAGGCATAAGAGGTTTGCACATAACAACGAAAGGTTTCGGCGAGACTGTTACGCACCTGATCAGAAAGATATTCGCCGCCTGTCATAATTAAAACCGGGCTGATATGTAGGCGTCCACTCTTTTGTTCATCAATCAGAAGTTCCAGATTGGATGGATATCCGCCAAGCATGGTAGGCTGAAATGAGTTCAGTTCTTTGACAATTTCTTCAGTAGGAAGCAATGCGCTTGTGACAGCAATTTGCTTCTTTTTCCAAGGCATGGAAAGTTGTCTTGCCCGTACAGAACTGTTACTGAGATAGAAACCGCCGTTGGCAAATACACCAATGGTTTTTCCACCTTGTTTGATAAAATTAGTCATATCTTGTTTGCACGCAAAAGCCCGTCCGACATTCACAGCACTCATGACATTGTTTGTGGTCGCGTCACATACAGATACCAAAGGATTACCGGTGGAACCACTTGTCGTAAATATCAGATATTCTTTATTGAACTTGCGTCCGATGTTGTCAAGGTCATGCATGAAATCTTCAATATTTTCAAGTTTGATTGTTCGGTCGGTTAGCCATTCATCAAAATGTGCCATCAGATCCACCTTATTTGTGGTCGGAAGGTTAGTCAGATGAAAATGTTCCATATTGTCTGTTTCTAATGCATGGAAATCAACATCCTTGTACAATTCTCGATAATAAGGGCTGTTTTCTTTGGCATAAGTTAATATATTTCTAAGGCGTTCCTGTTGTATCTTCTGTTTGGCATCCGGATTTGATTTTTGATAAGTGTTGCAGGCTTTCATTGCTTTTAGCAAACTCATTTTTTTCATAATGTGGGCTCCTTTACAATTCCATACAGCATGAAGTCGATATATAGTTTCATTTCTTTTTTGATTTGTTCTGAATTTTCAAAGTAAGCATCAGGATTTGATTGATATGCAGCCAGATATTTATTATTTACTATCCCGATATAGAGTCGAAGCGCCTCATTGACTTTTTCATTTGTCGGTTCTTTGAGCGGCAGAGTAGCAATAGCGCGCGCCATAAGTTGTGCCGATTCAGCGGTGGTCTTCAACAAATAATCTTTAAAGATTTGATTTTTTCCTTCAGCAATGTCGCTTGCAGCATCGCGTGATGCCATGTTGACGAGGTGCATCTCATTAGGATACTCATTACACAACCGTATTTTTTCATCCATTGTTCCAAAAATAATTGTATAGAAGTCCTGCACATCAGGCTCAGGCGTAGGAGCAATCAGACATTCAAGTGCCTGTGAAAGACAGTATAGATAGAATTCCTTCTTTGAACCGAAATAATGAAAAAGCAGTCCTTTGGAAATCCCAGCGCTGGTTGTAATAGCATCAGTGCTGGCTTCCTTGTAAGGCTTTTGTGAAAACTCGCGAATGCCACTCTTGATAATTGTGGCTTGCTTATCTTTTGAAATTTTATCAAATGCTTCATATGCTGCTGACATAGCAATCCCTCCTGTTGACTGATTGGTCAATGCATATGTATCATACCATGTCTTGACTGACGAGTCAATAGAAAAAATATAATTCTGGATAACTGTTAAATACGTTACTTTATGATTGAAAATAGCAGAGAAAATGTTATGATAGATAAGGAAATATGCAAGAAAAGTAAAATGGAAAAAGGAAGAAAGCATGTCAGACAAGAATGACGGTCTAAATGAAATAAGCAATAGAAAGTTAGAGCCCAAAATCATCAGGAGCAACCGCAAGAGCATCGGTTTAATTGTAAATGGACAGGGCGAGCTCATTGTGCGAGCGCCTAGGTTTGTATCTGATCGAGAAATTCGTCGCTTAATTGAGAGCAAAGAAAAATGGATACGTGACATGCAGGAAAAGCAACGTCAGGTTGCACAGGAGAGAAAACATCTTGAGATAAAAGATGGGGCAGTCATCCCGTTTTTAGGTGAGGAATATACACTCAGGGCGCAAGATGTCAAGAAGGTTACAATGGAGAATGCATGTGAAAGCACGGGCGAGCAAGCACAAATCCTAATACCGGAGCATAAAGACTTTGAAAAGACACTGATGAAATGGCTGCGTACCCAGGCACTTTACACATTTACGGACAGTGCAGAGCATTATGCCAAGCAACTAGGAATTACCTATGAAGATATCAGGCTATCAAGTGCACGTACTCGTTGGGGAACATGTAATTCCCAGAAAGTCATTCGATTTTCGTGGCGATTGATTATGTGTCCGCTTCCAATCGTAGATTATGTAGTGGTGCACGAACTTTGCCATATCAAGCATATGAACCACAGCAAGGAGTTTTGGAAGTGCGTCGAAACGATTCTGCCAAATTATAAGGAACTGCGCAAGGAACTCAAAGCGCATAACTATTTAATGGAACTATAGCAGAGGAACGCATCTTTTGCCGAAGCATTCCTATGATTTTGACTTGACTTGAAACGACGATTATGGTAGTATTATATTCGTTGCAAAACCTGCAATATGTGCGCATAGCTCAGCTGGATAGAGCGTCTGGCTACGGACCAGAAGGTCGCGTGTTCGAATCATGTTGCGCACGGAAATAGAACCCTTGAAAACACTAGTTTTCGAGGGTTTTCAATTTTCAATTCAATTCATGACATGAATACAGGTTGACGCTGATGTAAGAAAGTGTTATATTATAGACATAAAGAGGTGCTACCGATAGACGGTTGCCCGCATAAAAATTAGTTAAAAAATAACCGCTTAGTTTGCGAGACTAGGGGCGGTTATTTTTTATGTGTGATCTTGAAAACAAGACCAACAATAGCGATGATTAATAAACAAAATTGAAACAATTCCGGATATGTAACCATGGCAATCCCTCCTTTCTTTCGATTGGAGGGCATAACCCTCCGAAATGAAGGGCAACCGCCTACCGTTATGGTAGCACCATGAGTATCATAGCATGTATCAAATATTAATACTATCGAATTCCATTATCATGTTGTCTTTGCCTGCTTATGGTAAGATAGGCGTCGCTGCTTCGGAGTGATGCCTTTTAACTTTTTATAGGTCTTAATAAAGTGGCTGCAGTCGGTAAAGCCGGTCTCCTGGCTGATATAGTCCAAATTAAAATCAGTAAACAAAAGCATGTCATCCGCCTTGCATATCTTAATGAATTCAATATATTCCTTGCAGGACTTTCCATAGAGTTGCTTGAAATTCTTAGCAAAATAGGAATAACTCATACCACAGCGTTTGGCCAAATCATCAATACGCAGCAGTTCATCAGAATGCTGGTCGATATACTCCGTAATATTGTTGATGGAATCCTCATCGGATGAGGCAATAAAAGGTTTACTCATATCAAAACCATTTTGCCGCCAGATGCGCATCAAATAGACCAATAAATCACAGATATGAGAGTGAACCTTGATATCATATCCATAATCCTTATCCTGCAATTCTCGGATACAGTCGGATATAATCTGGTAAACCGGTATATGTTGCAGAACATCTTCTGTAAAATGAATACGTGCCAAGTCATCATTGTGCGCATTTTCCAGAATGCTGCTGAGCTTGGGTGTGTAACTACTTGCAACACTTAAGGTATTGGCGTCAAATTTCAGAACAGCATAACGAATCGGATCTGTGTTAACCGCATAGATAGAATGAATTGCCTTAGGGTGAAAGATAATTAATTGTTCCGGTTCCACCGCATAGGTTTTGTCATCGCATTCCACCATAGCGACACCTTCCAGCATATACATGATTTCTGTAAAATAGTGCCAGTGCGGGCGCACAGGGAAATATTCAATTGTAGAATCAACCTGAAAAGCCTCGTAAGGAGAACTCAATCGGTCACTGTATTCAAATAAATATTGCATCCGCTACCTCATTTGTGGAATAGAATCGTACGATTTTTATGTCTGATTATTATAGCACTAAAATTCTCAAAATGATAGAGTGTTAATATTGAAACATTTAATTGAATGACATAGGAAGATGAAGTAGAATGAAATAAGAGAGGTGTTGAAATCATGGAATTTATCAAAGGTGTCACATTTGCAGCGTTTGCCTGTAGAGGAAGTTACGAGAAAGAAGAGGCAAAGAGAAGTCTGCTTAGTTTAAAGGAGCGAACCGGTGCAACCTACATTATTCTCGTGCCGAATGCGCTGCAGGATACAGCACAGTCAGAGGAGATTGATTATAAATCAAAGGCTACGGTTTCGGATGAAGAGCTGATTGAGATGATTCGATATGCAAATAAGCTTGGTCTTAAAGTAATTCTGAAACCGACGGTTAATTGTAAGAATTGTACATGGCGTGCACATATCAACTTTTTTGATAAAGATGTTCATTGCGAACCAAAGTGGAGCAACTGGTTTGCATCTTATACGGATTTCCAACTTCATTATGCTCGCATTGCAGAGCAGGAGAAGTGTGTGATGTTCATTGCCGGTTGTGAGATGGTTATGTCAGAACGGCGCGAGGCAGAATGGCGAAAACTGATTGACGATATCAGATCGGTATACAGTGGACCGGTTTCTTATAATACAGATAAATATCAAGAGGATTGTGTGAAATGGTGGGATTGTGTAGATGTAATATCCTCAAGTGGTTACTATCCTATCAATGATTGGGAACAGGAACTTGACCGTATTGAACAGGTGGTCAAGAAATATAAGAAGCCTTTCTTTTTTGCAGAATGTGGCTGCATGTCAACCGAGGGTTCATCAAAGGTTCCGAACGACTGGGGTCTGAAGGGTGAAACGAATGTGCAGGAACAGGCGGATTGGTATCAGGCAATGTTTACTGCATGTGATAAACGTGAATGGGTTTCGGGATATTGTATCTGGGATTGGGCATGGAAGCAGTATTCTCTTTCGGCAGCAAAGACCAATTCGCGGTATGATGTATATGGAAAGCCGGCAGAGAAAGTGGTAGCGGATTACTACAGGGCAAAGTGAATAGAATAAGGAAATAGAATAAAGAAAAAGAACTATTTGAAACATGGAACACGGTAACAGATTAGAACAGGAGGTTTATCATGAAGGTATTATTTATCGGAGGAACAGGAACCATCAGCATGGCGATTTCAAGAAGCTTATTGGAACAGGGACATGAATTGTATCTACTGAACCGCGGCAGCAGGAATTCGTCATTACCTAATGGAGCGCACAGCATTGTTGCAGATATCAATGACGAGGCAGCGGTGGCAGAAAAGATAAAGGATATGAAGTTTGATGTAATTGGAGAGTTTATTGCATTTACACCTGACCAATTGGAGCGTGATTACAGACTGTTTAAGGGCAAGACCAATCAGTTCATTTTCATCAGTTCAGCATCCGCATATCAGAAACCGCTATCTGACTATAAAATAACAGAAAGTACACCATTGGCGAATCCGTATTGGCTGTATTCCAGAAACAAAATAGCCTGCGAAGAGTATTTGATGAAACTATATCGTGATGAAGCATTCCCTATAACGATTGTAAGACCGAGTCATACGTATGATGAGCGTTCCGTGCCATTGGGAGCACATGGCACAAAAGGAAGTTATCAAGTGTTGAAAAGAATGATGGAGGGCAAGCGGGTTATAGTACAGGGTGACGGAAGTTCTTTGTGGACGATGACGCATAACAGCGATTTTGCAAAAGGATATATTGGTCTCATGAATAATATTCATGCAATTGGTGAAGCAGTGCAAATTACTTCAGATGAGACATTAACATGGAATCAGATTTATGCAGCGATTGCGAGGGCACTCGGAGTAGATTTTAAACCCTATTATGTACCCTCAGATTTCATGGCAGCATGTGGTCCAAACTATGATTTTACGGGTGGATTGATTGGCGATAAGTCTAATTCAGTAGTTTTTGATAATCGTAAATTAAAACGTTTGGTGCCGGGACTTGCTATGACGAAACGTTTTGACCAAGGTATCAAAGAGACAATTGATTATGTACTCTCACATCCGGAATGCCAGACGGAAGATGTGGATTTTGATGCTTGGTGTGATAGGGTAATCAAGGCAATGGAAACTGCAAAAGAAACGGTACTAAAAAAGAACTAAAATGATAGGGACGAGAGGATAGAGATATGGATACAAAAAAACTGGAATATTTAACACCGCTTATTGAGGGTGAAATTGAGGCAAACAGACTTCAGGGTATGTCGGTGCGTGTGATACACCATAATGAAACTGTCTTTGACAGACATTACGGCAATGATAAGCCGGGAGATATCTACCGGATATTCTCTATGACAAAACCGATTACGGCAGTTGCTGTGATGATTTTATATGAGAGAGGGTTAATACACTTGCTTGATCCGGTTTCAAAGTATATACCGGCATTTGCCAATCAAAAGGTGGTAGATGCACAATGTGGTCTGGTTCCGGCAAAGTCTCAAGTGACGATTCAGCAGTGTTTGAATATGACTTCGGGAATGGTTTATCCGAGTCCGGATCATGCAGCGGGCAGATATCTACAGGAAGTATCCGATGAAATTAAGAGAAGACTGGATGCCGGCGATGAAATCAGTACATTGGAATGGTGCGAGATGATAGCAGGTTCTCCACTTGCATTCCAACCGGGTGAACGGTGGTTTTACAGTATTTCTGCTGATGTACTTGGCGGTGTTGTTGAGGCAGTCAGCGGTATGAAGTATGGAGAGTTCCTGAAAAAGGAGATTTTTGAGCCGTTAGGCATGGTTGATACAGGGTATTATGCGGATTTGGGCGACAGAGTCAGCAGATTGGCAACAATGTACACAAGATATGATGAAGAAGGTCATCTGAAAGAAGCAGATGCAGAGAGTATGACCAGTTTCAACTATTTTGTTGCAGTCGGAAAAACACCGTTTGAAGGTGGCGGATCCGGATTGTGTTCTACCATGGAAGACTATTCTCATTTTGCGTCAATGCTTTTAAATGATGGTTTCTATCAAGGAAAGCAAATTATCAGCCGTAAAACAATCGACTATATGACGACCAATCAGTTGACACCTAAGCAACGTGAAACGATTTGGTTTGACAGCATTTATGGCTATACATACAGTAATCTACTACGTATATTGGATGACAAGGGTGCCGGAACAACAAACGGAAGTTACTGTGAGTTTGGCTGGGACGGACTGCCGGGCAATTACTTTATGGTCGATCCGGAAGAAGATTTGATTATGTTGTATTTTCAACAGATAAAAGAGGGCGCAGACCAGAGTTTGCGTAGGAAAATGCGTCAGATTGTATATGGAGCAATTCAGTAAAATACAATAAATGGCATAAAAAGAGCGAGGGAAAATCCTCGCTCTTTTTGCGGTACTCCTAATAGAATATATGCGTAACTCTATCATATGCGTAACTCTATCATATGCGTAACTCTATAAGGTAGAATATCCGAATCCGTTGACAATTGCGTCGATTGGTTTGCCTTCTTTGCATATCGGACAATCTTTATGCGGATAGTTTTTATAATCAGGTAAGTCTGCCGTTGTAAACAGTGAATCAACCGGAATATCGGATATCTTATTGACAGCACTGAAGATAGAAGAAATGGCAGCAATGTTTCCTTTATAATAGTCAATGCATTCCAAACATTTGGCAAGTGTCTTGCCGGTTGTGGTGGAAGCAAGCAGAAGAAGTACATTCTTGCCTTCTATCATAGGGATTAAATTCTGTCTGAAGATAATCTGGCCGGTTGCATTGTACTCGGGTGATACTACATAAATAGTTTGGTGAGCATTCATAGACATAATTCCGGCATTGGTCAGTTCGTCAGCAAGATAAGCACCAATGACTTCGCAGCCATCCATGCAAATAATCGTATCAACGACAGTAGAAGTACTGTATTTGCTTGCAATTGCTGCAGCTACTGCTTTTGCTTCGCTTTGGCGCATCTTCATCATGGTCATATCCACATAATAGTTGATGTGAGAATGTGATGTCATGAAGTGTCCCGGGATAATGCGGAGTCCTACATCAGGAAATTGTTTTGACATAATCTTTTGAGCCCGTTTTTCCATATAAAATCCTCCTTGTGGTGTAATCAGAATTGCTTATTGTGTATGCAATTCATCTAAATTTATTATAACTGTATTTACAATATTTCGCAATGGTAAAATCAAAGAGGCTGTCAGATAACTGACAGCCTCTTCCTCCCTGTGTTAGGGGTATCTCACCTGCAACGAGAGTTCTCCCCTAACTAGCCCATTACTACTGTAACATGATACTCATTTTTGCCTTTTTCGTAAGGTACTACACAACCATCTACTTCTTTACCGTCAACAACCAGGCTCTTAACGCCCTTTTCAACATTGTTCGGGTTCTTAACTTCAATATAGTAGGTGCCTTCGCGGAACTTTCTGGTTAATGTGAAATCTCCGAAGCCCTTCGGTGTACAAGGATTAATGGAAAGTCCTTGATGTGTCGGTGCAACACCGAGTATGTACTGTGATATATTCACGAATGTCCATGCAGCAGTACCGGTTAACCAACTGTTCTTTGCTTCGCCGTGGTACTTAGCGTCTCTTCCGGCAACCATCTGTGCATATACATAAGGTTCTGTTCTGTGAATTTCACTGATTTCTTCTGTGTAAGCAGGGCAGGTCTTCTGATATACTTCAAAGGCTCTGTCGCCGCGACCAATCACTGTTTCCGCAATGGAAATCCAAGGATTGTTGTGGCAGAAGATACCTGCGTTTTCCTTGTATCCGGGCGGATATGAACTGATTTCGCCAAGTTCTAAGTGATACTCTGTGTAAGCAGGCTGCAAGATCATAACGCCATACTTGGTATCCAGTTTTTCTTTTACAGAGTTGAGTGCCTTCTCTACAAGACCTTCCTTAACACCAATACCTGCAAGTGAGCAGAAGCCCTGCGGCTCAATGAAAATCTGTCCTTCTTTACATTCCTTGGAACCAATCTTCTTACCATAAGCATCGTATGCACGGATAAACCATTCGCCATCCCAACCTGCTTTAAGTACAGCATCATATACCTTATCAACTTCTGCAAGTGCTCTCTTAGCTTCCTCTGGTTTGCCGATTAACTCGCATAATTCTGCATATTCTCTACCATATTTAACAAACATTCCGGCAATAAATACAGACTCTGCAACCGGTCCCTCAGAAGGACCAAAGGTTTGGAAGGATTCGCCCGGCTGTTCTGAGAAGCAGTTCAGGTTCAAGCAGTCATTCCAGTCTGCACGTCCAATCAGTGGCAACTTGTTAGGTCCTTTGTGATTAACAATATAGTCAAATGAACGAGTCAAATGAACAAATAACGGTTCTGCTTTGCTTTCATCATTGTCAAACGGAGTGCTGACATCCAAAATGGAGAAATCACCTGTTTCTTTAATGTAAGCAGATGTTCCTGCAATCAGCCACAGAGGATCATCGTTGAAACCGGAACCGATATCTGCATTACCCTTCTTGGTAAGCGGCTGATACTGATGATAAGCACTACCATCTTCAAACTGTGTAGAAGCTATATCAATAATACGTTCTTTTGCACGGTCAGGAATTAAATGTACAAAGCCGAGCAAATCCTGACAAGAATCTCTGAAGCCCATACCACGTCCGATACCTGATTCATAATAAGAAGCAGAACGTGACATATTAAAGGTAACCATACACTGATACTGATTCCAGATATTAACCATGCGGTTTACTTTATCATTTGAAGAATCTACAGTATATTTTGAAAGTAATTCTTTCCAATAATTCTGAAGAACTGAGAAAGCTCTGTCTACATCAGAATCTGTCTGGTAACGAGCCAACATAGCCTCAGCAGGTTTCTTGTTGATGATTCCGTGAGACTCCCATTTCTCTTCTTGTTTGTTCTCAACATATCCGAGAACGAAGATAAATGATTTGCTTTCGCCCGGTGCAAGTACAACATTTAACTGCTGTGATGCAATCGGTGCCCATCCACTTGCCATAGAATTGGTACACTGTCCATTTTCTACTGCAAGAGGCATATCAGGTCCTCTGTATGCACCAAGGAATTCATCACGAATGGTATCAAATCCGTCAATCTTAGCATTTACAGAGTAAACAGCATAATGATTACGACGTTCTCTGTATTCTGTTTTGTGATAAATGGTGGAACCAATGACCTCAACTTCACCGGTACTGAAGTTTCTCTGGAAGTTTGTCATATCATCCATAGCATTCCATAAGCAGAACTCTACATAAGAGAAAAGAGAGATGCTCTTAGCGGAGTTGGAATTGTTGCTCAAAGTAACACGGTTGATTTCACAAGTATCATTCATAGGAACGAATGCAAGGCAAGAAGCCTGAAGTCCGTTCTTTTCGGATGTAAATTTACTGTATCCAAGACCATGACGACACTCATAGGAATCAAGTTCTGTTTTGGTTGGCTGCCAACCAATGTTCCAGATATCGCTTCCGTCTTTAATATAGAAGTACTTACCGTTTGTGTCGAGCGGTGAGTCATTGTAGCGATAACGGGTGAGGCGCAGCAACTTTGCATCTTTATAGAAACTATAGCCGCCGCAAGTGTTGGAAATTAAAGAAAAGAAATCATTGCAGCCCAAATAGTTAATCCAGGGCAGCGGTGTTCTGGGTGTCGTAATGACATACTCAGCACTGTTGTCGTCAAAATAACCAAATTTCATAGCGTGTTCTCCAATCATTGTATAGTGTTTTTTTTAGGTTCGCGAGTAATGTGAAACGATTAAGTAAAACTAGAGACTCGTCCTGTATAAGCAGAATTATACATGATTGCTGAAATAAAATCAATACCTATTATTGAAAGCGCGTAAACAGTGGATTTCTGAGGGTGACAAAGAAGGGCAAAAATGACTAAAAAAGAGGCTTAAAGAGGTCGGTTGTTTAACTGAATTACGTAAAGGATTAAGTTTTTGATAGCGAATATCAACAGAAAAGAAGAAGAAAATAGAAATGGCAAGGTGAAAATGATAGCGAAAATGACGATATTTTGTAGAAAGTATAAAAAGTGCACCAAAAAAATAAAAAAAGGGTTGTAAAATTGAAAAATGTGTTATATGCTAGAGTTACGTGAACGATTAAGTACTGTTGCAATGAATGGGGAGGTAGTACCTGATGATTTCAATGAAAGACATAGCAGCCAGATGTGGTGTATCGGTTGCGACGGTCAGTAAAGCTTTAAATAATCATGACGATATCGGGGCGGCAACGAAAAAACAAGTAAGAGAAGTTGCCAAAGAGCTTGGGTATTTTCCGAATTCATCAGCGCGCGCACTTAAGACCAGACGTACTTATAATATAGGCGTTTTATTTGTAGACGAAGGACAGAGCGGATTGACACATGATTATTTTGCGCATGTGTTGGACAGCTTTAAAGTTACGGCAGAGCAGAATGGATTTGACATTACATTTATTAACTGTAACGGACAGCGTGGCGGAATGTCATATTTGGAGCACAGCCTTTACAGGGGCGTTGACGGTGTTGTAATTGCCTGTGTTGATTTCTACGATCCGGACGTTTTGGAACTGATACACAGTGAACTTCCGGTTGTGACAATTGACCACGTATTTGATTATAGAATTGCAGTTGTATCTGACAATATAAAGGGTATGCATGACTTGCTTCAATATGTATACGAGAACGGACATCGGAAAGTAGCATATATTCACGGAGACGATACATCAGTTACACAGAACCGTCTCGGAAGTTTTTATAGAACACTGGAGGAATTTGGTGTGAAGGTACCGGATGATTATGTGAAAGCAAGTTTCTACAGGAATCCGGAGAGAGCTGCAGAACTCACCAAAGAGTTACTTGAGTTAAAAGATCCGCCAACATGTATTATTTATCCTGATGATTATTCTTGTATTGGTGGAATTAATGCAATCAAGGAAAAGAAGTTGAAAGTACCGAGAGATGTATCAGTTGCGGGATATGACGGAACATATGTGGCACAGATTATGGAACCGAAGTTGACTACGGTGATGCAGGATACAAAAGAAATCGGCAGAGTTGCTGCGGAGAGATTGATTAGACTCATTGAGAATCCAAAGACGACACTGATTGAGAAAATAGTAATAGAAGGTTCCTTCTTAAAAGGTAATTCGGTAGGAACAGCACAATCCTAATTTGATATTCATTTTGGAATATACTCCTTCATGATGCCCCTTGTTGTGAACACAGAAATGTGACGCAGCAGGGGGTTCCTTTTTGCGTAAAAATCGCAGATTGCCCTACTGTCTATTTAGCGGTATAACAGGTTTTTCGATATGCGCCTGGTGTCATGCCGACGCTCTTTTTAAATAAATAGATAAAGTGGTTCATATTATCAATCCCAACATAAGATGCAATTTCATTAATCGGATCATTTGTGGTGGCAAGCAGACGCTTGGCTTGTTCAATGCGTACGGAAATTAAATAGTTAATGGGTGGGGTGCCGAGGTGGCATGTGAAGTCACGCACCAGTTTATATTTGCTGACATGGTGTCTGCGAGCAAGAATATCAAGTGAAAAGAAATCACCATATTGAGTATCAAAACTTTCCTTTACTTCAGATAAATAAGGAGGTATCGGAGCGGAATTGATTCGTCGCTCTTGTTCTGATAACAATGCGGTTAATAAAGATACGATTTGCTCGTGGATGATAAAGTCTTGGTGGCTGCCTTTTTGCTCCAGCGCTTCACCTAGCTTCTCAATGAAAGAAGGAATGGGCGAAATGGAGGATAGCGTGCAGACAACCGAAGTGGCTATGGAAGTAAAAGCATCATAATAGGAAGAAACTCCGGCACCATTCAAATTAAAGTAAATATAATTCCATTCATTTGCTTCGGAAAGTTCAATTCGATGATTGATACCGCAGTAAAAAAATAAAACGGAACCAGCAGATAGCGTTGTGGAAGATACGCCATCGGTGAGCTTACCTTGTCCACTGATGGTATAGAGCAATAAGTACGAATGAGAAGCGCGTAATTCGTAGGTGTACGGAAAGACAGCGTGTACTCTGCCAAACAGCGAAACATAAGAAAGGTTTGAAAGAGCAAGAGCAGTAGGCTCTGTGAAAGACGGCAAGTATTGTTTTGAAGTACGAGATGAAATAATAACCTGCTCTTTTAGCTGATCAAAAGGCGGAATGCTTTTATTATTTGATTGTTCCATGTCAACTCCTTTCTTCTGCCTGAGCGATATACAGAAATTAATTTAACTAATACTTCTTATAGTATAACGCGAAAGGGGGATGCGTTCAAGAAAAAGGAATGTTTTTAATTGTTGAAAACTATTCAAACAAAACTAAAAGTTAATACAATTAACTGTTTGTAACTTAATAAATATGTTTTTAAGCAAGATAAACTACAAGAAGCAAGAAGCAGAAAGTGACAAAATGTACAAAACGCAACCAATAAATATGTGAAAAGTGATAAAAATGCTCATAGAAGCAAGATATAGATATAATTAGCAAGAAAGGGTGATGTTTTAGAAAGATAAATCACTATAATTAAAGTTAAGTTAATGATTAACTAAATTAACTAAAAACAAACAACCAATATTTATGGGAGGAAACAGAATGAAGAAAAAATTATTAAGCGTATTGCTGGCAACAGCAATGGCAGCAACTGTTCTTGCTGGATGTAGCAAGACAGAAGAAACAGCAGCTCCTGCAGAAGAAGCAACAGAGGAAGAGGCTCCGGCAGAAGATGCAGCACCTGCAGAGGAAGAAGCACCTGCAGAAGAAGCAGCAGCAACAGGTGTACCTACATACTCAGAAGTAGTACTTGGTGAGACAGGTGCAGACATTACAACAACGATTAAATGGATACATCACAAAACAGACCGCGATTCAACAGCAGGCGGTGACGGCAAGATTCAGGAATACATTGCAGCATTTAATGAAGAATATCCTAACATCACAGTTGAGACAGAAGCAATTACTGATTATCATGAAGATTCACTTCTTCGTCTTTCTACAGGTGACTGGGGCGACATCATGTTCATCCCGGCAGTAGAGAAGGTTGATCTTCCTACTTACTTCCAGCCATTTGACTCAGTAGATACTCTGTCAAAGGAAGTTAACTTCGTAAACAACTGGCTCTATGACGGCACAGCTTATGGTGTTGCTTACATGGGAAATGCCCAGGGTATCGTATACAACAAGAGAATCTTTGAAGAAGCAGGCGTTACAGAACTTCCGAAGACAGCAGAAGATTTCATGGCAGCACTTCAGGCAGTGAAAGATAATACAGATGCTATTCCTCTGTATACAAACTATGCAGCAGGCTGGACAATGGGCGCATGGGATGCTTATGTAGGTATCGTTACAAGTGGTAAAGATACCTATATCAATCAGGAATTCGTTCATACAGCAGAGCCTTTCAAAGATAATGGCGACGGCGCAGGCATCTACTCACTTTACAAAATTCTTTATGATGCAGCAGCTAACGGCTTAATCGAAGATGACTACACAACAACTGATTGGGAAGGCTGCAAGGGCATGATCAATCGCGGTGAAATCGGATGTATGGTACTTGGTTCATGGGCATTTGCACAGATGGTAGAAGCAGGTGATCAGGGCGCTGATATCGGTTACATGCCGTTCCCGATTTCTGTAGACGGAACACAGTATGTTAACGCAGGTGGTGACTTTAACTATGGTATCAATGTAAACTCATCTGACGACAACAAGACTGCATCTATGGTATTCATTAAGTGGATGACTGAGAAATCAGGCTGGTGCTTTGATGAAGGTGGTTTCACAGTTGCAATCGACGGAGAAAATCCGGATATGTACGCTTCATTTGACGGATGTACTGTATTAAGCGACCAGACAGCTCTTCCGGGAGAAGAAGATTTCTTGAACTTATGTAATGCAGATTCAGAACTTAACTTCAATTCAGGCGGAGATGCAAAGGTTCAGTCACTCGTTGAGCACGGCGCAAACGGCGACATGACATTTGATGAAATTATGGCTGATTGGACAGCTAAATGGAATGAAGCTCAGGAAGCAAATGATATTGAAATCTTATATTAATTTGAAATAAATATATAGTGATTTATAACAATGAGCCAGGGAGCTTGGTCTCCTTGGCTCATTTACATAAAGGCATATCATGGATAAAGAAGGAGTAAACATATGTCGGGTAGTGAGAAAAAACAATTCAATATAGGTAAGTGGTTACGCGGACGAAAAGGTCAGCAATTCCTGGTTATGGCTATATTTATGATAGTTCCTGTCTTACTGATGCTGATTTTCACCTACTTTCCGTTTGTGGAAATGGGGCGCTTCAGTTTCTATAAGATGAAATACGTCGGAAAGAGAACTTTTATCGGATGGGATAATTACGCAAAGGTATTTACACGTGATGATTGTTTTAAAGCGTTAAAATTGAGTTTCTATTATATGGGTGGTTCCATTATACAGTTGGCATTGTCTTTGTATCTGGCAACAATTTTGAGCTTCAAAACAAAGTTCAGTGGTTTCTTTAAGGGAGCAATGTTTTTTCCTTATCTGATTAACGGTATTGCCATTGGTTTCATATTCAAATTCTTCTATACACATGGATTTGTATTTGATACGGTGTTGCAGTGGTTCGGTTTTAACCTTGATAATCTGCCTTACTGGCTGAGAGATCAGAGTATTAACAACTATTCGCTGGTTGGAACTTCGGTTTGGCGCTATTTCGGACAGAACATGGTACTTTTCATCGGTGCAATTATGTCGGTAGATCCGGATTTGTATGAGGCGGCAACTTTGGACGGCGCAAATAAGAGACAATTATTCTTTGGAGTAATACTTCCGAATATCAGGACAATTGTCATGTTGAATCTGATTTTGTCTATTACTGGATCGTTGAGTGCTTTTGAACCGCCATATGTTATCACAGACGGTGCAAACGGAACAGGAACCTATTTCGTAATTATGCATGAAATTGCGCATACTTCGCAAAAGGTTGGTCTTGCATCTGCCATGGCAATTGTTTTGTTCTTGATTATTGTGTTCGTGACAATATTACAGAAACTCTTCTTTAAATATGTATTCCCGGAAGCTTCTGATGAGGCAAAAAATGCTGCAAGAAAGAGGGAAGCAAAAATTCAGAGATACATCAAGAGAAAGAATATGCTGAAAGGAGGAGCATCATGACAACAGTACAGAAAATAGAAAAATACTTAGCGGTGTTCCTAAAATACCTTTCACTTGTCGTTATGACTTTTATTGCTGTGATTCCTGTTGTATCCTGTGTCATTACTGCAATGAAACCAGATGAGGAATATGGCGCAACAAACGTTATGACATTACCGCAAAACTGGCTCTATTTCGGCAATTTCACGGAAGCATGGAAACTAGCAGATATGCCGAGAGCATTTATGAATACGGCAATTATATTGGTATTTGTTTTGTTCTTCTCGGTGATGTTCGGCACAATGTTAGCTTACATTTTGGACAGATTTAAATTTCCGGGAAATAATCTAATCAGAAGTCTATATCTCTTTGCTGCTTTAATTCCGAACGTAGCAATGCAGGTATCCTTATATAAAATGATGTATACAGCCGGACTGATCAACAGTTTACCGGGATATATTCTGATTACTTGCGGAACGGATGTTATTTCGATTTATATCTTCCTGCAATTTTTCGAGAACCTTCCGGTCTCACTTGATGAGTCGGCGATTATGGATGGTGCGAACTATTTCCAGATTTTCTTCAAAATACTGTTTCCACTTTTGAAGCCGGCAATTGTAACCGTTATTATTTTGAAGAGTGTCAGCACTTACAATGAATACTATAATGCAAATCTGTATTTGCAGAATAAAACGCTTTATAGGACGGTGTCCACATCACTGTATACATTTGTAGGGCCACTTGGCAACCGTTACAATTTGATATGCGCAGGACTTTTGATTACATTACTGCCGATGTTTATTGCATTTGTTCTGTTCCAGAAGCAGATTTACAGTGGATTGACATCAGGAGCGGTAAAAGGCTAGAAAAATATTGATACGAGGAGAAAGATTATGAGTGAAGTAAAGATGATAGCACCAGCAGTAAAGAATGTACCTTGGCAGGAGAAGCCGGAAGGAATCACCGGAGCACCTGTTTGGAGATATTCCGAAAACCCCATTATTGACAGAAACCCGGTGAAAAATGTAGCACGTATCTTCAACAGTGCGGTTATGCCTTACGGTGATGGTTTTATCGGTGTGTTCCGTGGGGAGCAGAATAACGGAATTCCCTATATTTATATGGGAAGAAGTAAGGACGCCATTCATTGGGATATTGATGAAGAAAAAATTCCGTTTACGGATGAAGACGGAAAGCCGTTTATGCCTTTGTATGCTTATGATCCGAGATTGGTTAAAGTTGAAGATACCTATTATATTATTTGGTGTCAGGACTTCTATGGTGCAGCAATCGGTATGGCAAAAACAACTGATTTTAAGACCTTTACGAGATTGGAAAATCCGTTTATTCCGTATAACAGAAATGCAGTTTTGTTCCCTCGTAAAATCAACGGCAATTTTGTGATGTTAAGTCGCCCAAGTGATAGCGGTCATACACCGTTTGGTGATATTTTCATCAGTGAGAGTCCGGATATGGTTTACTGGGGCAAGCACAGACATGTGATGAGCAAGGGAAGTGAATGGTGGGAGTCTGTTAAGATAGGTGGCGGAGCAGCTCCGATTGAAACATCTGAAGGCTGGCTTCTGTTCTATCATGGCGTGAGCAGTACTTGTAACGGATTTGTGTATAGCATCGGTGGAGCGATATTGGATTTAGATAATCCGTCAATTGTAAAATACAGATGTGAGAATTTCCTGCTGACACCGGAAGAATCATATGAAGAACGTGGATTTGTTCCGAATGTAGTATTCCCGTGTGCAACCATTCATGATCCGGAAAGCGGAAAGATAGCAATTTACTATGGCGCGGCGGACAGCGTTGTCGGACTTGCATTTACGAAGTTTGATGAAGTGATGAATTATATCAAAGAAAATAGTGTAGTATCATTATCTGATACGGAGATAGGCAGGCGGTAGCAAGATGACAGAAGAAATACAGAAGCATTTGACCGAAGTAGTCATTCCGTTCTGGAAGGGGCTTCGGGACAATGAATACGGCGGCTATTACGGATGGCTGGATTTTGATTTGAATCTGGATCAAAAAGCGCCTAAGGGTTGTATTCTAAACAGCAGAATTATGTGGTTTTTTGCAAATGCGTATATGGTGCTCAAGGATGAAAGTCTGCTTGATGAGGCAAAACATGCCTATGAATTCATGAAAAAGTATTGTGTGGACGAGACATTTGGCGGTGTGTACTGGGCGGTGAATTATGACGGTACGCTGAATGACAGCACCAAGCATACCTATAATCAGGCGTTCTCTATTTATGCTCTTTCTTCCTATTATAATGCAACAGGAGATGAAGAGGCTCTGAAAATGGCAAGGGATTTATTTGCCTTAATAGAAGAGCGATGCACAGATGAGATTGGTTATCTGGAGGCATTTACCCGTGTGTTTACGCCGGAAAGCAATGAGAAACTTTCGGAGAATGGTGTTATGGCGGAGAAAACCATGAATACGCTGCTGCATGTTATGGAAGCATATACGGAACTGTACCGTGTCAGCAAGGATGAAGCGGTTGGTGAACGAATCCGATTTATTATGGATATCATCATGACAAAGTTATATAATCCGGAAAAGCAGCGGCAAGAGGTATTCTTTGACGCAAATTATAACAGCATTCTGGATATGCATTCCTATGGACATGATATTGAAGCTTCGTGGCTGATTGACAGGGCTTTGGAAGTGTTGGATAATAAAGAATATACTGAGAAATTGCGACCGATTACGCAGGCACTTACGAAAAAGATTTATGAACGTGCCTATGTAAATCATTCGTTGATGAATGAGTGTGTGAACGGTGTGGATGATACGCATCGTATCTGGTGGGTACAGGCAGAGTCAGTTGTCGGTTTTTTGAATGGTTATGAAAAAGACAAGACAAAGACAGAATATTTGCAGGCGGCACGAGATATCTGGAAGTATATTCAGGAATATATTGTGGATCATCGTGTTGGCTCTGAATGGTTCTGGCGTGTGGATGAAAACGGACAGCCGGACGGTATGCCAATTGTAGAACCATGGAAATGTCCTTATCACAACGGACGTATGTGTTTAGAATGTATCAAACGTGGACTGGACTAGTCAACGGCATAGTGCGTGAAAATTAGGAGGAATGAGAATGTTACATCCAAATTATTATGTGGAATTAGAAAAGTATAATAAGGTGATTTCAACACCAAACAAAAAATCAGATATTTATAACGGTATTTTTGACAGGTGGGAAAATCCTGTTATCACCAGAAGACATATTCCGTTGACGTGGAAGTATGATTTGGATGTTAAGACCAATCCGTATTTCATGGAACGTCTCGGCGTGAATGCGGTGATGAATTCCGGTGCAATTGAATTGAACGGCAAATTTTATATGGTTTGCAGAATTGAAGGAAATGACAGAAAGTCTTTCTTTGGGGTAGCGGAAAGTGATACCGGAGTGGACGGATTTAAGTTTTGGGATTATCCGATTTTATTGGAGGATACCTGTCCGGAAGAGACAAATGTATATGACATGCGTCTGACGAAGCATGAAGACGGGTATATTTACGGCGTATTCTGCTCTGAGTCAAAGGATACAAGTGTGAGCGACTTATCAGCAGCAGTTGCGGCAGCAGGAATTGTGCGTACCAAGGATTTGAAGACATGGGAGAGACTGCCGAACCTTAAGACATTACGTTCTCCACAGCAGAGAAATGTGGTGCTGCATCCGGAATTTATCAATGGAAAGTATGCGTTCTATACAAGACCGATGGATGACTTTATTGATACGGGCTCAGGTGGCGGTATTGGATTTGGATTATGTGATGATATTACGAATGCGGTGGTTGACGAAGAAATTATAACAAGCAAAAGACGTTATCATACAATTACGGAAGCGAAAAACGGTGCCGGTGCAGTTCCGATCAAGACAGACAAGGGCTGGATTCATATTGCACATGGTGTACGCAACACGGCAGCAGGACTTCGCTATGTCATCTATGCATTTGCAACAGCACTTGATGATCCGTCCAAAGTAATTGCTGAGCCGGGTGGAGTGATGATTGTACCTTTGGGCAAGGAACGCGTTGGTGATGTTTCGAATGTTGTATTTACAAATGGTGCAATTGCACGCGATAACGGAGATGTGTTTATCTATTATGCGTCTTCTGATACCAGAATGCATGTGGCAACAACTACGATTGATAAATTAAAAGATTATGTGTTCAACACGCCCAAAGATCCGTTGCGCTCCGTTGAGTGTGTGGCACAAAGATGTGAATTGATTCAGAAAAACCTTGAGATCTTGGGGAAAAACTAATTACGTGAGAAATTTATTCGCGAGAAAATAGGAAAGAGGGAGTCTTTAGATGATGAAGGTTGTCAGAAGAGATGAACATATAATTGTGCCGGATAATCCGGCACTTTTATATAGTGGAAGAATTGATTTTGCAAAGCCGGAGGAGCCAACGTTAATTTATCCTTACAGTTCAATCACAACAGTTTTTACCGGAACGTCGATTGATATTGTAGTGAGAAATCACCGCGACTGTTGGGACAACAGACTGGGATTTGTGATAGATGGTGTGCAGAAATGTGTGCTGCTTCCTTATGACAGTGCTGTGACAAGAATTAATTTGGCAAAGAATTTGGAAGATAAAGAACATACCTTGTTTTTGTTCAAACGTCAGGACGGATGTCACTATGTGGATTTTTTGGGATTTGTATTGTCTGAAACAGGAGACGTCAGGGCACCGAGACGTGGAGAGATAGAGGAAGTCAACTATGCGCCAGTTGAGCGTAGTAGGGCAGACGAAAGGATACATACACCGTCAAGACATGAGGATGCAGACGATATAGGATTCCTGTCACATAGAAGAATAGAAGTTTACGGGGATTCTGTATCTGCCGGAGAGGTGTCAGAGGCAATTGACTATGTGGGTCAGGCTGATCCTGAGCACAATGGAGAGTATTCCAACAGCTATTGGTCGTATGCTACCATTGCAGCGCGTATGTTGCATGCGGAAATCCATAACAATTCACAGGGCGGAATTTCATTACTTGATGGAACGGGGTATTTTGCTCCACCTTCTTATGTGGGAGTGGAAACGAGTTATGATAAATTACGTTATGTACCGATACTTGGCGTGAATAATTGGGATTTTTCACGGTATACACCGCATGTGGTAATAGTGGCAATTGGCCAGAATGACAACTTTCCGGATGATTATATGGCAAATGACTACAATGGTCAAAAGGCAGATAACTGGAGAATCAATTATCAGAAGTTATTGCATAATCTTCGCAACAGGTATCCCAAAGCACTCATTATTACGACAACGACAATATTGGAACACCATGCAAATTGGGATTCTGCCATTGATGAAGTTTGCAAAAAAATGAGCGATGAAAAAATAGTACATTTTCTGTATACAAAAAACGGATGCGGTACACCGGGACATATCAGAAAACCGGAAGCTGAGGAAATGGCAGAAGAACTATGTACATTTATAGAAGGGTTCGGAGAAGAGGTATGGAGGTAGGAAATAAGAATATGATGGATGCAGACAGAAGAAAAATGACAGAGACCGGACTGGTCAATAGAGGCAATTGGGGACGCATTGAGCGTTGCATGGAGCGTGCGGAAGCCGGAGAACGGCTGGTTATCGGGTTTATTGGCGGTTCTATTACACAGGGAGCGGTAGCAAGTACAGAGGAAACATGCTATGCATATCGGGTGTATAAATGGTGGTGTGAGAGGTTTCCGGAAGCAGAATGTACCTATTTAAATGCAGGCATCGGAGCAACAACCTCACATTTTGCAGTTGCACGTGTGGAAGCAGACCTGCTTTCAATGAAACCGGACTTTGTGGTTGTGGAATTCAGTGTGAATGACAATGATGAAAGTGGGATAGACAGGACGGCCTTTTTTGAGGAAACATATGAAGGATTACTGCGCAGAATCTACGGAAGCGAGTGCGAACCGGCTGTTGTACTGTTACATAATGTAAGATACAATGACGGCAGTACGATGGAAGAAACACATTCTGCTATTGGAAAGGCGTACGATTTGCCATGTATCAGTATTAAGAAGAGTATATATCCGTATGTGGCGGACGGTACCATTCCGAATAGAGACATTACGCCGGATGACCTGCATCCGAATGATATAGGACACGGACTGGTGGCAGAAGTGGTGACATGTTTCCTGCAACAGGTATATGAAGCGTATAAAGCAGGTGACAAGGAGCAGCCTGTTGAACTGCTTGAGCGACCATTGACTGCAAATACCTATGAAGATGCGGTTAGATTGCAGAATTACAACAGCCATCCAATCTGTAAGGGGTTTGCAGCAGATCAAAGAGAACAAAAGGACATACGGAACATTTTTGCAAGGGGTTTCATGGCAACACAGGTAGGAGATTCTATTATATATGAAGTAACAGGTTCTAATATTGCTGTGCAATACCGAAAAAGCATTCAAAAACCTACACCAATTGCGATTGCGATTGTTGATGGGGATGAAGAGCATGCAGTTGTGCTGGATGGAAACTTCAAAGAAACGTGGGGTGATAAACTATACCTTGAAACGTTGTTGCATCACGGAAAGTCGGGCACACACAAGCTTGAAGTCAGAATTGTCGCAGCCACAGGGCAGGATAAAGTCCCGTTTTATCTGACGTCGGTGATTGTAGCAGGGACTGGGGCGAGCAAAGCGAAAAACGATTAAGTAAGGTACTGAAAATATTGTCGAATTAGTCAGAAAGTATCAAAAATAGGTGCAATTATACTTAATAACAGGTGCCTGTTAAGAAAATAACGAAAACGTTTACCGAGAAAAGAGAGAAACGTATGACTTTTGGAGAAAAAAGTACCAAAAAAGCCTCTTTGAAATTGTGCGATATCAACGAAAAAAGGCAAACAGCACAATTTTTATCCAAAAAGTAGTTGCATTATTAGCGAAAGTGATATATTATTAACTTGTGAAAACGATTAAGTAAAACTGTTAAGTGGTTCGGTTAAGTAAGAACCGGTAAAACATCAATGAAGGAGAGAGTCGCATGAAAAGTTTTTTAAACAACACCTGGAAGCACAGAGCACATGTTGTCATGGCCTTACCGACATTTTTGATTTTGTTTTTCATCATGTATGTTCCCATGGCAGGCTTGATAATGGCATTTAAAGCATTTGACTACAAGTTAGGAATTTTCGGAAGCCCGTTTAACGGAATTGATAACTTTAAGTTCTTACTGGCATCCAAAGATACATTTCTTCAGATGACAGGCAACACAGTTATGTATTATCTAATCTTTACGATAGTCGGAACATTTTTGAATGTAGCACTTGCAATTGCGATTGACCAATTAGTATTTAAGAAATGTGCGAAGTTCATGCAGACGATTATGATTGTCCCGGTTTTCATTTCTTACGCAGCAGTACAATTCATAGTTTACGCATTTATTAGTACAGATACAGGACTTTTGAACCACACATTCGGAAGCAGCATCAGATTTTACTCGACAGCGTCCGTTTGGCCATTGGTTTTGACCATCGTTAAGATTTGGAACAGCGTAGGTTATGGTTCAGTACTTTATATGTCAGTTCTTGCAGGTATCGATACAGCTTTATATGAAGCAGCAGAAATCGATGGCGCGAATAAGTGGAAGAAGATCTGGCATATTACATTACCTTCATTAGTTCCTATGATTACAGTTATGTTACTTCTTTCCGTCGGCAGTATTATGA
>DATESB010000263.1:0-11042 GCA_035271065.1 Lachnospiraceae bacterium | reverse complement strand
GACAAGTTCCTTTTGGCAGTTATAGGAATTCGACTGGATAGCGAGGTGACGAAAGCGTTTTTGGATATGCTGGCACAGACATATGCAAGTGGGACACATGTGGTATTTGCCGGAGAATTTGAAACCTATGATCAATTATGTAATCAGAATGAAGGTCTGAAGTTACACAGTTCTTTTGTGGGTTATCAAAAAGATATTCTGGCGCTTATGGAATTGTGTGATTTATATGTGAATCCACCACGTATAGGTGGCGGGTTTTCTGTTGTTGAAGCCTTCTGCAAGGGAATGCCGGGCATTACACTGAATTATGGAGATGTAGCGGCTTCTGCCGGTTTGGATTTTTGCGTTGACAGTTTGGAAGAAATGGGCGAAGCAATTAAGCGGTATAAAGAGGATTCAGAGTTCTATCATATGATGGCCGAAAAAGCGTTGAAAAGAAGCAAAGAATTGTTTGATTCCAAGGGTGCCATGGAATATATTTTGAATGAGATGGAGCAAAGAGAATTATGGTTTTGATATAATTTCTGATGAAAGGATATGCTTATGGAAAGAGCAACAATATCGTCAATACAATCGGCAATCAACGAAGAACGCTGGGAAGAGGCGGATTCTTTGATTTCTCAATTTAAAAAATCTGAAGGTGAGGAATACAGAGCGGATGTGTTTGCTGTTCTGGAAGCAAGTTGCTATATACATAAGGAAGAGTATACAAAAGCAACAAAATGTATTCATGATGGACTAACATACAATTTGCTTAATTATGAGTTGTATTTCATGCTGGGAAATATCAAGGAAAAGCAGGGTAAGTTTGCGCAGGCTCTGTTTTCATATGAAAATGCTGCATTGTATGCCAATGGAGATGACAAATTGTTTTTGGAGGACTTCTTAAAGAGTTTTAGGGAAAGAGTAGGACAGTTACCCGGTAAAGTGGCCATCGTACTTGTGAATTATAACAATTTGGAATATACAAAACTATGTATAGAAAGTATAGAACGTCATGGAATTCATTATCCAGGGTCCTATGAAATTATTGTGGTTGATAATCATTCAGATGACGGATCAAAGGAATGGTTGGAGCAGTGTCCTTACAAATATATCATTAATGATGAAAATAGAGGATTCCCTGCAGGCTGTAATCAGGGAATTCAACTGGCAGACCGCGATTCAGATATTTTTCTTTTGAATAATGATACTATAGTTATGCCGAATTCTATATATTGTCTGCGTATGGGGCTATATGAGAACGAACAAATCGGAATGACAGGCTCTGTCACAAATTATGCGTCAAATGATCAGATGATAAATCAATCTTATGATACTCTGGAAGGTTACATTGAGTATTGCGCAGCACATAATGTTTATTCCACTGAAAACCATGAAATGCGTATCAAATTAGTAGGGTTTGCCGTGATGCTCAAAAGGAAAGTAGTAGACGAGGTGGGTATGCTGGATGAGGCGTTTGGATTGGGACATTATGAAGATGATGACCTCAGTGTTCGTTGTTTGAAAGCCGGATATCGGATTGTGCTTTGCAAGGATAGTTTTATTTATCATTATGGAAATCGAAGTTTTTGCAAGAGAAAGCAAGACGATGCACAGGCTCATCATGAGGGTATTGTTAAGAACTATACGTATTTTATGAATAAATGGGGAGTGGATTTAAGTTATTACAGCCATATCCGAACAGAAATTGCCGCTATGATTAAAGAACCAAGAGAGAAGGAGTTACGAATTCTGGAGATTGGATGCGGTTGCGGTGCTACATTGTTGAAGATTAAGAGTATGTATCCGAATGCAGAGATATTTGGTGTGGAATTGGTACAAGCTGTAACGGACTTGGTGAAAAAAGTAATTAATATTGAATGCCAGAATATCGAAGAAGAGAAATTGACTTATCCACTGCATTCGTTTGATTATATCATACTTGGCGATGTGCTTGAACATCTGCGTGAGCCTGCTGAGACATTGCGCTATTTAAAAGATTATTTAAAGGAAAACGGCTTTGTGATTGCAAGCATTCCAAATGTAATGAATCATACTGTTATTTTGCCGTTGCTGCAAGGGCACTTTGACTACCAAGAAGCAGGAATATTGGACAAGACACATCTTCGGTTTTTTACGTTAAATAGTATTATAAGTCTGTTCATAGGAAACGGATTCGATATTTCTGAAATGTGTGAACTCAACAATTCCGCTTCTGAGGAGAATAAAATACTCATTAATAAAATTGCAGCAATTAGTGATAAAATAAGGGAAAAGGAATTCTATGTGTATCAATATTTACTGAGAGCGAGATTAAAGAAGAATGATTGATGATACATTTTTCTACAATTTTGCCGATATATATAATAGGATATTATACAAAACACGAAAGACGGGGTGAATGGTATGGGACAGGATAAAAGCATATTCGAAGATTTATTCATTTTCGAAATGGCGAACAGCCATCAGGGCAGTGTGGAGCACGGAAAGGATATTATTCATGCAATGGGCAAGATTGCACGCAAATATAATATCAAAGCCGCTGTGAAACTACAGTTCAGGGATTTGGATACATTTATTCATCCGGATTTTAAAGACAGAGAAGATGTAAAACATATTCCGAGGTTTATGAGTACGAAACTGTGTTATGAGCAGTTTGAGGAATTAGTGGAAGCGGTACGCGAAGAAGGCATGGTCACCATGAGTACGCCATTTGATGAGAAGTGTGTGGAATGGTGTATGGATATGGGGATTGACATTATTAAAGTAGCAAGCTGCTCGGCACTTGACTGGCCGTTACTGGCGGAAGTTGCAGCCACAAAGAAACCTTTGATTATATCAACCGGTGGAAAGACGATGGCAGACATTGACAAACTGTTTAACTTCTTTACACACAGAGGCTGCGAATTTTCATTTTTGCATTGTATTGCGGAATACCCGGCACCTCTTGATGGATTACAGTTGAATTTTATAGATAGAATGAATAAACGATATCGTGATATAGTTATCGGGTATTCGGGGCACGAAGCTCCGGATGATAACATGGCAGCGATGCTTGCAGTTGCAAAAGGTGCAAAAATCTTAGAGCGCCATGTGGGACTACCGACCGATACCATTAAGTTAAATGCTTACTCTATGAATCCGGAGCAGGCAGAAAAATGGGTGGAAGCGGCATTGCTTGCAAAATCTATGTGTGAAACCAAGAAGGATAATGAAAAGTATATCAGTCAGGCAGAACTGGATTCGCTTCGTTCCCTGATGCGCGGTGTTTATGCAAAACGTGACATTAAAGAGGGAGAGGTACTTACGACAGATGATGTATTCTTTGCGATGCCATGTGGTGAAAAACAATTACCAAGTGGTGACTTTAAAGCGGATAAGATAACGGCATCAAGAAGTTATAAGGCAAATGAAGAAATCCATGAGAAGCCGAAGGCTAATGGCGTTGGTGTAGTTCGTAATGCCATTCATGATGCCAAAGGTATGCTCTATGAAGCCGGAATTGCCCTGGGAAATGATTTTGAGGTAGAGTTGTCGCATCATTACGGAATTCCTCATTTTAGACAATATGGAGCTATTATCATCAACATTATCAACAGAGAATATTGTAAAAAGTACATTATTGTGCTTCCGGGTCAAAAGCATCCGGAGCATGCGCACAGAATTAAGGAAGAGACATTCCAGCTGTTGTACGGAGATCTGACAGTGGAGATAGATGGTAAGGCGGTTAATCATATGCAGCCGGGCGATATGCAGACGGTTCTGCGTGGTGAATATCACGCGTTTTCATCGGTGAACGGTGCTATCTTTGAAGAAGTTTCTACGCAGCATATGAAGAGCGACTCATATTACAGAGAAAAGAGGATCAGTGACCTTGATCCAATGGAGAGAAAGACATTCTTGAAGAAATGGTAGTGTTCAGAATACATACTTTGGAGGGACATAAATGAACGCATTTGTATTACATGGAATAGATGATTTACGTTATGAACAGACAGATACACCTGAAATACGAGAGGGCTGGGCACTTGTAGAAGTCATGGCAGCAGGTATTTGTGCATCTGATATTCCGCGTATTTTTGAATTGGGAACTTATCAGTTTCCGACAATACCCGGACATGAGTTCTCGGGAATTGTGCGCCAGGTAGGAGTAGCAGAGGATAAGGCGCTCATTGGTAAGCGAGTGGGTGTATATCCGTTAATTCCTTGCAGAGAGTGCGATAACTGCCGCAGAGAACAATACGAGTTGTGCAAAAGCTATGATTACCTCGGATCACGCCGCAACGGATGCTTTGCAGAATATGTTGCAATTCCGGTATGGAATTTGATTGAATTGCCGGATGAGGTATCTTTTGCGGAAGCAGCGATGTTGGAACCAATGGCGGCTGCGTTACATGCGTTAAGACGATTACCGCTATCTGAGATTAAATCGATTGTTATATTCGGAGCAGATTTTATGAGTCTGCTTACGGCACAGTGGGCACGGTTGCTGGGTATTTCGGATGTGTTTATTGTTGGACAAAAGGTGGAACAATGTGAACTTGCTTCTGAACTCGGATTTCAAAGAATATGCTGTACGCAGGAGCAGGATGCAATAGAGTGGCTACATAGCAGTACGCGGGGAACAATGGTTGATGCTGCAATTGAAGGGATTGGTTCGGGTGAGTCCCTAATGAAGTGTATTCAAAGTGTTCATGCCAATGGTTACATTGTATCTGCAGCAAATCCTTGTGAGAATATCACATTGGAGCAGGATATTTATTGGAAGATACTACGTAAACAGATTAAGTTGGTTGGTGCATGGAATTCAAGATTTTCTTCAAGCACAGAGGATGATTGGAAAGATTCTGTGGAGATGCTCTTGGCAAGAAGAATTGATACAGTTTCACTGGTGACACATGATTATCCGTTCCGTGACCTGATAGATGGGTTGCGTTTAATGAGAGATGAAAGTGAATTTTACGGAAAGATATTGCTGAATAAGAGCAGTAAGACGAGGATGGTATATCGATAATGACAGAGGTTCTGGCAATTATCCCTGCGCGGAGCGGTTCAAAGAGTGTAAAAGATAAGAATATCAGATTGATTGACGGGAAGCCAATGCTTGCCTATTCCATTGAGCATGCTGCAAAGTCGCGTTATATTACACGTACGATTGTGAGTACGGACAGCGAACGATATGCAGAAATAGCAAAGGAGTATGGAGCGGAGGTTCCCTTTTTGCGTCCGGCTGAGTACGCAACAGATACAGCACTTGATTATGATGTGTTTGCTCATGCACTTCGGTTTTTGAAAGAAACAGAGGGGTATGAGCCGGAATTGGTGGTTCAATTGCGCCCTACTTATCCGATTAGAAATCCGGAAGATATTGACTGCATGATAGAACAGATGCTTGCAGATCGGTTTATTGATTCTATGCGTTGCATGGCTCCTGCAACGGAGATACCTTATAAAATGTGGTTTTGTGAATCTGCGGGAGAAAATGAAGTGATTGCAGATTCTGCTGCTTTCGAAATCACCCCCATCATGACAGATATTCCGGAATGCTATAATATGCCACGGCAACAATTGCCAAAGGTCTATTATCAAAACGCATGTATTGATGTAATCAGAACAAACGTCATCACGATACAGCAATCAATGTCCGGGCGGAAAATCTATGGCTACAAAATGAAAGAGAATTTTGATATTGATACCGAAGAAGAATTTGAGCGCGCAGAGGAGTATCTGCGAATTCAGAATGGAAATAAGCGCTTTGTATTTGATATTGATGGTGTCATAGCAGGATTTCGAGCAGGGCTTGACTATGATTCGGCACCACCGAATGAAGAAATGATACGTATTATCAATCGTCTTTATGATATGGGAAATGAAATCATTCTTTTTACAGCACGTGGCTATGTGACAGGAATTGATTGGTATGCTGTGACTGAAAAGCAGATGAAGGAATGGGGTCTCAAGTATCATGAGTTGCATTTTGGAAAACCCAATGCAGATTATTATGTGGACGACAAAATGCTTGATATGAAGTTCTTACTTCAGTATTTCGGATAATTCGTAGTCTTCGACGGCGGATATAATGAGAGGATAACATATGAATCCTAAAGAGGAATATGCGAAAAATATCATTAACATTGATATGATTTGTGAAATGACAGAAAGTTTTCGCAGACAAAATTTCAATAAAGGCAATCGCCTTTTTACAACGTGGACTCTTAACTTTTCCCAATATTGTGAACTGCTTTTTGCAGACAAGGATTACTTCAATGAATTTGGTGAGGTGGTAAATGAAGTAAATGTAATCAGCATGCTTCAAGATATTATCTTTGCACAGGAGCAAAATGATTATGTGCTTCTGGCGGATTTGCTGGAACTGCAACTCTTGCCATTTATGTATGCAATGCAGGATGTCATCAGGATGAAAGAAGAAACACCGATTGTTGATGATTATCTGGAACGAAATCTATGTTGCATGGCGGAATTACATGCAGAGGACAATCAAGAATGCAATCGTTTCATTAGGGCACTTCGCGATATGGCGGCAAATGCAAAAGCGAATATGGAACAATATGAAATAGAAGATACGGCAATCGGACTGTTGACTGTCAGAGTAACAGATCAAACAGGCAGTTATTATCTGCACAGTAATCAAAATCCGTGTGCGGAAGCACGTGAAATTATGAGGGAATATTTTAAAGAAGACATTGAACAATATACAGTTTACGGACTTGGACTTGCTTATCATATTGAAGAATTAAACAAAATGTGTGAGGGCGCTTATCCGATTGCAGTGTTTGAAAGTAATCTAATGATGTTATACTTGGCTTTTTCTTGCCGTGATTTGACACCGCTTCTTCGCGCCGGGGTTCAGATTCATTATGATGCTGACTTCACGCAGATGGCTGAAGTACTTAAGAAGAAACCTGAAGGTCTTGTGATTCATTATCCATCTCTTCGAGGAATTTCTAATGAGAGTATCAAGGAGCAGATGTCAGAGCTGTTTGTATATGAGAGTTCTGTTCGCAATCGTAGTGCATTGATGCTGTCCAACTTCAAACATAACACACAAAACATAAAACTATATGTGGACATACTAAAAGATAGGTGGTGCCACAAATCAGTTTTCTTGATTGCTGCGGGACCATCTTTGGATCAAAATATTTCTCAATTGGTTCAGTATTTTTCTGATGGGACAGACGAGGAACTTCAGAAAAGACGTGAAGGAAGTGTGATACTAGCGGTAGGGACTGTATATTGGAAGTTGATGCAGATGGGATTGAAGCCTGACTATGTTATTTTTTTAGATGCAAACAGTAGGATGCATGGACAACTCTATGGATATGAAAATGAAGATACTCCGTTGCTGATTTTATCGACTGCATGGCGCAAATTGGCTACAGTATGTAAGGGACCGTCCTATTTGATTTGCCAGGTGGACTATGAACCGGCAGAGCGTTATGCTGCGGAACATGGGTTTTCACTATATCAATCCGGAGGCTCTGTTTCAACATTGGCACTTGATGTTGCAATACGAATGGAGGCCAAACGAATTGTTTGTTTGGGACTTGATTTGGCATATACGGGAGAAAAGATGCATGCAACGGGAACATCATCGCAAAACCTTGCTTCTACAGAGGGACTGATTTCTGTCAAATCCGTCAATGGTGGAGAAGTTTCTACATCGACTGCACTTAATATCTATCTAAAGTGGATTGTGCAGAGAATGAAGC
The DNA here is from genome assembly GCA_035271065.1 of Lachnospiraceae bacterium. GTDB lineage: Bacteria > Bacillota > Clostridia > Lachnospirales > Lachnospiraceae > JAAYYM01. The sequence continues at coordinate 3,330 of DATESB010000263.1, read as the reverse complement.
AGGCAAAAAAGGAGCATAGTAACGTTGAATTTATTAACGCAACTGAAGGTGGAGCCTATATTGACGGCATGAAGCATATGACGCTTTACGAAGTTCTGAACGACATGATATAATAAAGCAGTTAAGCAGATTTAGGAATAGAGGAGCATAAAAAATTGAAACAATATGACTATTTAATCGTGGGTGCCGGTCTGTTCGGCTCTATATTTGCATATGAGGCGACAAGGGCAGGAAAGAAGTGCCTTGTGATAGACAAACGAAATCATATCGGCGGTAATGTATATACAGAAGAAAGGGAAGGGATCAATGTGCATGTCTATGGTGCGCATATTTTCCATACCAGCGATAAAGAAGTGTGGGATTATATGAATTCCTTTGTAGAATTTAACCGTTATACCAATTCACCTGTGGCGCGTTATCGAGATGAATTATATAATCTTCCTTTTAATATGAATACGTTTCATGCACTGTGGGGCGTGAAAACACCGGAGGAAGCGAAGGCTAAAATAGCGGAGCAGATGCAGGAGGCAACCGGCAATAGCGAGTTGGAGCCGCGCAATCTTGAGGAACAGGCACTTCGCCTGATCGGCAGAGATATTTATGAAAAATTGATTAAAGGCTATACGGAGAAGCAGTGGGGGAAACGCGCAACCGAGTTGCCTTCTTTCATTATAAAGAGACTACCGGTACGTTTTACTTATGATAACAACTACTTTAATGACAAATATCAGGGTATTCCACAGGGCGGTTATACTAAGATATTTGAAAAGCTGCTGAGTGAAACAGAAGTGAGATTAAATGAGGACTTCTTTGCAAAACGCGGAGAGTTTGAAGATTGCGCAGAGAAAATTGTATTTACGGGTATGTTGGACGAGTTCTTTGAGTATCGTTTCGGAGAATTGGAGTATCGAAGTTTGCGTTTTGAAACAGAGACATTGGAACAGGAGAATTTCCAAGGAAATGCCGTTGTGAATTATACAGAGTATGAAATTCCCTACACGAGGATTATTGAACATAAGCATTTCGAATTTGGTACACAGCCGAAGACAATTATCACGCGTGAGTACCCTGCAAAATGGAAAAAGGGAGACGAGCCTTATTATCCAATGAATGATGATAAGAACAATACATTGTTTGCTCAGTATAAAGAACTTGCTGATGCAACCGAACATGTAATCTTTGGCGGAAGACTTGGGGAGTTTAAGTATTATGATATGCATCAGGTGGTTGCTCGGGCACTTGAGACGGTGAAGGTAGAATTAAACCAATAGAACTTTAACGGTTTGTGAAATTTTGTATTATGTATTTTATGTGATGAACCGATATAAAGTATGGACACATCTGTGGATGGACAGAAATCGGAGGGGCAAGTATGGCAGAATTGACAAATGAAGAACTACAGGCGCAACAAGTGGAAGCGTTGCAGGTTGTAAACGGATATATCAAAAAATTAATTCCAAGCATGGAGACAATTATTACCGAATTGAGTGGTGAAAAACAGGAAGACACCGATGCTTTCCTGGATCAAATTATTAATGGACTGAATTGGGTGATTGAGGTGTTTAACGGCACGATGAGTTTGATTAATCAAGATAAAGTAGTGCTTAACAAAGATGAAGTGAACCAAGAGGTATTGCAATTAAGTGATGCATTGATTGCGAAGAATGATGCACGTATTGCTACGGTGTTGGACAGCGGTATATTACCTTTTTTGAAAGAATTTGAGACAATATCCGGTATGTATCTGTAGAAATAGGTATATTATAGATAGAATAGAAAAACATCTGCAAGTATGAAAGCGAATACTTGCAGATGTTTTTTGTATTAAGATATCAATATGAGATGAATTAACAGTAACTGTTGAATAGCATGCCGCTGTAATTGCTTGTCACATAAGGACTTGCAAGTGATTTACCCGGATTCTTGTATGCTACAATTGTTTTATCAACATAATGCATCGGATTTAACGACACTTGATTGGTCTTATTCAGTATGGAACCGGTAAATCCTTTAATCGCATTAAACCTTGAGAGCGCGTCATCTTCCTGTGCAGTCTGCAGCAACAGATTCTTATCCAAACTAATGGTACCGTCATCCTGAACCATCAGCCCAACAGAATCAAGGTTGTTGCGATAAGCAGCAGAGATGCTGTTCATTTCTCCAATTAATCTGTCTGTATGCGGGAAAGAAGAAACATATTCATTGGCTTTTTGCAAAAATGAGTTATATCCTTGTATTAAATGAGTGATATTCTCTGTAAAAGACTCGACATCCGTCTTAAGTCCAATTGTAGTTGTTTCGCCTTCTTCACTGATACCATTTAGCGACAGTCTGTAGGTTTTATCAATTGTAAATTCATTTGCAAATGTACTGCGTTCAACTCCATTTAATATGAAATGAGCATTCTCCGGATATTGTGAAGCAGTGCCAATACCAAGATAATCAACAGCACCGGCCATCTTGCTTGTATGGTTATCGGAAACATGGAAGAGAACACTCTGTCCATCATTAATGCCGGTTTCGCTTGAAGTGAGTTTAAGGGCTGTATTACCATTTTCATCAGTAACAGTCTCAGCTTCAACACCGATATTCGACTTGTTGACCAATCGTGCAAGTTTTTCCTGAATAACGGAATTGGTATCACCTTTATTGATATTAAATTGGAATTCGTAATCCAAATCCTTTACGTGGATATCAAAGGAATAGGTATTCGGTTCCAATGCAATTTCGCTCTGAGGAAGATAAGTTCCTTCGTTCACCTGGTTTTGCGCCAGAGATTTTACTTCTATTTCAAGAGGAGGGATTTCCTCACCTTCGTCTGCATTGCCAATGTAAGTTGCTGTAACAACATCGGCATTGCCGGAAGCAACGGCTTTCTTGTCCAGTATGTCTGATGTACCACCGCTGGAAAGAGACGCAATGATATTTTTTAACTCTCTTGCGTTTTCTTTCATGCCCACAGCAAATTCACCTGTTGCTTCGTCAGTCTTCAACAGATACAGAGGGGATTCTTTATTCATCTTGACAATGGAATTGTAGACGCCGCGAAGCTCGCTCTTCTTGTGGGTATCGTATGGAGACGAAGTACCCTTAGGCGCATAGGTGGTCATAAAATGATTATAGACCGTATTAAGAGCTGCTATATTTGCCATGATTGCCCCTCCTTTCATCCTTGAAATTTACACTACAGCATTGATTGTTGCTGTTGCATCGGAGTCAATTCCGATGTGTACTGTCCTTGATGTAAAAAAATTACAGTACAAGTGCATGGGCATAAAAACCTACTTTTATGTCTATATACTACACCCTTTTACAAAAAAATGCAATAGA
>DATESB010000262.1:0-21540 GCA_035271065.1 Lachnospiraceae bacterium | reverse complement strand
TCGGTCATACATATCTGTCCATTCGTAATTTTCACCCTCCGCAGCATGTAGAAGGTTTTCGGCAGTAGAGCCTAAATTACCAAGTTCTTCATACCAAAGCTTGGCATGCTCCTGCTCATTTCGAGCTGTTTTTAAGAATAGATCTGAAATTTGGTCGTATCGTGCTTCTGTTCGTTTAAATATGAATCATTCAGAGCAAAGAGAAGTGTATGAAATGTTTGAAGCAATACTACAGACAGGAGATTATGTGAATGAATCTGATGTATTCAGGGATGCAATTAGAAAATTGTATGATTTCAAATTTCGTAAGGAACAGGAGCAAATGGCAATAAAGAAATGTGAACAATGTGCAGATATTGTATCAGGGCGAGTGAGAGAAGTAATAGAAGATATATTGAAGGATTCTTCTGCTGCTTTTGGTGGAGAATCGGAGAACCTTGAAAATGCCTTTGCAAGAAAGGGAAACAAGCCACCAGAAGAAACACAGGAATTACCGTCAGGATTATGTGATTTTATGAATTTATTATAGCGAAAGAGCGAGAGATGGAATTACCAATTCAAAGGGAAAAGCTAAGTCGGACATAGTGGCGACATTTGATGAACAGAGCGAAAGAAATGTCGCCAACTTGTCAGACGGGAGCAAGTTATGTGAATGGTGAATTTTCTTATCAAGCGGGGCTTGGGGTTGCAAACCACAACAAGTTTTGCCCGTCGTGTGTACACAGGGCGAAACTTGCTCTTACTATTCTGAAATTTATCACAGCAGAGATAGCTGCGACAGAATGGAAGCGTATTCACGAACAAAGTGAGTGTATCACGAGCATAGCGAGTTATTGTGAGCTGAGCGAACTATTCGTGAACGACCTTAGGGGAGAGAACGTAGACCGGAGGGAGGAACGATAGTGACGGCGAAAGTAATGTGCCGTTTCCGGTACTTATAGTTCTTAACGGAGTTAATGCTCTTACAGAAGAAGGAAGGTGATATAGATTGGGGATTAAAACAGATAAAACAGAAGATATTCATTTCAGGGTAACATCAGAGGAGAAGCGTCTGATTCAGATGAAAGCTGAGAAAGCGGGACTGTCATTGTCGGAGTATCTGATCAGCAAGGGTTATCAAGAAAAGTGACGGTTGTACCACCAGAATTATTTTCGGAGTATAAGGCTATGAGTGCGGAGCTTGGCAGACTGGGGAATAACATGAACCAGATTGCGAAGCATCTGAACAGTGGCGGTTCTGAAAGTATAGTTATCCAGTGGTTTGATAATAATTGTAGGGAATTGGATGATATCGTTATGAAATTAAAGATGATATATGAGAAGAAGATGGTGGCTTAGCTGCTTCTTCTATTATGACTGGAGGTGAGAGGTTGGCAATACTAAAGCATATTGCAAGTAAAAATAAAATATACTCTGGAGCGGAGCAGTATCTCTGCTTTAAACACGATGCAAAGACTGGGAAACCATTGCTAGATGAACAGGGGAGAATGATTCCGAGAGATGGAATTCTGAAATATGCGATTAACTGTGATTTTGAAACATTTGCGGCAGAATGCATGGAAATCAATCAAAAGTTTCACAAGAACAAGGGACGAAGTGATATTAAGAGCCATGATTATATTATCAGCTTTGATCCAAAGGATGATATAACAGCAGAGGAAGCAATGAAGATGGCAAAAAGATTTGCGAAGCGCTTCTTAGAAGGTCATCAGACAATCATTATCTGCTACATAAATCGAGGTAAAAAGTATCAATTATTTGTTGACCAGATGTAAGAATGAAAGTATAATAAATACATGCATGGCGTGAATGCGGAGGAGAAAGCTGATGGAAGAAGAAAAGGATTTAAAAGATAAATTAATTGAATTACGAAAAAGTACAGGAATGAACAGAAGACAGTTCTGTGAATTTTTTGAGATTCCGTATATGACGGTATCTGATTGGGAACATGGCAACAGAAGAATACCAGCTTATTTCTTTCGGTTGTTAGAATATTATGTACGGATGGAGCAGATGAAGAAGGAGGATACAGATGGCAAAGAAGCAGATTAAAGAGACGATACATGCAAAAGGAATAGACATAGGTATCTATACTACTGATTTTGAAAATGAATTTATTTCTTTAACGGATATTGCAAGATATAAAAGCAATGATCCAAATGATACTATAAAAAATTGGATGCGTGGGAGAGAAACTCTTGAGTTTCTTGGACTGTGGGAGAAATTGCATAATCCAGATTTTAAACCCGTCGAATTCGACGGGTTTAGAAATCAAGCGGGACTACATGCTTTTACAATGTCACCAACAAAATGGATTGAAGGTGTAAATGCAATAGGATTAATATCAAAAGCAGGCAGATACGGTGGAACATATGCTCATTCTGATATTGCATTTGAATTTGCATCATGGATTTCTGCTGAGTTTAAATTATACATTATTAAGGACTATCATCGGTTAAAGAAAGATGAAAATAGCCGAATGTCTTTAAATTGGAATCTTAATCGTGAAATATCCAAATTAAATTACAGGATACATACAGAAGCGATTAAAGATAATCTTATTCCGGCGGAGCTGACCAAAGAACAGATTTCATATAAATATGCTAATGAAGCTGACTTGCTTAATGTTGCCTTATTCGGAATGACTGCAAAGCAATGGAGAGAAGAGAACAAAGGAAAAAAGGGTAATATGCGTGATTATGCAGAACTTCATCAATTACTTGTGCTTGCAAATATGGAAAGCTACAATTCTATTTTGATTGATAAAGGGACACCGATGTCAGAAAGACTTGTATTATTGCGTGAATTAGCAGTAAAGCAGATGAAAACTATGCAGTCATTGAATCTTAATAATCTACCAGGAAATTTCATATCTGATGGGATTGATGAAAAGTAAAAAGGGAAAATCTGTTTGCCGTGTTGTCATATTGAATTTGCAGTTGAGGATGTGTTGGAACGATGATAAAATAAAGTTGGGACAATATACACTGAACAATTCCAAAGGAGGATGACGTATGAGCAAGAAAATTCGTAGAGTACCAGTTGTTCTTGATACTGGAGAGATAAAAAGTCTGCCACCGGAAGATATCAAAATGATTCTTAGAGGTGCAGATGAATTAATATCAACTGGTGGAAGAAGTATGTTAGTCAAGATATTAAAAGGATCTAAGGACAAAAAGATTCTGGAATATAAACTGGATCAATGTCCAGCCTACGGATATTATCATGATTTAAAGCTGGATGACATCGGTAAACGTATCGATTGGATGATAAAGAAGGATTATCTCAGAATCAAATACGATTATCGTTTACCATTGCTGATATTTTCACCGCAGGGATGGGAAATTGAAAAAAAACATTTGCAGAAGAGTTGTTTATTCGTTTTTGCATGGATGTGAAAGAAAAGAATGCTCGTGTTGTATTTGAAATGAAGGAAGTCAACAGGCAGGTAGTGATGCTTGTTCTTGATAAAATAGCGGAAAATGGTACAGAGGAATTTCTAACTTATCTGGAAGCATGGAAGCTGATGGAGGTAAAGAAGGTCGCGGCACGTATTAGTGCAGTTGAAACAGGTATTAAACAGAGAAAAAATCAATCGGAATCGAGGTGATATCTGTATGAATATAGAAGCGTATGATTCCGAATCGTTACGAAAAATAGTTCGTGAACTTCAATATGAGAACAAACAGTTGAAGGAGAAGCTGATAAAGGCTAATATACCCTTCGATACGGAAAATCCATTTGAAGAGACAATTAATAATATAGAAGATTATGATCCAGATCAGGGTGGTCGTATTGTAGAACCAGGATTTATCACAGATGACATGGTGAAGAGATATTTTGCAATGTTTTGGGGACGAGAGGATGTGTTTGCAAAACGAGGAAAAAAGGGAGGATATTTCCCACAGTGCGATAATAGATGGAATGAAAAAATCTGCCCAAAACAACGGAAAGAGAAGATCTTTTGTGATGAGTGTGAACATACAAAATGGACAAAGCTTGATATTAAAAAGATTAAGGCACATTTGCTTGGATACAAAGAGGATGGTACAGATGTAATCGGTGTATATCCGCTTTTAACAAATGGAACTTGCAGATTTATTGTGTTTGATTTTGATAATCATGAAAAAGGAGCAGAGGAAACAGATTTTGCCAACACAGATAATGAATGGCATGATGAAGTGCATGCATTACGCAAAATGTGTGAGCAAAATGGAATAAAACCATTGGTTGAAAGGTCGAGATCTGGACGTGGTGCTCATGTATGGATTTTTTTCAAAAGAGCGATTCCGGCATCAAAGGCAAGAAATTTTGGTTTCTTATTGTTGGACAAAGGTTCTAATTCCATTAATTTGAAATCATTTCACTATTATGATCGTATGTATCCGTCACAGGATGTTGCAAGCCGTATTGGAAATTTGGTGGCGCTTCCGTTACAGGGACAAGCCTTAAAGAACGGGAATAGTGCATTTGTGGATGAGAACTGGAATGCTTATGCAAATCAGTGGGATGTCCTACTAAATAAGACGGAAAAATTATCTCTTGAAGATGTTGAAAACTATATGCTGAAATGGCAGCAGGAGTTATTGGAAAAGGATGGTATGTCGGTTGCAAATGCTAATATGACAAATCGACCAAAACCATGGAAAAAACATTGTGAATTCGTTAAATCGGATGTTGTAGGGAAACTTCACATGATATTAAGCAATGGAGTTTATATTGATACATTAAATCTGTTACCGAATATCCAAAATCAGATTCGAAGCATGGCTGCATTTGATAATCCGGAATTTTATAAGAATAAGCGTCTGGGATATTCCAACTATTATAATTTTAGTGCGGTTTATCTCGGAAAAGATATTGATGGATATATTCAGGTTCCAAGAGGATTACGGGAAAAAATCTTGGAAGAATGTGATAAAGCTGGAATAAAAGTAGACATATCAGACCAACGAGAAAAAGGGCGTCCAATCAGAGTGAAGTTCAATGGAGACTTAAGAACTGGACAGGATTTGGCAGCAGAGAGAATGCTAAATAATTCTGATGGGGTATTAAGTGCAGCAACAGCATTTGGAAAAACTGTTGTGTGCAGTTACCTGATTGCAGAAAGAAAAGTAAATACGCTCATCTTATTGCAGAGTAAGGATTTAATGATTCAGTGGGTGGATGAGTTAAACAAATTTCTGGAAATTGATGAGGAACCACCAGAATATGAAACAAAAACCGGAAGAAAGAAAAAGAGAGACAGTGTAATCGGTATTTTACATGGCGGTAAGAATACCTTGACAGGCATTGTGGATGTGGCGATGGTTGGTTCTATGTATGGGAAAGGAAAGTTCAATGAAATGTTGAATTCCTACGGGATGGTAATTATGGATGAATGTCACCACTCGGCTTCTAATACGTCTATGGAGTTACTGCAAAAAATCAATGCGAAATATGTTTATGGAGTATCAGCAACTCCAAAGCGTGGGGACAATCTAGATAAAATAATCTACATGATGCTAGGACCGCTTAGACATAAGTTTACAGCTTTAGAGAGAGCAAAGGCGCAAGGAATTGATCATTATTTTGTTCCAAGATATACCAGAGTGGTTGATACTGCAGACAGTAAATCAGATATCAATAAGGCATACAATATCATAAGTACAAGCGATGTTCGGAATGAAATGATTGTAAATGATGTGATAGCCAGTGTTTCGTTGGAACAGACACCAGTAATTTTGACAAGGTACAAGGAGCATGCAAAGTTGTTATATGACAGATTACAAAACTATGCAGACCATGTATATCTGCTGTACGGAGGAAATTCAGATAAACAAAATGCAGAAATCAGATTAAAACTAAAGGAAGCATCAACGGAGGAATCCCTAATTCTGATTGCAACAGGTCAAAAGATTGGGGAAGGATTTGATTTTCCCAGACTGGATGTGTTAATGCTTGCTGCACCGGTTTCTTTTGATGGAAGATTAGAGCAGTATATAGGCAGACTAAATCGTGATTATGAGGGGAAAGAGGCTGTATATGTCTATGATTACATAGATTCTCATATCAGATACTTTGATCATATGTATGCGAAACGTTTGAGAACCTATAAACGGACTGGATTTACATTATGGACTGGTGAAATTCATGCAAAACAGGTCGTTAATGCGATCTATGATGCTGGTAATTATTCTGAAAAATTTGAGCAAGATATCGTTGAAGCAGATCAGAAAGTTGTCATTTCCAGTCCTGATATAAGGCAGGATAAAATAGAAAGACTACTTTATCTGGTAAAAACAAGGCAGGAAGCTGGTGTACAGATTACGGTGATTACAACAGAACCAGATCATGCAATTTATGGGAATGCAGATGTTTTGTATGGACTAATTGGTTTGATGCGGGAATCTGGAGTTACAGTACAGACAAAAGAAGAAGTTGAAGAACATTTTGCAGTCATTGACGATGAACTTGTTTGGCATGGAGGTGTGAACCTGCTTGGCAAAGAAGACATATGGGACAATTTGATGCGTATAAGAAATAAGCAGGTTGCTGCAGAACTATTGGAAATCGTATTTGGTAACAATAGCGAGAATAATATGGACAAATCGGAGAATATTCAATGATGAAAAAACAACAAAAGTGCTACATCTACACACGAGTATCTACTTCCATGCAGGTCGATGGCTATAGTTTAGATGCTCAGCGTGATAAATTAAAAAAATACGCAGAATATCAGGAACTGGTAATCGCTGGAGAATACTCTGATGAAGGAAAATCGGGTAAGAGTGTAGAGGGAAGACCACAGTTTATGCAAATGCTTCGGGATATTGAAGATGGCAAAGATAAGGTCGATTTTGTACTTGTATTCAAACTGTCTCGTTTCGGAAGAAATGCAGCAGATGTACTTAGTTTCTTACAGAGAATGCAGGACTTCGGTGTGAATCTTATCTGCGTAGAGGATGGAATCGACAGTTCAAAGGATGCAGGGAAGCTGATGATTTCCGTATTATCAGCAGTTGCGGAAATTGAAAGAGAAAATATCCTCGTTCAGACCATGGAAGGGCGCAAGCAGAAAGCCAGAGAGGGGAAGTGGAATGGCGGCTTTGCTCCTTATGGGTATAAGTTGGAAAATGGAGAACTAATGATTGCAGAAGATGAAGCAGATATTATCCGTCTGATTTATGATAAATATATCAACACGACAATGGGAATCAATGCAATCGCAGCTTATCTGAACCAGAACGGATATCGCAAAAAGAAGCGTCAGAACAATACATTAGATACCTTCGCATCTTCATTTATTAAAGGGGTATTGGACAACCCTATTTATTGTGGCAAGCTGGCATTTGGCAGAAGGAAGAATGAAAAGGTAGCTGGAACTAGAAATGATTATCATGTGGTGAAACAGGATTCTTACATGTTAAATGATGGGATTCATGAAGCTATTATTTCAGAGGAAGATTGGAATCTTGCAAAGAATAAGCGCGATAAAACCAGCGTCAGTCATGAAAAGGTGCATAGCCTCGACCATGAACATATTTTATCAGGTATTGTAAAATGTCCCGTCTGTGGAAGTGGAATGTATGGTAATGTGAACCGTAAGAAACGGAAAGACGGAACACTTTACAAGGATTATTTCTATTATGCGTGCAAGCATAGAACTTATGTCGATGGACACCATTGTACTTATCGCAAGCAATGGGGCGAAGACAGAGTGAATGATGCGGTAGTAGAGGTTATTCGTAAATTGGTGCAGAACCCCAAATTTGAACAAGAAATCAAGCGGAAAATCGGAAAAAGTATTGATACCAAGGAACTGGACAAGGAACTTGAAAATATGCGTAAGCAGATGAAGCAGCTCGTAGGTGCGAAAAATAAGCTGGCAGATCAGATTGACAGCCTGGATATCCTAGATAAGCATTACGATAGAAAATATCAGGATATGCAGGATCGAATGGACAAGTTCTATGATGAGATTAGTACATTGGAAGATTCGATTTCAGAAGTGGAAGACAGAATGTTAAATATCCGTCAGCAGAAAATATCTGGTGATAATGTCTATGAATTTCTGCTCTTATTTGATAAACTATATGATAGATTTACGGATGCAGAGAAGAAGGAATTTCTAAAGAGCTTTGTGGAACAGGTTGTTTTATATGAAAAAGAACAGCCAGACGGAAGATTCTTAAAGCATATCAAGTTCCGTTTTCCTGTATTTTATGATGGAATCGAAACGGAGGAACTTTGTTGGGACAATGAAAGTAGTGTTGAGACGGTTGTGTTGATGTCACGCAATATATAGTGATTTGCAAAAGAGGGCAATCAATATATTGTGTTCTTGCTCATTTTATAAGCATAAATTGCCTACTTATCATAAATGTGAAATTGTGATATAATTAGGCTAAATAAGACGAGGAGGTGAACTGATGGATTCAAAGATTTGGTATATCCCGGCAAAGAATGACCGTTTGGAAAAGAAGGTTGGAATATATTGCAGGGTTAGTACAAATGAAAAAGAACAGCTTTATAGCCTTGCAGCACAGATTTCTGCTTTGACAAGAGCGGTTGCGAATGTCGGTCAATGGAGACTGGCAGATGTATTCATCGATATCGCATCAGCGAAGGGAGAAATTCCTCGACGTGAATTTGAAAGACTGCTCCGAGAATGTGAAGCTCACAACATCTCTGTCGTTCTAACAAAAAGCATCAGCAGGTTTGGCAGGGATACCGTTGAGACACTTTCTGCGCTTAACAGATTGAAGGCAGTAGGAGTCAGAGTAATATTTGAACAGGAGAATCTGGATACCGATGAGGTTGAAAGTAACCTCATGATTTCGGTGATGGAATCTTTTGCTCAGGCTGAAAATGAGAGCAGAAGCGAAAATATCCGCATGGGACTTGCCATGAAAGCAGCAAATGGAACATCTGGATTATACAAGCGAAAGCTGTACGGTTATGCAAAAAATGAAAATGGCGAACTTGTAATTGACAATGAGCAGGCTAAAGTTGTTCGAGATATTTTCCGTTGGTTCCTTGATGGTGCAAGTGTACTTGGAATCATTAAAAAGTTGTCAGAAGCAGGCATACCGTCTCCTGCCGGTAAGGAACAATGGAATAAGCGAGCGATAGAGAAAATGCTTGAAAATGAGAAGTACACGGGTACAGTCTCGCTTTTGGACTCTGCAACACATGAATACGAATATCAGATGAAAGAATGTCATCCGCCGATTATAACGGAGAGTGAGTTCAGGGCTGTTCAGGAAGAAAAGAAAAAGCGAAGCAATATCGTTTCAGATGATAACGGTACGCATCGAAGTAGTAAGAAATACAGTTTGAAGAAGAATAACAGCAAGTAATTTTGAGGAGGCGTCTTATCTTGGAAACTGGAGTAATAATTACAGCGGTAATAATTTTTTCATTAGCAGCGGGCACATTAGTGTTTTCTATTTTTCAGTTCCTTGAAAAGGGATTTTTATTCAATAATGCCTATTTGTACGCATCAAAAGAAGAGCGTGGAAAAATGGATAAGAAACCACATTATCGTCAATCTGCTATTGTATTTTTGATGATATGCTTTGTATTCATAATGATGGGATTGAACTTGATCACTGGTAAGCTATTATTCTTGACCTTAGAAATTTGCCTAATTGTAACAGTTCTTATCTATGCAATAGTCTCATCTATAATGATAGAGAAAGCAAAGAAAAGAAGTAACAAACTATAGATTATCTTTGTAAGAAAAGTACAATAGCCTACTTGATTGAAGCGCAAGATTAGATGTCGAAAGTTTGACGAAGTATGAAAAGATCTTTGAAACCAGGCATTTCAGATGTTTTTAGACTTGTTACCTCAAATAGCCTAATAATCACATGTTGAGACGGTAGTATTGATAACAAGGGTTGATAAGTGAGTGTGTAAAAAAGCCTTGAAATAAAGGCTTTTTAGGATTTTAGAGAAAAAATCTGAAGTGTTGAAATCGTAAAAATATTGCTTTGCGGGAACATATCCAAAGGGCTGATTTTGACCCGTACAGAGCGATTTAGATGTCGGCACTTGGCGAGTGGTCAGTTTAGATGTTTTGTGTATTTAGGGCTTGCTGAGTGGTCGATTTAGATGTTTTTCGGATTTTATAAGGTTGAGTGTTCAGGATAGATGTTATAGCGGAAATATGTGACAATACAAGGGTTTGCATATATCATCTGGGAAGGAGTCATGTCATGTCAATTAGCGAAATAGGCTGCTGTGGCGCATATTGCCGTACTTGTTCCGCATTTATTGAGCAGACATGTAAAGGCTGTAAAATTGGTTATGAAAACGGAACCAGAGATATTTTAAAGGCAAAATGCAAGATGAAAGTTTGCTGTATTTCTAAAAAACTACAGTCATGTGCTGATTGCAGTGAATATAGCACCTGCAGTGTACTCAATGACTTTTATAACAAAAACGGCTACAAATATAAAAAATACAAACAAGCTATCGATTACATCAGAACTTATGGATATGATGCGTTTCTTGAAGTAGCAGACAAGTGGAAGAATGCATATGGGAAATATGAATGATGCGCCATCCTTTCCTGTAATATCTTGTTTGAATTATAGTATGGTTGGATATTGCTAGTTTACTGAACGTTATGCTGATTTTGAGGGTATAGAAGAAAGGAGGCTGATGTAGAAAATGGATTTTCAAAAGCTGCTGAATATAAGCGATGACTGGCTGAAATACGCAATCCGTCTTAACCTGGGTCATGAATCTAAGGATAATCTTGTTGAAATTAGAAAAGCAGCGTTGGCTGATAGCCGTATAAAAAGATACCTTTCAGATATTGCAAACTTTCATGAAATCCTGGTAACAAATCATAAAAATCCTGGTTTGCCAATACAAAAACTTCTGTTTCTGATTGACCTCGGATTTGATATGGAAGTCCCGGAAATCGAAGCGGCTATTGATGAGATTCTTAAGCATAAGGATGAGCATGGCATTTATCAGTCTATGACCAATGTGCCAAAGCATTTTGGCGGTACAGGCGAAGATGTCTTTAGCTGGTGTCTGTGCGATGCTCCCTTGCTTTTGCTCGCTCTGCTAAAGGCAGGTATGGATTATCATGAAAACATCAAGCCCGGTGTTGACCATCTGGTTTCCTTATGCCGTAATAACGGATTTCCTTGCGCCGTGTCACCTGAGTTGGGCAAGTTTCGAGGCCCAGGGAAAAAGGATGACTGCTGCCCATATGCGACGCTGATCATGACCGATTTACTGTCGCATATCCCAGAATATAGGGATTCAAAGACAGTGGCATCATCCGTTGATGCTTTACTGAGTCTGTGGGAGAATAGCCTTGATCAGCATCCTTATATGTTCTACATGGGCACGGACTTCCGTAAGATGAAAGCACCTTCGTGCTGGTATGATATTGTCAGCGTAGCTGGGGTTCTGAGTAAATTCGAGTTTGTGCGAGATGACCAGCGTTTTCTTGAAATGATTAAGCATATAAAAGGCAGACAAGATAAGGATGGTCTTTTTACACCTGAGTCAGTATACCAGAAATTAAAAGACTGGGATTTTGGCCAGAAGAAAGTGCCATCGCCTTATTTGACATACCTTTGCTATCTGATTTTTGAACGTTTGGAATAATGGACATGAAAAGGCACCCTACGTCGCAATTGCGTAGAGTGCCTTATTAGTTTTTTGGTTATTCATGTACATCCACTGTTACGCCGGACTTGAATTCCACAGTGAATTTGTCCTCGTAGACGGCGATTTTTTCAATTAGCCGCCGGACAAGTGGTTCAACATATTCGGTCAGGGTGGTGGGCTGTTCCCGTAGAAAAGTGGCCATGTCTGTAATCCGTTTTTTCACTTCATCCCGCTCTGCGCTTTCCAGCTGAAGCTTTTGCTTTTCCTCGCGAAGACGGTAAATTTCATCGCCTACTTTCTCATAGTCAGACTTGGAACTAGCCAGTGATAAAAGCTCGGCTTGCAGGTCAGACAGTCTCTTATCAATACTTTCCAGCGTCTGATCATTACCGTAACTTAGGATAGTTTCTATGTTGTTCTGCAGGGTGGCGAGGAAATCGTCCTTTCCGCAGAGTGTCTGATTGATAGCGGAGACAAGAACCTGTTCGATTGTGCTTTCCGGCACCGTTCGTGCGTCGCAGAAAAGGCCAGTGTTTTCAAGCCTGCTGATACAGCGCCAAACAACCGATTTTTTACCACGGTTGTTCCAATGAATCCGGCGGTAAAACTCGCCGCAGCCTCCGCAGATAAGCATGTTTGAGAAGCAATGAATACTGCTGAATGTCCTGTTCTTGCCGTTCGGGCTGGTATGGACGATACGACGTCGGATAAGCTCTTCCTGTACCAACATGAAAATCTCACGCGGGATGATTGCCTCGTGGCTGTTTTCTACATAATACTGCGGAACGATACCATGGTTCTTCACTCGCGTTTTCGTGAGAAAGTCTGTGGTATAAGTTTTCTGCAAAAGGGCATCGCCGATATATTTCTCATTTCGCAGAATCTGGTTAATGTTGCTGGTGTGCCATTTTTCTCTGCCAGCGCCGTTTAAAATACCGTCCGCCTCAAGGCCACGGGCAATTTTCAGCATACTGGCACCTTCGAGGTATTCCCGGTAAATTCTTTTGATGACTTCGGCCTCTTCCGGGACAATGACCAGTTTCTTGTTCTCGTCTTTGGTATAACCAAGGAACCATTTATGGTTGATTGTACTTGTTTTCTGGGTTAAATAATGTTTGACACACCTTGCATTGGATTTGTCCTTTGGTACCGTTGTTTTTGTATAAGTAAGGCAAGGGAGCGCCGCAACGAGGGCAATGACAATCTTCAGATATATCACATTCACTGCGACGTTTGCCGAATATGATGAGCAGTATGTTAGGACACTCATCGATAAAATCACGATTCATGATGATCATTTCATCATTGAGTTTAAGTCTGGAATTGAAATCCAAATAGATGAGTAATCCATATAGCAATACGCCCATAAATCTATTTTATCAAAATTAGAGCATTGCCATACCTCGACCAGCCACTTTGTGATGTTAGCCGCCGATAGCAGACGTTTAAAGAACGAAAGAAAGAATTGCTGCTTAGTCTACTCGAAAACAAAACTGTATTCATTGTAGTTGAACCGTCTGATTAAATAAAATGTGAACATCCTTGAATAGGCGGGCTTACTAAATTGATAATTGATTCCGGTAAAACTTTGTCTTCTTTCCCTTTGTATTCCCTACAAAATAATAATGAATAAAAGACTAGCAAATTTAAAGAATAAGTTGTAAAATTGAGCTAACGAATATTCGTTAGCTCAAGAAGCTTTTAAAGGGGAAGACTATGACTCTCAATATAATTGAATTTCTAATCACTATTAAAAAACGAGGTGACTGAGAATGAAACCAATCATTAAAATCCTTATTGTAAATGGCAGCCCCAAAGGCGAATACAGCTTAACCCTCCAGCACAGCCTATATATGCTAGGTCAAGAAAAGGATGTGGAGTATAAAGTCCTGCAGGCAAGCGAAGCCTTGTCCAAAATTAACTTTGAGCAATCCTGGCTTGAGTCTGCAATAACCGATATTGAGTGGGCTGATGCGATTATCTGGAATACGCCCGTATATACAATGTTGGTACCTTGGCAATTGATTCGTCTATTCCAATTGATAAAAGCAGAAGGTCGTAATTCTATTTTTCAAGGGAAATATGCAACCAGCATGATGACGTGCTTCCATTACTATGACCACCTGGCAGAAGATTGGCTTCGCAGTACGAGTGAAGATCTGGGCATGGCCTACGTTGAAGGTCGAACAGCTGATAATATGGACATGCTCATTAAAACTCATCGTGCCAGCATGCGGTTTTTTATGAATGACTTTGTCAGTGCCTGTCGCAACCGAGATCCGGTGGAACGTAAGTTTATGCCCCTGCCGGAAACTAAATCACCTCGATTCTCGCCGGCCTTAATCAACGAATCCCGGGAAGCAAATCCCAAATTGGCCGAACCGAAGCTGAGGACGGTACTGCTGACGGATGAAATTCATCAAGATGGGAACCTGTCACGGATGCTCGATGTATTCATGGATGCCTATCCCCATGAAATAGAAGTCATTGATATAAATGAGTTCCCTTATGAAGCAGGCTGCCATGGCTGTCTTAAGTGCGAGTTGGTGGGTGAATGTGACCGCAAGGATGGGTTCCAGGATTTCTACCTTAATCTCGTCAATACCTGTGATGTTCTGGTATTTGGAATGAACATTGAGGACCGATACCTGAAGCCGATCTGGAAACTCTTTCTGGATCGTACCTTTTCTAACGGACACCGAACCAGCATGATGGGCAAGCATACAGGCTATTTGGTTGCGGGTCCACTTAGATCATTGCCGAATGTGCGTCAATTTCTAGAAGGAAAAGATAATGTCGGGCGTGAGAATGCCATGTGCCTCATCGGTGATGAATATGAGGATTCAGTTTATCTTGAAAGCCTGATTATAAATTCGGCGAAACGCCTGTCCCAGGCAGCCCTGGCTAAATACCAAAAAAGCGTCAATTTCCTTGGAGTAGGCGGAATTAAAATATTCCGCGACTTGATCTACAGTATGAGGGGTGTGGTTGGAGATGACCATCGCTTCTACAAGAAAAATGGGCTGTATGACTTCCCGCAAAAGGATCTCGGCAAACAAGCTTTCAACCTTGGCATGGGTATGGCTTTCAAGCTTAAAGCAGTACGCATGGAGGCATTTGAACGCATGCCAGAGATGTATATCCAGCTTCATAAGCAAATATTAAAATCCGGTAAGGAATGAATCTATTTATTAATGGCAATTAGCTTAGGAGGCGAGGAACGTGGATAAAAAAAATGAAATCCTTAAGGCTGCATTTGATATTTTTTGTGAAAGAGGCTACCACTTGTCAGTTGCCGAACTTGCAAGAGCAGTAAATATAAAGACTCCATCACTCTACAGTCATTTTGAAAGCAAGGATGAAATTATTGAGCTGGTTATCAGGGACGAGATACAAAGATACTATAGATGTTTAACAGAAAAAATATTAGAAGTAAAAAACCTGAGCTGCAGGGATTCAATGAAGAGCCTATATGTTCATGTGATAGATTATTTCTCTGAAGACAACCGGCTTCGTTTCTGGCGTGCCATACCATTCATTCAAAATCAACAGCTTAAAAACATCTCTGCTCAACTGATTGAAGATAATGACAGGGTATTCAAACAACAGATACAGCAATGTTTTTCAACTGGGCAATCTAAAGGTGAAATCAGGCAGGATGTTTCCCCGGGAGCTCTCCGCCTTTACTTTTGCATGATTCAGGGTATCTTGGATGGGATGCTTTTATATCCCAAAGAGCCTTTCGATCTCGGCAATGCTGATGAACTGTTTGAGGCATATTGGGATGGTATTCGCGCCAATGGCACCGATTAGCATAAAGAGCACATTAGCAAGAAAAATTCGTTGTAATGAAGGAGCAATAAATGATCTCAAATCAATGGTATGCAATACTGCCGTCAAAGAAAGTCAAGGCTGACCAGATTGTAGGCGTTAAACGAATGAATCTGGATCTGGCTTTATTTAGAAACAGCAAGAATGAAATCGGCTGCGTGGTAGATCAATGCACTCATCGTGGCGCTGCCCTTAGTTTAGGGAAGGTTCAGGATGACTGCATCCAATGCCCATTCCATGGACTTGAATTTAATAAAATTGGTCAATGCACGTTTATACCCGCAAACGGTAAAGCTTCTGTGGCTGACATCAGCCGATACAATGTCAGGCATTATCCTGTCAGGGAAGCAAACGGAATCATCTACATGTGGTATGGCGATGAGGAAAAAATCACTGATGATCTGCCGTTTTTTGATCAGGAAATTGATCACTCCTACGCTTTCAGCGAGATTGAGGACCACTGGAATTCCCATTATTCAAGATGTATTGAAAATCAATTGGATGTGGTACATCTTCCTTTCGTCCATAAAACCACCATAGGCAGAGGAAACAAGACTCTAGTCAATGGACCAAAGGTAATATGGGAAAAAGGGATTTTGACGACCAGTGCTAATAACGAGCTGGATCATGGACAAAAACCAAAATCACCTGAAGAATGCGTCATCAAGGATACCCATTTGAGCTTCATATTCCCCAATATCTGGATGAACCACATCAGCGAGAAAATCAAGGTCATTATCTACTTTGCTCCCGTGGATGATGAAAATACCATTCTATATATTCGGTTTTACTGCAAACTGAGCAGCTTTAAGCCAGTAAACAGCTTGATCGCATACATAGGGAAGTTTGGCAACAAAGCCGTTGAAAGGCAAGATAAGCGCGTGGTAATTACACAAAAACCCAAAGCCTCGGCATTAAGATCCGGCGAAAAGCTCGTTCCGGGGGACGGCCCGATCATCATGTACCGAAAAATCAGAGAAGGGCTTAAAATAGCATCACCATTTAGAGAGGAGGTTTCAAACGATGGATTATGACGCAATTATTGTCGGTGGTGGGCTTTCCGGGTTGACAGCGGCAAGCTTGCTTGCCAAGCGTCACCTGAAGGTTGCTGTTATAGATAAAAGCTACCAACCGGGAGGCTCCTGCGGTGTATTCAAACGAAAGCATGTGACATTTGACCAGGGCTCTGCGATGCTTTATGGATTCGGTGAAAATGGCTTTAATGCCCATCGATTCGTCTTCAATTGTCTTGAAGAGCCAATCGATATGATTCAACACAACCTTCTGTACTGTGTCAATTTTAAAGGAAAAAAAATCCATTTTTGGGCGGATATTGAGCAATTTTCCGAAGAGCTTGCTGATATTTTCTCCAGCGAAAAAAAGAACATCAAGCGTTTTTATCACGATATGCTTGAAATGTACCAGCATGTTATGGTAGAGAACCCGACTTATACCACCGCCGATGAAACCGACCGGAACGCCGCACTGAAGAGCATGCTCAAGCATCCTATCTCCTACATTCGGTTTTTGAGCTACTTGAATAAAAGCGCGAAAAGTCTGTTGGAAAAGTATTTTACTGATCCGGAGATATTCAAATTTTTCGATAAGCTGACATCAACCTACTGTTACGCAACGGTTGAAGAGGCTCCTGCTGTTCTCGCTGCTGTAATGTTTGTAGATAACCATGTCGGCGGCAGTTATTATCCTGCAGGCTCGACACTCTTTCTTCCGGGAAAGCTTGAAAAGGTGATTGAAGAAAACAGTGGCGATATGATCCTTGAGAAGGAAGTCCTTTCATTTATTTTTAAAGATGGGAAGCCTGCTGGCGTTAAGTTGGATGACGGTAGAGAGCTGTATGCGCCGGACATCATATATTCAGGAACTGTTTGGAATCTTTACGGAAAGCTGATAGATCCTGAATATACGACGAAGCAGAAAATAGAATGGGCTTTAAATCAGGTTCCAACATACCCCAGTGTGGTTCTGTATACAGTGGTTGACCGGAATTCTATCCCTGATGGCACTGCCCCCATCGAAATGCTGGTTGGCAATCCGGATGAGCTTGACGAGAGCGAAGTTACTGCCTATATATTGAGCATCGATGACAGGACGCTATGTGCTGCTGATGAACATACGGTTATTGCAATCGGTCCGACCTTTGAAAACTGGGAAGGTCTGGATAGAAAATCCTATTTGCTTAAGAAAAAATTAGAGCAAGACCGGCTGATTGCTGTATTGGAAAGACGATTTCCCAATATCAGACAAGCCGTACGTTATGCAGAAGTCGCAACTCCAAAAACCATCGAGCGATACAACATGAAGAACGGCGGAGCTGTAGCCGGTCCAAAGCAGATGCTGGGTCAGCATATGTTTAAAAGGCTTAAAACCAGGACGGAATGGGATAACATTTTCTGCTGCGGTGAATCTACTGTAATGGGAACAGGAACACCGACGGTCACGACCTCAGGGCTTACAGCAGCAAATGTTCTGCTTAAAAAACTTGGCAAGGAACCCTTTGTATACCAGTCTGGCATGAAGAACTTCGTTAGGATGGTTGAAAAGCCGTTTACTGCTGAGATGCTATATGAAAACTATGATGAAAATGAGAAAAATGTTATGAGAGAGGCGATGCGCTGTCGGCTGTGTGAACATCCAAGCTGTACCAATGGAAACAATACAGACATCAGAGGGATTATGAGACGGATAGCGGTTGGTAACTTTGCAGGTGCCCAAAAGCGCTGGAGTGAATCATCATCCGAGGCTTTGATGCTGGAGCAGTTTGAGGCTCGCTGCATCTGTTCTGTTGAAAATGGTCAGGCTGTAAAAATTCGAGAGGCCATTGCCTTCATCGAAGGGGTGACATCATGAAAAAAGAATATGACGCTATCGTCGTAGGCAGTGGGCTAGCCGGCCTGACCAGTGCAGCATATCTTTGCCGATATGGTTTTAGGACACTGGTGTGCGAAAAAAGGAAAAAAACCGGCGGAATGGTTGATACCTTCTGGCACCAAGGGTTTGCTTTTGATGGCGGCATTCGCGCTTTTGAAAATTCAGGGATCGTTTTTCCGATGCTCAAAGACTTGGGAATAGATATGGAGTGTAAGCAAAATCAGGTTTCCATCGGTATCGCCGATCGATCAGTCAAGCTGACGTCACAAGATAGCTTAGATAATTATATTTCCATGCTCACGACTATATTTCCGGATAATGAAGGAGACATTAATCAAATAAAGGAAGAAATTCGCAAGGTCATGGGCTATATGGATGTGCTTTATGGCATCGACAATCCGCTGTTTATGAGGAAAATGGATTTACAATATCTCACCAAAACGCTATTACCATGGTTTTTCAGGTACCAGTTGAATATCAGAAAAGCAAGTCGTCTTGACGAGCCGATTCAATCATATCTTGGCAGATTTACAAAAAACATAGCGTTGATCGATATGATCATACAGCACTTTTTCAAAGATACACCGACATTTTTTGCCTTAAGTTATTTCAGTTTGTATCTAGATTACGCCTACCCAATCGGAGGGACCGGTGTACTTGCCGAAAAAATGACCGAATATATCCTGTCGTCAGGTGGGGAAATTTTGACTGAAGCTGGAGTTAGTCACGTGGATGCAAAGGAACACCAAATCCAGCTGGAAAGTGGCGAGCTCTTTGGATATGGGAAACTGATCTGGGCAGCAAATCAAAAGACCTTGTATAACCTGACAAACAGCCTGAGCTCCTCAAACTTTGAAAAACAGCAAGCGCTGGCCAAACAAAGTATCGGCGGGGATTCGATATTGACGGTTTTTCTTGGCGTAAACAAGAGTAGCATCCACTTCGAAGACCGGTGCGGTGCGCATATGTTTTACACGTCAAGCACAAAGGGCTTGTCATCAATGATTGGTTGGGAAGACAGCGCTAATGACAGTAAGGGTGATTTGTTCCGCTGGACAGAGGATTACCTTGAACGGACAACCTATGAAATATCCTGTCCGGCGATACGGGATAGGACCCTGGCTCCGGAAGGGAAAACCGGACTCATCATTAGCACGCTTTTGGATTACAGCCTGGTAAAACGTATTTCGGAGGCGGGAGATTATGAACGCTTCAAAGAGTTCTGCACACAGAAAATAATCAATGTACTGGAGCATTCCCTGTTTCATGGCATTCAAGAACTAGTTCTATTTTCAATTTGCGCCACGCCCTTAACTATAGAAAAGGAAACCTTTAACTCCGAAGGTGCGATAACAGGCTGGTCATTTACAAATAAAATTATGCCTTCGGAAAATCGATTCAAAAAAATCACAAATGCTGTCCAAACGCCAATACCCGATGTTTACCAATGCGGTCAGTGGACCTTCAGCCCGTCCGGACTTCCGGTCTCAATCATCACAGGAAAGCTAGCAGCAGATCAGGTGAAAAAGAACCTAAAATAACAATAAAATAAACCATATTAGGAGGAACATTATGAACAGAGTAAAAAAAGCCTGGGTAAATCTAATCTTTTTAGCAGCAACCCTTGTAATTAACACATTAGGGGCAATAGGCCTGATCAATGGCCTGACACAGAAAGAAATTTCAGACATGTACGTTACCTTGATTACACCAAGCCCTGGTACCTTCAGCATTTGGAGCGTCATTTACTCACTACTTTTGATATCGATGATTGCAATGATTATAAAAAAGGACGATCCCTATTACCAGAAGGCTGTCGATCAGATCTCTAATCTTTTTAGAATTTCATGTGTTTTGAACATTGCATGGATAGTGACATTTTCTTTTGTCTTGGTGGAAATTTCTGTTCTTTTCATACTAGGATTTGTGATCACCTTGGCTTTAATATGCATGAAGCTTCTTGATATTCGTGAAGGTAAGCGCTGGTTATTACCTGCGAGCTTCGCTCTTTATGGAGGCTGGCTTTTTATAGCAACAGTCGTAAACACTGCAGCAGCGCTAATAAAACTCAATTGGTCAGGTTTCGGACTGTCGCAGGAAACTTGGGGAATCATTATGCTGGTTGTTGCGATCTTGCTATTAATCGGCGTAGTATCGAAAATTCGCAATGCGGTTTTTCCACTCCCGATTGCTTGGGCTTACTTTGGAATTAATCAGTTTCTAAAGTCACCGGCAGGTTTTAAGGGGGAATTTGCGACATTGGAAATAGTAGCTCTTATAGGTATGGCAGTGCTCATTATCATATCTGCTGTTCTGTTTTTCCGGAACCATTTTGCCATACTACCAGAAGGAAAAAAGGTTTAGGGAAAGCAAGATAAGGGGGAATAAGAGCAATGATCATAGTTTATGAATCAAAGACTGGTTTCACTAAGAAGTATGCTGAAATGCTTTCTGCTAAAACAGGAATGAAGGTCCATCGGGTCAATGAACTTTCGAAAATTAGCATAGAGGAAGAAATAATTTTTCTTGGTTGGATGAAAATCGGAAAGGTGCAAGGATTAAAGAAAGTACGAAAGTATAAGCTAAAAGCTGTTTGCGGATCCGGTACAGGCAGAACTGCCGAACCTGATGCTGAAACCATAATAACAAGGAACAAGCTCGGAAATGTTCCATTCTTCTATCTTCGTGGCGGCTGCTTCCCTCTAAGAGATCTTAAGGGAATAGATCGAATGATGATGTCCATGTTTGTTAAGACACTAAAAAAACGTAGCGACAAAGACGAAAAATTGATTGAGGCAATTGATACCATTGAAAATGGCTTTGATGGAGTCAAGGAAGAAAAACTTAATCCGGTAATCGAATGGTTGAATTCAAGATAATACAATGTGCTGTGACATATGCCATAGTAGTAAATTCTTTGGATATATTCCCTCGAACGGAGAAATCGATGATATATTCCCTTATACCCTGAAAGAGCAAAAAAGGTCGTTGACATGTTTCCACAAACGTAAGATTTGAAATTGGCCAACTGACATCGGTTGTCTAAACTCCGGCCACGTCGAGACTGTTGTCTTGATGTCAAGGGTAAAAGATTAAGCGAGCTGAAAACCCTTATATATCAAGGGTCTTAGCACACATGGGTACAAAACTCATTGAGCGAAAAACATGAAAATATTGCTTCGCGGAAAGAAGTCCATAATG
>DATESB010000261.1:0-3461 GCA_035271065.1 Lachnospiraceae bacterium | reverse complement strand
ACATTTGCAATGAATCCAGCTCAAACAGTGTGGATAAGTTGCAGAGAAAACAAGGAAAACGAAGCGAATTGTGGAAAATAGATTTTTTTATCTAGAACATCAAATTTGGGGTGGATGGATTTGATTTACCTTTTGGATTTGGAATCCATGCAGCAGAGTTGATTTTTTTGGATAGAAATGTTACGATATCTGATGTGGCTTGAAAAGAAGAAAACAGGATGTTTGTAACATAATTGGTTTAGCATGGGGAGAACAGAATGAAGATTAAGGATATATTTGCGCAGAAGAAACCGGTGGTATCCTTTGAGATTTTTCCACCAAAGAAAGAAGAAGCATTTAAGAATATTGATGAGTTATTGGAGAAGTTGAGTGTATATCAACCGGATTTCATTAGTGTGACCTTTGGTGCAGGCGGAACAAGTACAACGACTGCGGACGGAAAAGTGAAGAACCCAACGGTGGAAATTGCGCAGAAGATTAAGAATGTACATGGAATGGAAGCAGTGGCGCATCTGTCATGTCTGAATTATGATAAGGCAGAGGTTGACGGCATGCTGTTGGCGTTAAAAGAGGCGGGCATTGAGAATATTCTTGCACTCAGAGGCGACATTAATCCGGACGTTGAGCGTAAATATGACTTTAAATATGCAAGTGATTTGGTGCAGTATATCAAAGAACATGGAGATTTTGGTATCAGTGGTGCATGTTATCCGGAGGTGCATCCGGAGTGTTCCGATATGAAAACCGACATTGTCAATCTGAAGAAGAAGGTAGATGCCGGTGCAACGCATTTGGTTTCACAGTTATTTTTTGATAATGCGCATTTCTATGATTTTGTGAAGAAGGCGCGTGAGGCAGGGATTACGGTACCGATTGAAGCAGGTATTATGCCGGTAACGAATAAGAGCCAGATTGAACGAATGGTAACGATGTGTGGTGCAACTTTGCCGGATAAGTTCAAGGTGATTCTGGATAAATACGAGAATGATGATGCGGCGTTGTTGGATGCAGGAATTGCATATGCGATTAATCAAATCGTTGATTTGATTGCGCATGATGTAGACGGTATTCACATCTATGTGATGAATAAGCCGGAAGTGGCAAGGCGGATATGTGAAGCGATTGGGGCAATTAGGACGAATTAAATTGTGTTATAAGTTGAGACGAAAAAATGAAAGCAGGGGTTTTGAACCCCTGCTTTTAGTTTGCTGAAGTATTCTTAATCAGGCTGTAGCACTTTGTGTCATGTTTATTGCTCCGGTAGCCAGACACGCATCTGGGACAATCCGCGATTGCTCCAGGTGTAATACGGAGTGGCGGTCAAAGTATATGGTATTTTGACAGGTCGCTCCATGGAATACAGTGTTTGCATGGTTTCTGTTCGATAGCCGTCAATTTGTAACTTGATGGTTCCGTTTAATAGATTGGCATCGTAATCACAGGCAGTCATATTACCGTCGGCGGCAATTGACAGTGACAATATATCTTCTTCATTGTCGATTCCTTCAAAACAGTAAACAAGCGGACCGCGCTGTATTGCAACACATCCGGTGTCGGCTGCAACTTTTGAAGATGCATAAATGCGCTGGATTGTGTCGTCAAAGGTAAGTGTGATTTGCTCCTGTTCCTGTACGGAGGAGAAGTAGGCATAGCCATTTTTGATTTGTGCATCGGCTGACTTTCCGTTTCTCATAAGTAAGGTATTACGACTCCAACCGGGTATTCGGATTGCGATATCTTTTCCACCTTTTGTAATCTCATAGGTGACGGTTAATCCATAGGGATAATCTGTTTTGCAGGTAAATGCCATGCCGTTATTTAATTGAATTTCACCGGCGGCATAGAGGTGACAGAATGCAGTTGTTTCATTTTCGCCGTAGGCGTATTTACCAATGCCAGTAATCAGTCTGGATACATTTGGCGGACAGCATGCACAGGGATACCAGGTGGGACGCGTGGGTAAGTCATGCTTGTGTGTGGCAGCAACACCTGAGACATCCGGTATTACTTCCAATGGATTGACATAGAAGAAACGTTTGCCGTCAAGCTGCATGCCTGCAAGTACTGTATTATAAAATGCACGTTCCATGATGTCGGCATATTCTGAATTTACTTCTGTTTCAAGCATGCGTGACGAAAAGAACATTAATCCGATGGAAGCACAGGTTTCACTGTATGCGGTGTCATTCGGTAGGTTATAGTCAACGGTAAAGGCTTCGCCCAGGACAGTGGAACCAATGGAACCGGTGACATACATGCGACGTTTTACAATGCTGTCCCATAGTCTGCGGCAGGCGTGAAAGAGCGTTTCGTCATCTGTTTGTGAGGCAAGGTGTGACATGGCAGTATACAGATAGACGGCACGTACACTATGACCGGTTGCATCGGATTGTTCTCTGACAGGCTTACCGCTTTGCTGATAGTCATAGTCATCCGGATTGTTGCCCCAAATATACCAATCGCGTGCAGCCACTTCCATTTTATAGAAGTCAGGGTCAACGCCTCTGACGTCGATGAAGTGTTGCGCCAATTCCAAAGTATGAGGATTGCCGGTTGCTTCGTATAAACGCATCAGTGCAAGTTCCACTTCAGGATGCCCGGGATAACCGGGATGCCCGTCTACTACAAAATGGCGGTAGATATGCTCGGCATTTTGTTCCATGACACGCAACAACTTATCTTTACCGGTTGCATCATAATAGGCAACAGCGGCTTCCATCATATGTCCGGCACAGTAAAGTTCATGCCCCTCTAAAAGATTGGTCCACCGTTTATCACGATCTTTAATGGTATAATAGGTATTGAGATATCCGTCTGTGTCCTGTGCCTGTGCAATGATATCTATTAGGTCGTCGGCCTTTTGTTCAAGAGAGGCGTCAGGAGAGAGGATGAGAGAATAAGCAACCGCTTCCAGCCATTTGGCAGCGTCTGAGTCCTGAAAGACCATGCCGTAGAAACCGTCACCGATATCTTCACCACGAAGGGCCTTGCCGGCATTGATGAAATTGGCGATAACATGACTTTTTTCAACACCTTCGATACGGTCATTCAGTATTTCATATTGATAGGGTATGACCGTTTGTATGATTAAATCCTGATAATGTTTGATAAAACCTTTGTCACTTTTATATGCGTGGGTATCTGCCTGACTTTGTTGCTTCATGGTGTTGAGCCTCCTTGTAATTGCTTCTTGGTGGTATAATATTTTGTAGAGTATCATGTTTCACTTAGTATTTAGTATACAACTTGTATGGAAAAAAATCACCTTGTATTTTATAGAAGTGTAAAATAATTTACCAAATGCAAAACGTGACATTTGACACTTTTTTATGATTTATAAGAGTGATATTATGAATAGAAATAGGATTGGTTTATGGGAGGGAACAACGAATGAAGACAGTTGTAATCAGAGAGTGTGGAGAGAAGAATATTGATTGTGATTTTATGCTTGATTTGACAGA
>DATESB010000260.1:0-9879 GCA_035271065.1 Lachnospiraceae bacterium | reverse complement strand
TGCAGATATTCCATCGGATTGACTGCTTGATTACTTCTGGCAAGTTTCAGATATAGGTTATCGCCTTCCACACTATAAGATTTTGACGGTGCTGCCACATAGCCGATTACCTGTCCCTGCTCCACCACTTCTCCTGCTTCTACGCAGATGTCCTTTAACTGTCCATAAGTCAGTTTATAATCATTTCCAAGATCCATGGTTAATGTTGTACCGGTTTCGCTTTGTTCTTCCATATGAATCACTTGTCCGCGTGCAGCAGACAAAACCGGGCTACCTTCTTCAGATGCAATAATCAATGCAGGATTATAGCGATACTGCTTCAATGTTGAAAAATAGATACTCTTATCCATACTATAGTTAAGCACCACATTGCCGTTTACCGGCCAAACCAGTTTGTCCTTTTCTTCAAAAGAAAGACTAATCGGCTTGGTAATTGCTTCTGTCGTAATGGCTTCCTGTGGTTCCTCTTCATCAACCATCACAATATGCACTTTTTCATCCTCTGCATCGCCTTCTCCTAATCGTGCTTCATCTTCCGCATCCATCACTTCATCGGTGGCATCCATCACGTTGTCCCACCCAAAGATATCTTCATTTTCAAAATTTTCTGCCTTGGCATTGTTTGTTGCTACTTCTTTCTTTTCATCGACAGTTTCATTGCTTTTTCCGGCTTCTTCGATTTCCGTCAAATCAACGATATACTCATCGGTCGTGTCCGCCTTCCACACATTGTCATATATAGCGAACAACGAGACCGCGGAAACGATGCAAACACCTGCCGCTATCATATATTGCTTTCTCATATTGTTTTTTCTTTGTCTTATTTTTTTCATGATAATCACCTCATTCATAGGTTTGCCTGATTATCAATCTTTATTCATAAATATTTGTAATTTCTGTATCTGAATAATAATATTTTAATATTTCCTGATAGGTCTTTTCTTCTGCTGCCATTTGATTTGCCCCGTATTGGCTCAGCCCGATACCGTGTCCAAGCCCTTTTGTGATAAATCTAACCTTTCCTTCAAACTCGTCCATGGTAAAACATGACGAATTCAGACCAAATATTTCCCGCACTTCTTCTCCTGTCAAATCAAGATTAAATTCTTCAAAATGAAGATACTGAACATAATCAGCAGGCTCCTCACGCATGATGCTCATGCCGGACAGAATTGCTTCTTCCGATACTTGTATCTTTGCTTCGTAATCCGCCAGTTTCTGTGCAAATACACTTTTTTCAACATATTTGACGTTCAAAAAGTCCTGTGACTCAACGTCCTTGGCACTTTTTACACTTTGCAAATATGGATAGACTTCCTTTTTGGCAATCACATTCCCGCTCCTTGTATAACCGGCACTCACTGCATGAAACGGGGCGTAGATAATTTGTTTCTTGTACATGAGAACCTGTCCATGCGTTGAACTGACTACCTTCTTTAATCGCTCATAATTTTCTTGAAAAACCGCATACCCCCACGTATTCTGTAATTCCTCCATACTTTTATAGTCTTGCTTTAATTCATCGGCATCTATTGTATCTGCACCATTCATTGTCTGCATAATGTGAGTGCGTGCAATGACCGCCTGCGCCTTCAGCGCTTCATCAGCATACTCAATCGGCACAGTTGCCGCCACCATACCAATTAGGTACTCCTCAACATCGACTTTTTCTTTTTGTCCGGATTGCTTGAGTTCTATCCATTTCCCGCACGTTTCTTCTCCCAAATTTGCTTTCTTTAATTTTGTTTCCGGCATATTACCCTGAAACAGCACCGTGAATACATATGGCAGCAAAAGAATAATAATTAAGATGGCAAACATATTCTGTATCATTGTCTTCATGAGACAGATTATTCGTAAATTCAAAAATTAGAACCCTCTTTTACTTTACATTCGAAAATAGAGCAGTTATACTTTATTATGCGCTATAAATATGAAAGAGAGGTAGACAGTGTCATGTTTCGTTTATGGGCTAAGGAAATCAAAGATAACCGAATGCTTCGAGATACTGTCATATGTGATGACACTGACGATACCCGAACGCATAAAATATTTAACGCCATTGAACAAATCTGCTATGAATTTGATTTAGGCAAACCCATTTGGCTGGATGCAACGGTTGCTGAGTTCAAGAAGCATGCAAAAGCACGATATTTGCAAGACAATTTCATTGAGCGAATAGAGTTTGACTATTTGGAGATACATGTAATAGAAGAGGATTAAATCATGCGAAAATTAAGAGAACCGGATAGTGCTATTACACATTTGATTGGAGCAATTCTTTCAGCAGTTGTTGCTGTACCGCTCATCATTCGAGCCGTAAATACCGCAAGATTTATAAACATATTGGCAATGAGCATCTTTATCGGGAGCATGTTCTTATTATATACCGCCAGTACCACATATCATTCATTAACCCTCTCGGACAAGGTGATTAAAGTTTTCCGCAAAATCGACCATATGATGATTTTTGTACTAATTGCCGGTTCATATACGCCGATTTGTCTGATTGTCCTAAAAGGAACCATCGGAACGGTCATGTTGATTGTCATTTGGAGTCTGGCTTTGATAGGGATTCTACTGAAAGCTTTTTGGATTACCTGTCCCAAATGGTTTTCTTCTGTGATTTATATCGGAATGGGTTGGACCTGTGTCTTTGCGTTTGTTCCACTGTTCAATGCATTGTCTCCCGCTGCCTTGGCATGGCTCGTAGCAGGTGGCGTTCTTTATACGGTAGGTGGCGTCATTTATGCCTTGAAGTTACCCATTTTCAATGCAAAACACTCAAAATTTAGTTCCCATGCCGTATTTCATTTATTTATTTTAGCAGGCAGTATCTGCCATTTCATATTCATGTACTTTTTCGTGGCAACACTGTAAAGTCTGATTACAGCTGATAGATTTCGAATATGCATTTACTTGCGCACATACTAACGGGCAGTTCTCTTATCAAAATAAGAACTGCCCATTTTCTTCTTAATCTGTTCTTTTGCAAGTTGAATCTACCTTGCCACATCCAGATGCTGTACTGTTCCCGCATTTCCGTTCTCGTATAGAAAAATGCCGGTTTTACGAATTGCCGCATTTGCCGAATTATCCAAAGGTGAATTCATGGAGAAGTCTGTATTGACATTCCCCAGATAAATCGCGCCGACTCCTTTGTCTTTCAGTCCATATAATACGTCATTTCCTGTGTTGTCTTTGCTCCAAATGAGAAGCTTTTCCCAAATTTCGTCTGCCTCGTCAATCCAGCCGTTTTGGTCTGAATCATACTTTGCAAGGTCCGCAAATCCGTCACCTGATTTTGTTCCGAACAGTTCACTGCCATCATTGATGATGCCATCACCATTTAAGTCTAATGACAGATATCCGCTTCCGCTTCCGAGTTCTGAGATATTATCCAGTACACCGTCACTGTCAATATCAAATAAGAACTTCTGGTCGGACACATCTGCGATATTGGAATCCAGATTAATCACAAGCGGATCAATAAACTGCGCTCCGAACTCGTAGCTTTCCTGATAATACTCTTCAAAACTGCGGCTCATTTCAAAGCTTAATCCAAAGTTAATCTCACGTCCGTCCGCCGTCACAACGGTACCCTGCGTCTGAAATGAAGTGCTCTCAGTCTCGGCATAATAACTCATCCGCTCAAAAGAGCCTCCTGATAATGACATCGGTGAAAGTATCATATCACCTGACGCATTTTGTTCCGCCACACTACTTTCCGTGCCCTCATCAATCGGGTCGGATTTCTTTCTTCCAAACAGTAATTTGATGAGAAAATCGATACACTGTGTTTTGATTTTCATCATTTCATCCTTTTCCTGCTTGCTGGTAACTGTTCTGGTTCCTTTGACTTCCTCAAACTTTTCCATGAGATTGTTCATTGAATTCTGGAAGGCACTTGCGCGCTCATCAAGTAATGCTTTCTGTGTATCACCTGTCGCGTTCATTGTTCCTACCACAACTTGACTAACCTGTCCCAAACCGCCCCAGGTCATCATTCTACTTGCATCCATGCTCACAGAAGTAAATCTTCTGGCAGACTCCATTCCTATACTGCTGCTTCCGATTACCAACTAATTCCTCCTAGTGAGTCTGAACCACACTTTTTATACAATTCCCTCCATGGCTTTCCATAAAAAAGAGGACAACGCATCAGAATGGAATCCCTTCCAACTGATGTCATGCCCTCCGTGGTCGCCTCAAATATTCAAAGTGTTACTCCCGTCGAAGTGTACTTTGTACTGTATTTATCGGCAAATCCTCATAATAATTTAGAGTTTGTGACGAAAATGTGTCCTAGTCTCTATAATAGTTGATTAAACAGCCTTTCAAGATAATGGTTCTTTCATCATCTGTCAGTTCGCCCATTTTCAGAGCGAATTCCTTCATGCCTTCATTAACGACATATGCCTTGATTTCTGTCTGCTTATCTTCCACTGCTTTTCTGATATTCGGAACAAAGATATAATCATGATTTTTGAACGGTAATGTCTCGGTCTTATCAATTAAGAACGGAAGCATACCCCAGTTAATCAGGTTAGAGCGATAACGCTTTGTTGCATATTCGTTTGCAACATTGGCCCAGCCGCCAAGTACCTTCTGGCAGGATGCTGCCTGCTCTCTGGCGGAGCCGTCACCCGGCTTTACAGCAAAGATTGTACTTCCGATTCCGGTATTTGTTTTGTTCAAATTCGGATTTGTTTCCTTTATCTTATCTAAAATATCTTTTATTTCCGGAAATGCCTCTGTCGGCTCTTTTCCTGCTGCTCTTGCTGTTTCTGCCTTCTGCACTTCTTTCGCAAGTCCAACATAAGCAGGGTCTTTTCTGGATAATGTAAACTCGGCAAGTCCTAACGGATTAGAACGGAAAGAAGAAGTCTCTCCCGAAGGAATGAGTTCATCTGTTGTTGTAACCGGGTCATGTATCTCAGAAACCACCTTCAATACAAGATTGTCTGTCAATGCGCTCATTGCAGGCCAATCCTTGATGTTAGGTCCGAATTTCACCTCTGTATTAGGGTCTGCTACACCATGGCTGTCAAATACCCTGTTTTCATAAATTGTCTGATCGAAAAAGTACTTATGTTTTCCGGTCAGTCTGTCTGTATCCACATCAGTTGCTGCGGTTAAGAAACCTTTATTGGCTGCTGTTGCTGCAATTGAACGAGCATCCATCAATGCAACCGAGGAAATCTGACCATTCTGAAGTTTGGAACCTTCTCGGTTCGGGAAGTTTCTGGTTGAATGACGAATACTGAACGCATTATTGGCCGGTGTATCACCTGCGCCGAAGCACGGTCCACAGAATGCTGTTTTAAGGACTGCACCTGCTCCCATCAATGTTGCCGCCGAACCGTTCTTAATCAACTCCATATAAATCGGTGTTGATGCAGGATATACGCTCAGCGTAAATTCATCTGAACCGATATTGGCACCTTTCAGGATATCCGCTGCTGCACAGATATTTTCAAATCCGCCTCCGGCACAGCCTGCAATAATTCCCTGTTCCACATATAATTTCCCGTTCTTCACTTTATCCTTTAATGTATAGTTTACCTGTCCGTCAAGGCTGACAAGTGCTTTCTTTTCTACATCTTCAAGAATATCCATGAGATTTGCATTCAGTTCTTCTATGGTATAAGTATTGCTCGGATGGAATGGCATTGCTATCATTGGCTTGATTTCACTCAGGTTCACTTCAATCAATCCGTCATAATATGCCACTTGTCCCGGCTCTAATTCTTTGTATTCTTCTACTCTTCCATGTATCTCATAGAATTCTTTAATTGCATCATCAGTCTTCCAGATAGATGAAAGACATGTTGTTTCTGTTGTCATGACGTCAATTCCGATACGGAAATCTGCGCTCAGATTTGACACACCGGGACCTACAAATTCCATGACTTTATTATTTACATAGCCATTTGAGAATACTGCTCCGATAATAGCAAGTGCAACGTCCTGTGGTCCAACGCCCGGTACCGGTGTGCCTGTCAGGTATACTGCAACTACGCCCGGCATGTTGATGTCGTAGGTTTTCTTTAATAACTGTTTCACAAGTTCCGGTCCGCCTTCACCCATCGCCATGGTACCAAGTGCTCCGTAACGGGTATGTGAATCCGAACCAAGTATCATTTTTCCGCCACCTGCAAGCATTTCACGTGCAAACTGGTGGATTACTGCCTGATGAGGCGGTACATAAATTCCGCCGTATTTCTTTGCACAAGTCAGTCCAAACATGTGGTCATCTTCGTTGATGGTTCCGCCTACTGCACAAAGTGAATTGTGGCAGTTGGTCAGCACGTATGGTACAGGAAATTTCTCAAGTCCTGATGCGCGGGCTGTCTGAATGATGCCTACGAATGTGATGTCGTGGGATGTTAATTTGTCAAATTTAATTTTAAGCTTGTCCATGTTGTCGGAAGTATTATGTGCTTCTAAAATACTGTAAGCAATCGTATTTTTTGCTGCATCTTCCTGTGCCACGGGCATTCCTGCTGCTGTTGCCACCTCAGCAAGAGCATCTTCATTATCTGGGATGATTTGTGAGCCGTCGATGATGTAGGCTCCGCTATCATATAATTTAATCATGGGTGGTCCTCCGTTTCATTTACATTTTTCCTTATGTTGTCCGTTTCTTATTCTAAAGGAGTTTGGGGAGATTTGCAATGGTTTTGTGCAGTTGACTGAAAAAGTAACTTCTGGTTTAACTTCTTGAGGTCAAAAGATAACTTCCTCATTGCAAGCAGTGGAATTCGGCGACAAGGAAGTCATCCCTGACGTAAGTTATTTGGTGAGATCAGATATTCAAATAGGTATATTTTTATGGTGCTTCTGAATTTTGTGTCAATACGGCATATAGAAATTTTTAGTTGTTCCGCATCCCATTTCGCACTTAAAATGATGCGTTATGTAAACTGTTTAGGCACATAGAATAAAACTTTTGCTGCCTGCCGTCTGTATTCAGTAAAGGTGGAATATTTTATATAGAAAAATTTCTATATGCCGTATCGACAGTAATATTGAATCGTTTTGACGGCTTATTGGGACATTTTTAATCCATTTTTTCATATATGCCGAATTTACATGCAAAGTTTGTTCCGTATACCAAAATATCTCGCCTTATCACTTGCTTTACGTAAAAAATAACTTCCTTGTCGCCCAATTTTACCGTTGGCGACAAGGAAAATATCTTTTGCCCTTTATGCATTAAACTGGAATTTACTTTTCCACTCAACCATTCCTTAGCCTTTTCAGATTACTGGTAAATAAGGATGAAGATGAAGCAAATAATTATCTCGCATTTGCAGATACTAATTGCAACGAAATTTGCGGAGGTAATTATGAAAGATACAAATCAATATGAATCAATCAAAGTAATTCCGGAAGGTGTCTGGGAAGCCACCAGACCAAAACAAGAAAAGGACAAGTGTACACCTGCAACGGATTTGCAAGGAAATGGATATCCAACCGAAGCTTTAGACGAAAAAAGAAAGAATCCTTGAAGCAGTATTCAAGGATTCTTTCTTTAACCTTTGTGAGAAGATGAAAAGGAATCAATGATACGATCCATCTCTTCTTTCGATTTGGCATCTTTGCATTTTAAAATAATGTGCTCTTTTTCGGTTTCGCTTAAACTTTCAAAACCTGCCTTTGCCTGTTCATTCATCGTAACTGCCATGCTTAGTCCAAGTGGCATAGCTAAAATTTGACTTTGATAATCCATAATTTGTCCACACCTCCGCAAATAGTATGCGAATTTACACGAAAAAGTATGCAGCCTCAAAATACTAAATGAAATGCTAAATGAAATCAGACAAAAGCCTTGACAAAGCATGGTATTATTTAGTACAATAGCGGAGCGGGTTTGTGATTTGGTTCACAATTGCTTTGGGATCTTAGCTCAGCTGGGAGAGCATCTGCCTTACAAGCAGAGGGTCATAGGTTCGAGCCCTATAGGTCCCATTTTATCCGCACAATTGAATATGGCGAGATAGCTCAGTTGGCTAGAGCACACGGTTCATACCCGTGGTGTCGAGGGTTCAAATCCCCCTCTCGCTACTCCGAATTGATTGCGGAAACCTTGATTTTCACAGGGTTTCCGCTTTCTTTAGTTTTAAAAATATTTAGTTACACTCTGTTATCTAATCAAATGTCGATGGATCATCATATTTATGCGGACTAATGCTATATGCTCCTTTATACTTAATTGTCATATATAAAGAGCCATCCTCACTTTCTAGTTTTGCATAGCAAATACCATCTTTGAATTTATCCGTTATGTCAATTTTTTGATTGCAATAATAAATCCATGCGGAGCCATCTTCTTCGTACGTCACTTCAGGAGACGGCTCAGAAAGTTCTTCCATCAATTCTTCATTCGTTAATGGTCTTTCAGTTCCATCTTTCTCAAGTGCGATTCCACCGCCACTGTATTCCGTCTCTTTTCCACTTTGGTCTTCATAACTATAACTGTACGTTCCATCACCTTTGA
Organism: Lachnospiraceae bacterium; assembly: GCA_035271065.1. Lineage (GTDB taxonomy): Bacteria > Bacillota > Clostridia > Lachnospirales > Lachnospiraceae > JAAYYM01. Next base: position 1,376 of record DATESB010000260.1, on the reverse strand, counting down.
ACTCCACATCTACATCCGTCTGTTCTCCATGAATCCACAATTGAATCTTGTATTGAATTCCTCCAATATCCATAGCGTAAGCTGTTCCGCCGCCTGTCATAATTAGCATGCCGACAATTATAGATGCAACCAGTGTTTTCATTTTATGTTTTCTATTGATACTAGTCATTGCTTCCACCTCCGGTAAAAAGTTGTCAGAGGTGTGTAAAGCAGAAAATGCTTGTTTATATTTTTCTTTATTTGTCATCTTCCCATTCCTCCTGTAATACTTCTTTTAGTAGCATTCTTCCACGTGAAAGTCTAACTTTTACATTGCTTAACGATATTTTTAAAATATCTGCAATTTCCTGGGTAGTATAATCTTCATAATAAAATAAATGAATAATAATACGATACTTTTCCGGCAGTTTCATGACTGTTTCAAATAGTTCTTCTGCCACCGGAGTCTCGAATACTAATGTCTCCATATAATCTTCCAAGGACATTTTATTCTGCCTCCAAAAAGTACGATTCATGTTCTTCGCTTTATTGATTGCCACCCTTATCATCCATGCACGTATATGCTGTTCATTTTCAAATACTTTTTTTGTTGTGTAATACTGAATGAATGTATCTTGAACAACATCTTCCGCATCTTCTGCATTTTTACACACATTAAATGCAACACCATAAATGTTGTGTTGATATCGTTCAATCAGTTCTTGAACCGATTGTCTCATGTGCTCTCCTCTCAAGTTTTTTAAAGGCCTTCACTAATAGTACAAATGAAAAAGCCAAATGGTTACAAAAAAGAGGAAATACAATTAATGTATTTCCTTTAGCCATTCTCTTACATCTTCCCTCGAACCCGCAGTATCCTCTTCATAAGCGTCAAATACATTTTCAGAAATGTTACCATCCGGCAAAACAGCAGTAATATCCTGAACGCTTCTGGCAAGCCCTCCCGTTCCATGCGAACAAAACAGATAGATTTGCTTTCCTGAAAAATCATTCGACTCAATAAAGGAAAGCAATGCCATTGGACAGCTATACCACCAATTGGGATACCCTAAGAAAATCACATCATATTCTTCCATATCCTCCACGTTTTGTACTAATTCTGGCCGAGTACCATCTGCCTTTTCCTGATTAGCCCGACTCAGGCATTCATCCCAATCGGCGGGATATGGTTCAACAACCTGTATGGAAAACAATTCTCCGCCTGTTTCTTCTGCAATATATGATGCTAATTGCGCCACATTTCCCGGCACAGTCACACTTGCCGAAGTCACAGCGTCAATATCATCCTGCTCCGTATTGTCTGCCCATGAAAAATATGCAACAAGTATCTTCTGCCCATCACTGTTTTCTGATATTGCCTTCTCATCAGATAATGC
>DATESB010000259.1:0-2553 GCA_035271065.1 Lachnospiraceae bacterium | reverse complement strand
TTCGTTCACCACCGGAGCCTGTGCAGCATCTCCGCCACAACCGGACATATTACTCTGTCCCATAAACATCACTACATCAACCAGTATCTTGCCGTTTTCAGCTCTTAAAAAATCTCCCTTTTTCTCTGTCTCTTCCGGCTTTTGTTCTTCTGCTATGACATCTTCAGACACAACTACTTTATCAGTTGCTTCCATAACAGTCACACCCTCTGTCGGTGCCTCTGCTTTTTCTGCCTCTGCCTCTTCTTCCTCTGACACTTCCGGTGCTTCTTCCGTAACACCTGTTTCCGGTACGGAGACTCCTTCGTCAGTTTCCTGTGTCTTGTTACTACAGCCTGCAAACAGCAAAACTGCAGTTAACATCATCATTAGGATACATAACATCCTTTTATTTTTCTTCATTTTTACCATCTTCCTTTTTTTCCAGAAACATCTTTCTGGATATAAAATTATAAACCATTACAACACCGGTTGCACAAACCTTTGCTGCCAGTGCAGCAAGTTCCGGTGCATTGGCAATCCCCACGCCAATATTCTGCAGAAATTCAAGTATCGTCACTGTCAACGTCTGTACCCATCCTACATGTGCATAAATCACATCTACACAAAGCCATAAAATAAGTGTGTTGATTCCCATTCCTATCAAACTTAAAACCACAAATATGAGAAATTCCTTCTTCTTATCTACATTTTCTTTTCTCTCGAATACAAAGGCCATACTTGCAAGATAATTAAAGATCAATGAAATCGTAAAGCCTGCAAATCCCGCCAAAAGATAACCATATTCCCATGTCAGTGCCCGCAAAACAAGTGTATAGATAACGAAGTCAATCAGAAATGCCAGTCCGCCTACTACACCAAACTTCATAATTTGTTTTATCAATTTTTGTTTCTTTTTCGCCTTATCCATTCTCTTCCATCCCGTTTCTTTGGTTATTTGTTTTTCTCCCGCACGCCTGAATGCATAAAATCATTATACACATTGTGAAGCCGTAATACAATGTTCCCGCAAAAATCAATGCCGGAGCAGCTTCACTGAAAACACGAAGCACATAGAACACTGTAAACAGTACCGCCACATACAATGCAAGCAAAAGTTTATTTTGCTTTTCCTCATAAAATAGTGCTGCAACAGTAATCAATACAAAAAAGTCATAAGTTCTATGATAAGTAATAATCAATGAACAAAGCAGTAGCAGAGAAATCATGAGCACCTCTCTGCCTGCAGGCATTCTTAGTGCAATCACAAACAGGGCAATCATAAGTAACACTGCCAGAACATATGCAAAGGACGAGCCCTGCAGCAATGCTCCAAAATCAATTCCGCCTTCTGCCACCAATGCACTTGAAACGCGCAACGGCTGAATAATCATATCCAATACACTCGCCCGCAGCCAAACAGCAGTAGCACATGTCAATACAACATGTATCGCAACGGATGTGCTCAATTCTTTCCATTTCCGCTTATATACAAAATATAATGCCAAAGGTACGGTTAATGTATATTTGAAATAGCAGATTACAAGGCACAACGTGGCCGGAACATTTATCTTTTTAGGATTACAGCCTAGGACTTCGCGTCTTTCTATCAGATATACCGCAAGCAGGAAAAACATGAAAGAAAATAACGTATGTTGCCCTACACCCAATTGATTTCGATAGGGTGTTCCGGAAATCATCACCAATGCCAACAATACAAATACTTTGATATCTACTTTCTTCATAAAGGTCTTTCTAAGCAGCCATATGATACCGCCTGTAAACAGCAAATTTGACGCAAGCCAGGTATATCTTGCCACAAGCGGCGAAAGAAATGTGTATGGAATCAGCAGTGCAAGCAAAGACGGAAACTGGTTTGCTTCCATCTGAGAAAAGAAAGCATCAAATTCCAGAAGTGCCTCTGTCTTTGTCGGACTTAAGGACTCCAAGTAAGGATTAATCCGCATCACAAGCGCCTTTGTTGCATCCCATTGAAAATCCTGACTAAATCCGATTGCATTCCGGCATCCCTGCAGCAAAGAAACAATTGCCATCAGCCCAAATACTATATATATTGCTGTCCATATCCTCTTATCATCCAATAACTTCCTGCACATAGTCCGGTTACCTCGTATCGTAATGTTCCTTACTCTATAGCAGCGCTACTACGGCGTCTGTCAGTGACTTCAATCTATCCTCGGCATCAGATAATGAGGTGCCCTTGATACCCATATAGAATTTAATCTTTGGTTCCGTTCCTGACGGTCTTGCACAGCACCAGGAATCATTATCCAATTCAAAATACAATACATTGGAAGTCGGCAGACCTGTGTCTGATTTCTCTCCTGTTTTCAGGTTTGTCACTACATGTGTCTCGTAATCTTTCAGATTAATAACTGCCAGTTCTCCAAAACTTGTTGGCGGATTCTGACGCAATTTCTCCATAATTGCCTTAATCTGTTCAGCTCCTTCTATTCCCTTCAATGTAATTGTATGCATACCTTCCTTGTAATAACCGTATTTCTCATAAATCGATACCATCTGATCCCATAGTGTAATCCCTTTATTCTTGCA
>DATESB010000258.1:0-7792 GCA_035271065.1 Lachnospiraceae bacterium | reverse complement strand
GAACAGATTAACATCAGAAAAGCAGAACTGCAGTCACGTCTGCTTCGTGCAAAGAGCGATGAGGTAGAGCAGGAAAATCAAATCAAGCAGTTATATGATGAATTGAATGAAATCAATGCAGACATACTGAAACTGAATGAGCAATCTGAGGTTTTGGATGAGCAGTTGGGACAGTTAAAGACAGACCTAACTGAAAAAGACCAGAAGTTAGGCGAAGCTCAGATCGTTTATCATAAAGAGAAGTCAAAACTGGATGCACTTAAGAACATGACAGAGCGTTATGACGGATACGGAAACAGCATTCGTCGTGTCATGGAGCAAAAAGAAGATAAAAAGGGCATCATCGGTGTTGTTGCGGATATTATTAAAGTAGATAAGACTTACGAGACAGCAATCGAGACAGCACTTGGCGGCAATATTCAGAATATTGTTACTGCAGACGAGACAGTTGCCAAGGACATGATTTCTTATTTAAAGGAAAACAAATTGGGTCGTGCAACCTTCCTTCCGCTGACCAGTGTGAAGGACAGAGGCGAGTTTAATAAACCGGAGGCATTAAAGGAAAAAGGTGTCATCGGCATTGCTTCTGAGTTGGTTAAGACAGATAAAAAGTACAAAGACGTCATCGGGCAGCTGCTTGGGGCGATTCTTGTTGTTGATAATATTAATAACGCACTTGCGATTGCAAGAAAGTATAACTACCTGTTACGTATTGTTACAAAAGAGGGCGAATATCTGACACCGGGTGGTGCTATGGCAGGTGGTGCATTTAAGAATAATTCCAATCTGCTCGGCAGAAAACGAGAGATAGAGGAGTTAGAGAAGACAGTTAAGAAGTGTCTGTCTGATATTGAAGCAATCATGACAGATATCGAGGATACCAAAGAAAAACGTAATCAATTGCGTGATGACATGGCAGCACTGCAAAAGGAACAGCAGGAGAAATATCTGGCACAGAATACCGCACAGATGAATGTCAATCAGGCAGAAGAGAAGAAACAGGAGACTGAACACGGCTTTATCGAACTTGAGAAGGAAAATAAAGAAATTGAAGGTCAGGTAACCGAGATTAAGACCAACAAGGACGATATTCAGGAAGAACTGCGTCTTTCCGAAGAACGCGAGAAAGAGCTGGAGAAACAGATACAAGAAGCCGGTGCAGCACTCAGCGTGGAACGTGATGATGAAAATGTACAGGTCCTTAAGGTCAGTGAACTTGACTTGGAAGTAGCAAACCTGTCACAGAAGCAGGATTTTGCACAGCAGAATGTGGAACGTATTGTAGCTGAAATCACAAGGCTTCAAAGTGAAATCGAAACAATTAATGCAAGCCTTACGGAAGCATCAGAAGACATCAAGAGAAAGCAGGAGAGCATTCGTGAGATTGAGAAAACAATTTCAGCAAGTATTTCTTCCACCGATGAAAATGAAGTTGCGTTGAAGAAAGCCATTGATGACAAGGATGAATTAAATGCAAAGCAAAAGAACTTCTTCAAGTCAAGAGAAGAACTTGCTGACAAGATGAATGCGTTGGATAAAGAAGTGTATCGATTGACAGGACAAAAAGAGCGTCTGGAAGAGTCAAGCGAAGCACAGATCAACTATATGTGGGATGAGTATGAGATTACATTCTCAGCCGCAATGGAGATGCGTAATGAGGAATTGACGGAATTACCGGCTATCAAGCGAGAAATACTCGCCTTAAAGGATCAAATCCGCAAGCTTGGAGATGTCAATGTCAATGCCATTGAAGACTATAAGAACTTAATGGAACGTTACGGCTTCTTAAAGACACAGCATGACGATTTGGTAGAAGCGGAAGCAACACTGCTGGGCATTATCGAAGAACTTGATACTGCAATGAGAAAGCAGTTCCAAGAGAAATTTGCACAGATTGGCAAGGAATTTGATAAAGTATTCAAGGAACTCTTTGGCGGTGGTAAAGGAACACTCGAACTGATAGAGGATGAGGATATTCTGGATGCAGGTATTCGCATTATTGCGCAGCCGCCAGGAAAGAAATTACAGAATATGATGCAGTTATCCGGTGGCGAGAAATCACTGACAGCAATTGCATTATTATTTGCAATACAGAACTTGAAGCCATCACCATTCTGTCTGTTAGACGAAATTGAAGCAGCACTTGATGAGCAGAATGTAACGCGGTTTGCAAAGTACTTACATAAGTTGACGAAATACACACAGTTTATTGTTATTACACATAGACGTGGTACAATGGAGAAGGCTGACAGACTATATGGTATTACCATGCAGGAGAAGGGTGTATCTGCCCTGGTATCTGTTAATTTAATTGATAAGGATTTGGATGATTAATGAGTGAAGGTAACAAAGGTTTTTTCAACAGGCTCGTAAACGGGCTTGCCAAGACAAGAAATAATATTGTAAACGGAATTGACTCGATTTTCAATGGGGCATCGGCAATTGACGATGACTTCTATGAGGAGATAGAGGAGATTTTGGTGATGGGTGATATCGGAGTGCATGCTGCCTCTGATATCATTGAACGTTTACGCGAACAAGTAAAGGAAAATCGAATTAAGGAGCCGTCAGAATGCAAGGAGCTTTTGATGAACAGCATCAAAGAGCAGATGAATGCAGGCGAGGCGGCGTATGAATTTGAACATAAGAAATCAGTGGTGCTCGTTGTTGGCGTCAATGGTGTCGGAAAGACCACTTCTATCGGAAAACTGGCAGACCACCTGAAAAAGCAGGGGAAAAAGGTGATGTTAGCGGCAGCCGATACGTTTCGGGCAGCGGCAGGCGAGCAGTTGACGGAATGGGCCAACAGAGCAGGTGTAGATATTATCAAAGGTGCAGAAGGTGCAGATCCTGCATCGGTAGTCTATGATGCACTGAATGCTGCACGGGCAAGAAATGTAGATGTACTGTTGTGTGACACAGCAGGCAGACTGCATAATAAAAAGAACTTAATGGAAGAACTGAAGAAAATCAATCGTATCATCGATAAAGAATATCCGGAAGCATTCAGAGAGACACTGGTGGTGTTAGACGGCACAACAGGTCAGAATGCACTCAGCCAGGCAAAGGAATTCAAAGAGACTGCAGATATTACAGGTATCATCCTGACAAAACTGGACGGAACGTCTAAGGGTGGAATTGCGGTAGCAGTACAGTCTGAACTGGGTATTCCGGTGAAGTATATCGGAGTTGGTGAAACCGCGGAGGATTTGCAGAAGTTCAACGCAGATGAGTTTGTGGAGGCACTTTTTAGCAGATAAGCAGGCAAATGCTATCAGCCACTCAATACTCAGTCAAAATCGGAGGAGATAAAATGTTAACATTAGATAAATTTGAAGAGGCTACAGAGGTAGTCAAAAAGGTAACACTGGAAACGAAATTGGTATATAGTGATTACTTAAGTGCACAGACAGGCAATAAAGTTTATTTGAAACCTGAGAACATGCAGTTTACAGGCGCATACAAGGTAAGAGGTGCTTATTACAAAATGAGCACATTATCACAAGAGGAACGTGAAAAAGGTATTATCACAGCATCTGCAGGAAATCATGCACAGGGCGTTGCATATGCAGCAAAGTGTTATGGTGTAAAGGCGGTGATTGTCATGCCGACAACAACACCACTCATGAAAGTAAACCGTACCAAGAATTATGGTGCCGAGGTGATCTTAAAGGGTGATGTGTATGATGAGGCATGTGCATATGCGCTGGAACTTGCCAAAGAAAAGGGTTACACCTTTATTCATCCGTTTGATGATCCGGCAGTCGCAACCGGACAGGGTACCATTGCAATGGAAATATTCAAGGAACTTCCCTTGGTAGATTATATTCTGGTGCCGATTGGCGGTGGCGGACTGGCAACAGGTGTATCAACACTTGCCAAACTGATGAACCCTAAGATTAAGGTGATCGGCGTAGAACCGGCAGGCGCAAATTGTATGCAGGTATCTATGGAAAAGGGTGAAGTAGTAACGCTTCCGGAAGTCAATACAATTGCAGACGGTACTGCAGTAAAGACACCGGGAAGCGAGATATTCCCGTATTTGAAAGAAAATTTGGATGAGATTATCACAGTAGCGGATGAAGAACTGATTGTAGCATTCCTTGATATGGTTGAAAATCATAAAATGGTAGTTGAAAATTCAGGTCTGCTTACTGTTGCGGCATTGAAGCATCTGGATGTAAAAGATAAGAAAATTGTAGCCATTTTAAGTGGCGGAAATATGGATATTATTACAATGTCTTCTGTGGTACAGCAAGGTTTGATTATGCGTGACAGAATCTTTACGGTATCTGTACTGTTGCCGGATAAGCCGGGTGAATTGTGCAGAGTGTCCGGTATCCTTGCAGAGCAGAATGGTAATGTTATTAAGTTAGAGCATAATCAGTTTGTATCAACAAACAGAAGTGCAGCAGTGGAACTTAGGATTACCGTAGAGGCATTTGGAACCGACCACAAAAATCAGATTATGGATGCGCTTTACGAACATGGTTATCGTCCAAAGCTTGTGAGAACACTGATTTAATATTGTGAATGCGAAAGAGGTAAAGTCATATGGGTAAGAAATTTCTAATGGGAAATGAAGCGATCGGACTTGGTGCCCTACATGCCGGTGTGAATCTGGTAGCAGGATATCCGGGCACTCCCTCCACAGAGGTGTTGGAGACGATAGCGAAGAACAGAGCAGAGGTCAATCCGGATGTTTATGTGGAATGGTCTGTCAATGAAAAGGCGGCACTTGAAGTTGCAGCAGGCGCTTCTTATGCTGGTGCGCGAACCTTAGTGACCATGAAACAGGTTGGCTTGAATGTAGCCTCTGACCCTCTCATGAGTCTTGCCTATATTGGCATTAAAGGCGGAATGGTACTTGTAGTAGCGGATGATCCGGGACCGATATCCTCACAGACAGAGCAGGATACCAGAACCTTTGCAGCATATTCCAAATTACCTGTATTTGACCCAACTTCACCGGAAGAAGCTTATACGATGATACAGGATGCATTTACATATTCAGAGAAATATGCAACCCCTGTTTTATTCAGACCGACAACCCGCGTATGTCATGGGTGTGCATCGATAGAGATTGCAGACGGTATCAGAATGCATCAGCCGGAAGGCTTTATCAAGGACTCATCAAAATGGGTTATTTTCCCGCGTCTTGCATTTCAAAATCATAACAAAGTCGAACAAAGAAATCCGGAAATCGGAACTGATTTTTCCCAACTTAAATATAATAAGATAGCCGGAACAGGTAAAAAAGGAATTGCGGCAGGTGGTGTGAGTTACATCTATGTAAAAGAGGCATTGAGTGCCTGGACAGAACTTCCGTGTAAGTTACTGAAGGTGGCAACACCGTTCCCATTTCCTGAAAAACTTGCGCTGGAATTTTTAGAGGGATTGGATGAGGTACTTTGTATTGAAGAACTTGATCCGGTGATTGAGAGAGAATTAATCTATCTGTGCGGAAAGCACCATTTGAATGTTGTGGTGAAAGGAAAACTTTCAGGCGACACAGCATGTGCAGGTGAGAATAGTGTTGAGAGTGTCAATGAATATCTGCATCACTTTTTAGACTTGGGCGTCAGATGTGAATGTGACTGCGGACAGGAACAGAATCTGCCTCCACTTCCGGCTAGACCGCCGGTACTTTGTGCAGGTTGTCCTCACAGGGCTTCCTTCTATGCAGTGAAACAGGCAATGAAAGGAAAGAAAGCAGTATTTTCCGGTGATATCGGCTGTTACACACTTGGCAATGCAGCACCGCTTGATATGGTAGACACCTGTCTCTGTATGGGCGCAGGAATTACCATTGCACAGGGCTTACATAGAATAGAACCGGATGCCGTGAACTTTGCATTTGTAGGTGATTCAACCTTCTTTGCATCAGGTATCACAGGTATTGTGAATGCAGTTTATAACCAGAACGATATTGTTCTTATTGTGTTAGACAATTCGACAACTGCCATGACAGGACATCAGGTACATCCCGGAACAGGAAAGACCATGATGGGAAATGTTGTGGATAAGATCAGTATCGAGAAGATACTTACAGCAATCGGCATTGAACAGGTAGAGACGGTCAATCCGTTGGAAATGGACAAAGCAATTGAAGCAGTGGAAGCCGCGGCAGCAAGAAAAGGGGTAAAGGCTATTATTTTCAAGTCACCGTGTATTGCGCTGATGAAACCTGCACCAAAGTATAAAGTGAATGATGATCAATGTATTCATTGTAAGAAATGTATTAAGGAATTGGGCTGTCCGGCAATTGTTAAGGCAGAAGACGGAGGCGTAAGGATTGATACCTCACTCTGCTATGGATGTGGCATTTGCACCTATGTATGTCCGGTCAATGCAATTTCACAGGGAGGTGTCGGGCATGAATAAAAATTGTTTATTATGTGGTGTCGGCGGACAGGGAACAGTACTTGCTTCCCGACTGATTGCAGCAGCAGCCATGGAAAAGGGCATGAACGCCAGAACAGCAGAAACAATCGGTATGGCACAGCGTGGCGGAAGTGTTGTCTCTCATGTGAGAATCGGAGAAGAGATATTTTCCTCTATGATACCAAAGGGAAAAGCAGATATCCTGATTGGATTTGAACCGGGTGAAGCAGTCAGAACACTTTCCTATCTGAAGAGAAATGGAGTTGTCATTGTCAATCGTAAGGCAGTTGCTCCTGTAACGGCATCTCTATCTGCAACACAGTATAACGGCGAAGAAATGATTACCTATTTAGAGGCAAATGTAAAGCGCGTGGTAGTTGTGGACGGTGATGAAATTTGCAAGATATGCGGCTCGGATAAGGTATTGAACATAGCACTGCTGGGGGCAGCAATTGCAACCGGTGAACTAGGTATTACAACAGAGGAAATGAAGCAGGCAATCAAGGACAGAGTGAAACCGGCATTTTATGAAATGAATTTGCAGGCACTTGAAGAAGGCGAACGGAGGGTTAAGACATGGCAGAACGCGAAGAACTGATACAGGCATTGTACCAATCATTTAAGGGTACAGAGAACCTGAAAGATAACAAGGATGCATCATCGGTCTATAATGCAAGCACCGGAACGCTTTATTGTACATTAGATAAGAAAGAACTTTCCAAGTTACAAATCGAACAGGCAGAGTCTTATATGCTCAAAGCCTATGAGGAATACAATAAGAATCCATTTCATGCAGACAAAGCAGTATTTTACAGAATTGCATTGGAGGCCATTCGATTAATGACTGCTAAGAAAGAGGACGAAAAATGAAAATGACACAGACACAGCTTGATATGCTGAAGGTACAACTGGAACGGTTAATGAAGCACAGCGCATTCTATCAGGAAAAATTCAAAGGGATTGATATTGCGGGTATTCAGACGCAGGAGGATTTTGAGAAACTTCCTTTTACATGGAAGGGTGATTTGCGTGAAGCATATCCACTCGGACTCATGGCAGTACCGGAAGAGGAAATCGTGAGAATTCACTCATCATCAGGTACAACAGGAACACCTGTCATCATACCGTATACAAGAAAAGATGTAGACGATTGGGCAATTATGTTTGCGCGCTGCTATGAAATGGCGGGCATTACAAATATGGACAGAATTCAGATTACACCGGGTTACGGTCTGTGGACAGCAGGTATCGGCTTCCAAAATGGTGCGGAGAAACTTGGTGCCATGGTCATTCCGATGGGACCGGGTAATACAGATAAGCAGCTTCGTATGATGATGGATATGAAGTCTACGGTACTTTGTGCAACATCTTCTTATGCATTGTTATTGGCAGAGGAAATTGCAAAGCG
>DATESB010000257.1:0-20996 GCA_035271065.1 Lachnospiraceae bacterium | reverse complement strand
GGTTATGGTGCGTGATGATATCAGAGTTCGTGTAGACGATTTAAATGATCAATGGGTGACGCTGATGGCGATTCATACAAAAGATTTCGGAGAGACTGCTTACATGCCGGACGGTTTGCTTCCTTATGAATATTATCAGTATTTGAATTCACTTTCCAAGAATGCCGATGCTATTTTAGTTTCGTCCAATTTCAGGGATAAACTGTCCTATGAATTGGGAGATAAATTGATGTATAAAGATAAAAAGGATAATTTCATAAATGGTACAATCTACGGATTTATAGACTATTTCCCGACCTACCGCAAAACGGTACCGACCATGGGAGAAGACGGAACAGTTGAGGATCAGGAAAATTATCTGATTGTGGCGCATTTATCCACACTGCAAAATAAGTGGAATACCTATCCATACGAAATGTGGATGAAATTAAAAGATGGCTGTACCAGTGATTCTATCTACGAATTGATAGAGGAAAAGGAAATTACACTGGATAAGTTTATCGACACAGACGCTAATCTTGTGGCAATTCGGAGAAATGGATTGTTCCAAGGAACAAACGGTATCCTCACGATGAGCTTTATTGCTATTTTGCTGTTATGTGCGGTTGGTTATCTGATTTACTGGGTGCTTTCCATTCGGTCCAGAGAATTGCTGTTTGGTGTTCTGCGTGCCATGGGTATGTCGCGACAGGAGATATTCCGTATGCTCATCAATGAGCAACTATTCAGCGCAGCATTGTCAATTGGAATCGGTGCGGGAATGGGTATCTTGGCATCAAAATTGTTTGTGCCGATGATACAAATCGCATATTCGGGAGAAAATCAGGCTTTACCACTTGAATTGATTACGCAGAGCTCGGATATGGTACGCTTGTTTGCAGTGATTGTATTAATGGTATTGATTTGTCTCGTCATCCTTGCAAGACAGGTATTCAGAATGAAGATTAGCCAGGCACTTAAACTAGGAGAAGATTAATATGGAAAATAAGTCAATCATGATTGCAAAAAAGGTAACGCGTTCCTTTCCGATTGTTGGGCAGGAGCCACTTTTGGTGCTTAAAAATATTGACTTGGAAATAAAGGCGGAGAGTTTGACCATTTTAAAGGGACGTTCCGGTTCAGGTAAGACAACACTGATTAATTTGCTGGGAGCACTTGATTATCCGACTTCCGGTGAAATTGTGTTTGACGGAGAAGACATTACAAAAGCATCTGAGGCAGCAAGAGAGAAGATGCGTAGGAAAAAGGTCGGTTTCATTTTCCAGTCGGTTTCGCTCATTCCGATTATGAATGTATATGAAAATGTGGAATTTGCTTTGAGACTGGCGGAATATGAGGGTGACCATAGAGAACGTACTATGGAGTGCCTACGCCTTGTGGGACTTGAAAAGAGAATTGACCATATGCCACAGGAACTGTCGGGCGGTGAGCAACAGCGTGTGGCGATTGCGCGCGCGATTGCACATAAACCGATTGTCATATTTGCGGATGAGCCGACAGCGGAACTGGATAGTGCTACGGCACAAACGGTGATGAAAGTGTTTAAGGATTTGGTGAGTGCGGAGAAGGTCACGATTGTCATGACAACACATGATATGGGACTGACCGCAGTCAGCGATGATATTTATGAAGTGTTGGACGGAGAAATTCGTCATACAAAGATGGATGAAGACGTGCAGGAACAGGTGGACGAAGAAGCAGAAGCGACGGAAGCGAGAGAAGCAACAAAAGCAACAGAAGCGGGAGAAGCAGCCGATGAGTGAACCCATGATTATGGCAGACAATCTGGTTAAAATTTATAAGACGAGTGATTTAGAGGTGCTTGCGCTGCAAGGGCTTGATTTGACTGTGGAACAAGGCGAACTCACAGCAATCATTGGTAACAGCGGAAGCGGTAAGTCAACGTTTCTCAATATGATAGGCGGATTGGATACACCTAGTGCCGGTAAGTTATTTGTAGACGGTAAAAACCTATTCAAATTGTCGGAGAAAGAATTGGTTATCTACAAGCGAGATACAGTAGGGTTTGTATGGCAGAATAATGCACGTAATTTACTGCCGTATATGACAGCGCTTGAAAATATCATGATACCAATGCAGCTAACCACAGAAAAAAATAAATATGACCGAGCACAGGAACTACTGGAACTGGTCGGAATGGCACATCGAAAGAACAGTCGCCTGAACCAATTGTCCGGTGGTGAGCAACAGAGAGTTGCCATTGCGATAGCTATAGCCAACAGACCAAAACTTTTATTGGCAGATGAGCCGACAGGTTCTGTTGACAGTAAAACAGCGGATTATATTCTGGATGTATTCAGAGAACTCAACCGCAGCATGGGTCAGACAATCGTTATTGTTACGCATGATGTTACCTTATCTAAGAAAGTACAGCGTGTTGTGGCAATCAGAGACGGTAAAATCAGTAGCGAGCGTATTTTAAAAGAGCGCTACCGAGACCGGGCAGAGGATGGCGCAGAGCAGACGACAGACGACGGCAGCACGGCAAAAGCAGTCAACTGGCATGAGGAAGAGACACAAGAGGAATACGCAGTCATTGACCGTGCCGGAAGAATTCAGATACCAAGAGAGTTGTTAGACAGTCTTGGTGTAAGTGGTAACAAAGTAAAGATAGAATTTGCGGACGGAAAGATAGTCATTGAGAAGCCAAATGAGAAACCAGTCGAGAGTTCGAGCAAGAAATCAAATTAAGCAGATGAATGAAGCATTAATAGAGTGGGTTTTTGTACACATCGTACAAAAACCCACTCTATTATATTGAAAAACTATACATTAGTTAATAAATTTCATGGTAGAGCGAAGAAAATCGTATGTATTTTGCACAATATCATTGCTATGATGATAACTGTAGTGAAGGGAATGCCTAGAAGGTACGCCCTACAATAAAGGGATCTAAATGGTTCCACAAAGTTTAAAGGAGGATATTCAGAAATGAAAAAGAAATTACTCAGTGTATTACTCAGCGTAGCAATGGTTTCTGCATTACTTGCAGGCTGTAGCTCAGCACCCGCAGAAGCAGCAGCTCCGGCAGCAGAAGCAGAAGAAGCTCCCGCAGCAGAAGAAGCACCTGCAGAGGAAGAAGCAGCTCCGGCAGCAGAAGCAAACGGCAAAACAGTTGGTGTAGCAATGCCTACACAGTCATCAGAGAGATGGATTAACGATGGCGCTGACATGAAAGAACAGTTAGAAGCACTCGGATATGAAGTTGACTTACAGTATGCAGAAGATGATGTACAGGCACAGGTATCTCAGATTGAGAACTTGATTGCAAAAGGTGTAGCTTGCCTTGTTATCGCAGCAGTTGACTCTTCAGCACTTGTTAATGTAGAGGCACAGGCAAAAGCAGCCGGCATCCCTATCATCGCTTATGACCGTCTTTTGATGGATACAGACGCTGTTTCATACTATGCAACCTTTGATAACAAAGGTGTTGGTACAGCAATTGCTACTTATGTAGAAGAAAACATGGATCTTGCAAATGCAGAAGCAGACGGCAAATCATATACATGCGAACTTTTCATGGGTTCACCGGATGATAACAACGCAGTATTCTTATACAATGGTGTTATGGAAGTTCTTCAGCCTTACTTTGACAGCGGCGTTCTTGTATGCGAATCAGGACAGCTTGATTTCGAAAGCAACAATACACTTCGTTGGTCACAGGAAACAGCTCAGCAGAGATGTGAGAATATCTTAACAGCTAACTATGCTGACAAGAAACTTGATATCGCAATCACCGCTTATGACGGTTTGGCATACGGTGTTCGTTCAGCTCTTGAAGGTGCAGGATATGTAGTAGGCGAAGATTGGCCGTTAATCACAGGTCAGGATGCTGAAACAATGGCATGCAAGAACATCCTTTCAGGACATCAGACAATGTCTATCTGCAAAGACACAAGCCTCTTGGCTTCTAAGTGTGTAACCATGGTTCAGGCAGTTCTTGAAGGAACAGAGCCGGAAATCAATGATACAGAGCAGTACAACAACAACGTAATCACAGTTCCTTCATACCTTTGCACACCTGTTCCTGTAGATGCAGCAAATCTTGAAGAAGTAATCGTTGACGGTGGTATCCACTCAGCAGCAGATATCGGATTATAAGAAAGAGATTTACAAAGATATATTAGAAATAAACCAGGAAATGGGCGGCGGCGAAAGTCGTCGCCCTTCCTAAACAGGTTACCGTAGTTAAGTTATAACACAGCAAAAACACTGACACTAAGCAATACTATATTGTACTGAGAAGGAGATGAGAGTAGATGTCTGATATTATTCTGGAAATGAACCACATTACCAAAGAATTCTCGGGCGTAAAAGCATTGGATGATGTAACGTTCAAGGTAAAACGTGGCGAAATCCATGCGCTCTGTGGGGAGAACGGGGCAGGGAAATCTACGCTGATGAATGTTCTGTCCGGTGTATATCCGTATGGGGAATATAGTGGGGATATCGTTTACAACGGAGAAATCAGTAAGTTTCATAGAATCAAAGATAGCGAAGAAAAGGGCATCGTTATTATTCATCAGGAACTGGCACTCAGCCCGTTTTTGTCGATTGCGGAGAACGTTTTTATCGGAAATGAGCAGACACAGATAAAGGGTGTAATCGATTGGACAGAGACCAGAAGCAAGGCAAAAGAAGTACTTGCAAAAGTAGGACTGGAAAATGAAGATGTCAACGCACCGATTAATTCGCTCGGTGTAGGCAAACAGCAGTTGATTGAAATTGCAAAAGCAATGGCCAAGAAGGTAGAACTATTGATTTTGGATGAGCCTACTGCTGCATTAAATGATGAGGAAAGTAAAAAATTACTGGATATTATGCTGGATTTAAAGAAGCATGGTATTACATGTATCATTATTTCACATAAATTAAACGAACTCAGTTATGTTTCAGATGCCATAACCGTTATTCGTGACGGCAAGACAATAGAGACATTGGTAAAGGGTGTTGATGACTTTTCAGAAGACCGAATTATCAAAGGAATGGTCGGAAGAGAACTCACCAACCGTTATCCGGAACGTAAACGAGAAGACTGTCCAATCGGAGATGTTATTATGGAGGCCAACAACTGGAATGTTTATCACCCCGATGACGCTGACAGGCAGATGATTAAGAACGTATCCATCAATGTAAGGGCCGGAGAAGTTGTAGGACTTGCGGGGCTGATGGGTGCAGGTCGTACAGAACTTGCAATGAGTATCTTTGGCAGGGAATACGGGCAGAAGATTTCAGGTGAAATCAAAATGCACGGAAAACCAATCCAAATTAAGAACGTCAAAGATGCCATAGACCATAAGATATCCTATACATCAGAAGACAGAAAAACATATGGACTGGTGTTGATAGATGATATCAAACACAATATGACAATGGCAGCATTACGTACTTATTTCTCAAAGAAAAGCATTGTTAACAGCAATGAGGAAATCGTTAAATCAGAAGAGTATAAGAAAAAAATTAATGTTAAAGCAACCTCCATTAACCAGACAGTCGGTTCACTGTCAGGCGGTAACCAGCAAAAGGTGGTACTTGCAAAGTGGATGTTAACGCAGCCTGATGTGCTGATACTGGATGAACCGACACGTGGTATCGACGTAGGGGCAAAGTATGAGATTTATTGCGCGATTAATGATTTGGCCAAATCCGGAAAAGCAGTCATTGTTATTTCCTCGGAAATGCCGGAATTAATCGGAACCTGTGACAGAATCTATGTCATCAATGACGGAGAAATCGCAGGAGAACTTACAAGTGAAGAAGTATCACAAGAAAAAATCATGAGCTGTATCATGGCTCATAATCGAAAAGGTTAGGAGGAAAATAAAAATGAAAAAGGCAAAAAATATTGATTTGAAGCAATATGGTATGTTTCTTGCATTAATTGCAATTTTTATTCTGTTTTTTGTATTATCGCAAGGAGCAAATGCAACTCCCGTTAATATCAACAACTTGGTTATGCAGAACGGATATGTCGTAATATTGGCAACAGGTATGTTGTTGTGCGTATTAACCGGTAACGTAGACTTGGGTGTTGGTTCAATTGTTGCCCTGTGTGGCGCATCTTCAGCGATTTTGGTTGTAGATTTTGGTGCACCGGTATGGGTTGGTTTTATTGTGGCTTTGTTGATAGGTGCCGTGTCAGGCGTTTTTGCGGGCTTTTTTATAGCCTACCTTGGAATCCCGCCCTTCGTTGTTACACTTGCTACAATGTTAATGGGCCGTGGTCTTACATATACCATATTAAAGGCTCAGACGAAAGGTCCTCTCCCGGACAATTACGTCAAGGTAGGTGCGGGATTCCTACCAACCATTAAGGTTCCGTTTGGAGATGGAACACTTGATTTGGTTGCAGTCGTTATCGCAGTCATTGCAACTGTATTCCTGATTCTTGCAGAGATGAAAGATTATAAGACAAAGAAAAAGTATGGATTCCATACAAGCCCGATCTGGCAGCTTGCAGTTAAGAACGTAATCATACTCTTCATCGTATGGTTCTTCTTCCTCAAACTGGCACAGTATAACGGTATTCCGGTTGTATTGGTTATCATGTTTGTATTGGTTGCAATCTATCATTTCATTACAAGTAAAACAGTTGCAGGACGTCAGGTATATGCACTCGGTGGTAATGCCAAGGCAGCAAGACTGTCTGGTATCAACACAAAGAAGGTATTCTTCTGGGTATATGCAAACATGGGTATCTTGGCAGCAGTAGCAGGTATTGTATTGTCAGCACGTAATGCGTCAGCAACTCCGAAGGCCGGTGACGGTTTCGAGCTTGATGCAATCGGTTCCTGTTATATTGGTGGTGCAGCAGCAGCCGGTGGTGTCGGAACAATTGTCGGAGCAGTCGTCGGAGCATTCATCATGGGTATCCTGAATAACGGTATGTCTCTGATCGGCTGGACAACAGATGTACAGAAGGTAGTCAAAGGTATCGTATTACTTGGTGCCGTAACCTTTGATTTATTATCCAAACGTAAAAAAGCATAGCATTATATTTTGATGCGTTTTGAAGGAGTAAAGTGGAATAGAAGCATGGAAAAGCGGTCGTCAATGAGGATATGGCGACCGCTTTTTCACAAAAATGTCCTGCAAAAATGTCCTATACATATCGATTGCGGAATTTGTCGGCATTTGATAAAATATAAGTTGGAAGGTTGTTTTTTGAAGTCGGAGGGAGGCACTACATCATGAAGGAAGTAAAAGGTACAAAGGTTAAAAAGGAAAAAAAGGTGAAAGAGGTAAGACCGGAGAAAAAGGTTCATAAGAATCATACTCCGAAAATCATTCGCAAGATTTTCCTGACAAGCATCGGCAGACGTATCACGATTATGTTTATGTTGATGATTGTAGTAATGCTTGTTTTGATTGGGTACCTGGCAGTACAATCCCATCAATATAATCAACGGTACAGTGCGGTTTTAGATAATCTGTCAAAGATTAATTATATCAATGCAAATACGGCACAGCAGCCCAAAACGATTGCCAATATGTGTACCATCGGCAACAAAGAAGAGGATCCTGCAGAGACAGAAAAGGTTGATAATCTGTTACCCTATATTGCAGAAATCAGAGAAAACATTGGCGATGATCCTATTTACAAGCAGAATCATACACAACTTGATTCAGTTGAGATGTATGCAACGAAGTATGTAGAGTTGTATCAAAATATTGTAACCGAAGGTAATCATATGTATACAAAGGAAGGTGTTCAGTATGCACAGGATATGCAGGCGCAGGCAGGCTTTATTACTTCCTATGGAAATGCACTGATGCAGTTGGAATTAAACCGAAGCAGTGTATTACAAAAAGAGATAGACGAAAACTTTGCAGGGATGATTACGATAATTTGTATTATTGTTGTTATTACGATTTTACTTGTGATTATTATGATGCTTCTTGTGATCCGTGGCACCATTGTAAAACCAATTGGCTTACTTAAGAAGAATATTTCAGTTGTAGCAGATGGTGATTTGAGCGGTAAAGAAATCGTAGTCAATTCTGAAGATGAATTGCAAGACCTTGCGGTGGTATTTAATTATATGAGCGCAAGTCTTAAGGAAATCATTACGAAGGTATTGAGTGTCAGCGAGCAAATAGAGACTTCCATCCGTGCAGTCAGCATCAGTGCAGCAGAAAATGCACAGGGCAGTGTCGGCATTACGGAATCGATTGAAGATATGTCACTCCGTATGAACAGACAAAAGGAAGAGTCCAATACCATTATTGATCAGATAGAAGAGATGGAGAGAATTTCTCAGAATATCAATACAAAGGTTGAGAGAATTTCCAACAGTGCAAATCAGTCGTTGAATAACGCGATGTCCGGTAATGAAGCAATTGACACCTATATGAAGCAGTTAGCAAGTTTGAACGGTGTCATGAGTGAGGTTTCCGGAATTGCCAACCGTTTATCGACCAGTGCTGAAGAAATGAACAATATCCTGAATTCCATTACAGAGATATCAACGCAGACCAATTTGCTGTCACTGAATGCTTCCATCGAAGCAGCAAGAGCAGGAGAAGCAGGCAAGGGCTTTGCAGTTGTAGCAATGGAAATCGGCAAGTTGGCTGACGATACACAGGTTTCAGCAGGTAAAATCGGTGTCATTATTGAGAGCGTACAAAGCAATGCAGTCAGCATGTCACAGAAGATGCAGGAAGGCTTGCATCAGCTTGAAACAGGAAATGTACTTGCCAATACAACTAAAGAAAGTTTCGTCGAAATCAGTGAAGGAACCAAGACTGTTAATGAGGATATCATGAATATGATAGATGACCTCAAGACATTGGCAGATGTAACACTCCAGGTAAGCAATAATATCGAGCAGATTCATACAGCAATTGATGAAAATGCTGCTGAAACCGATGCGATTGCAGCAACGGTAACAGAACAGTCCGCAAACCTTGAAGAAGTGTCCAATGTTTCGAAAGGGCTGGCTGAGTTGTCTACAGACTTGAAGAAACTCGTGAGCGCATTTAGATTGTAAGGATAGGGCAAAGCTAGAGTTGAGCAATAGGCAGGCGATAAGCAGGCTGAATATGAGCAGAACAGGAAGGATATCATCCATGAAAACACCGAGATATACTACAAAAATGAATTTATACATCAGAATATTAGTGGCCGGCTATGTCGTATATTTGGCATATAGTCTGATACCGGGACTGAAGGAAGCGACAGGCAGTGAATTCATTTGGATGGCAATCGCAACTGCGGTTATGGCATTTGCAGGCATTTTGATTGTTTTGTTTGCGGTGAAAGCTCTGATTAAGAAAGAGTATTACGACGCGGATGAAATCGAGAGGCTGGAAGACGAGCGCAAGGCCGAGGAAGAGCAGGATAATGGCGATGAGACGATTGTGGATGCGGAAGCAGTAGACAGTGATACAGAGAATGTGGATACAGAAAATGTGAACATAGAAAATACGGATGAATAATAATTGTGAAGGAATGACGATGAGTCATTCCTTCATTGTAATTTATAGAACCATATGCTATACTGCAACCACATGAGTGCTATTTCTCTCTGAAATAGTGCATTCATGTTCACTGATTACCCGATTGGCATATCATATTGTCCAACGGATCGTCGCGGCATTCGCCAAATGTTTCTCACCGTAACCAAACAACCTAGCATCTGTATGAACTATTTATTCAGTGCAGCCACGTCACTCGTTCACCACATCACCTAGGAGAAACTATATGCAAAATAGCACCCTGTTACAAAATGCAACCGGTCCGGTTGAATACAAACTCACCAACGACTATTTATTTCGTGCTGTCTTCCAAAAGAACACGCACGTCCTCAAAGGACTTATCTGTAGTCTGCTCTATCTGAAAGAAGCAGAAATCCAGTCTGTTGAAATCCAAAACCCCATTAAACTCGGCGAATCTTTTGAAGAAAAGGACATTATTCTTGACCTTAACATTTTATTGAACAATGCGCAGCGTCTCAATATCGAAATGCAGGTCTGCGACTTAAATGACTGGCCGGAACGCTCTCTTTACTATCTGTGCCGCGCATATTGCAGTCTAAATAAAGGCGATGACTACATAGACGTTCTTCCAACTATTCATATCGGAATTCTGAACTTCACTTTATTTCCTGATGAACCGGAATTCTATTCCAAAAACCTGATGACGAATATCAAGACCCATAAGGTTTACAGTAGTAAATTTGCACTCAATGTGCTAGACTTAAAGAGTATCAACTTGGCAACCAACGAAGATAAAGCCTGCAAGTTAGATTACTGGGCGAACCTCTTCAAAGCAACCACATGGGAGGAAATTCGAATGTTAGCTGAACAAAACCATTTTGTACACGAAGCTGCTGTCACCATGCGAGAACTAACTGCCGATGAGAAAATACGCTTACAATGTGAAGCACGTGAAAGATATGAACTTGACCAACGCTCCACTATGGCGAGTGGTATTCGCAAGGGCAAACAAGAACAAAAAGAAATTGATGATGCCATAAAAGATGCTGCTCTTGCAGAAAAGGATACAGTTATTTTTGAAAAAGAGACTGTAATCTCCGAAAAGGATGCTGCTCTCTTTGAAAAAGACAAAGAAATCGACAAACTTCGCAAACTACTTAAAAATAAATAATTTCACAAAAAAGTATTAGTAAAAGGGCATCTCAAATGAGGTGCCTTTTGAGATTTTTCTTTTTTGATACTTTTTCTTTATTAATATCTCACCTGTTATGCCGATATATTATATGTCGAAGTCTGTGTGTCATTGTGTACAAATATGCATTAACAGACAACCTCGATACCTTGGGAAGGAACCCGAGGTACATTAACCTATCAACTCATGCGCGAGAAAGGATGTGAGCAGCATGATCATTAATTCGAGTACAGTTTCCATGAACTCGCAAAGAAATTATGCGAAGGAAACCTTCGCGTCAATCAGTACCACCACAGCCCTGTTGTCAGGGAAGAAACTCCTCGGAAGCGGCAAATTGAACCCAGGCAGGTTCCATAATAACGGCAATCCCAATGCCACCTTAACGATATCAGAAGAATCTCATAAAATGATGGAACGCCTGAGAGAATTACAGCGAGAAGAACGTCAAAAACAATTTTCTCGTTCTGAGGAGACGAGCCTTGCTTCACCAACCGAAGGAAAGACTGACAAAACCGAGGATGAAGTCATTCTTGAAACGCTGAAGCAGATTTTAGAAACGCTAAAAGAGGTTCGTAATTCTTTTGGAAAGGGCAGACACCCCATTACCAAACACCAATTTGATATGTATGATTTCTCAAAGAAGCTTTCAAAGGATTTGGATTCTTTCCTGAAAGGTTATAACGGAATTACAAACAAATCTATGGGTGTGAACTATGCGCCGGAATCGAACGCAGGTGTCGGTATGCGTGGCGGTGTCAACGGTCTTTGGGTCAAACAAACCGTTGCTTCAAGTTTCATGTCCGAAACAGAAAACACAGCATTTACGAGTGTCGGAAATGTGCAGACGGCTGACGGACGTTCCATTGACTTTGGCATTACACTGGAAATGTCGAGAAGTTTTATGGAGCAAACTGATTTTATTTCCGAGGAAACCGGGTACATCTTTACCGATCCGCTTGTAATCAACCTCGACAGCAATCCTGCATCTGTCAGCGACCAGAAGTTTTTCTTTGACATTGATGCCGATGGCGATGAAGACAACATTTCATTCTTAAATGAGGGTAGTGGATTTCTTTCTCTTGATCAGAATGGCGATGGTGTGATTAACGACGGAAATGAATTGTTCGGAACAAAATCAGGAGACGGCTTCAAAGATTTGGCAGCCTATGACAAAGATCAAAATGGCTGGATTGATGAAGCAGATGATGTCTTCAACAAGTTGAAAATCTGGACAAAAGATGCAGATGGAAAAGACAAAATGATTGATTTGAAGTCTGCCGGCGTTGGCGCACTCTATCTGGGAAATGTGTCAACACAGTTTTCACTCAACAACATAGAAACTAACGATACCAATGCCATGATACGTTCCACAGGAGTCTATCTCATGGAAAATGGCGGGGTAGGAACTTTGCAGCATGTGGATTTGGCAGTATAAAAAACTTTGTTGAAATTCACAGTATCAGAAGGTTGCAATATTCAAAAATGGCGGTAATCATTGTAAACGGTTACCGCCATTTTTATGACTATTGATTATTGTACGCTGCTTCTTCTGCCTCCGCATTTCCGTTTGGATAGCAAGTCTCACATGGCACATAGCCCTCATCAAGTGCATACAACAGTGTTTCCTCTATTGCATTTACAGAATCCGTGTCACCACAGTTTGCTTTTATGTGATATTTTAGTCCTGCAGGTGTCACCCAGACGCTACTGTCTGCAGCATTTTCAGATACTGTCTGCTCAGGTTCTGCAACGGGTTCCCTGACTGGCTCTGTCGGTACTATATCATTATTATAAACCAAATTAATTTGTTGCGTATCAACATAGCTGTTGCTCTGACTACCTGAACTGTTTTCACTGATACCGGCTACATTCAACACATTACCGTCTGTGGTGGTAGCATTGCCGCTGACTTCATTTTGACCCACCTCATTCTCACTCACGGAAATGCGCTTCAATAATGATTGAAGCGGAGCCGGAACTTCTATAACTGTTCCGGTTGTTCCTGCATACAGAATCAGCCCGGTAAGTGCAATCGTCGGTATCAGAATCAGTGCTGCCAAAACAGCTGTTATTTTAAGAAAAATGCTACCGCCTTTTTTCTTTGTTTTCTGATTGGTCTTACTATTTGGTTTCTTGCTATTTTTCTTTTGTTTCTTAGCCATTATTGCCCTCCGCGTATTCCAGAAGTTCCTCATACTCATTATTGACCTGAACAAAGATTTCTTTGTCTCCGTTTGCATTATCCGGATGGTATCGCTTCACTAAATCTCTATATTTATCTTTTAATTCTTCCTCGTTTGTACAATCTTTATAGTACTTGCTTTTTTGATAGGGTGTGAGAGTCGTGCCCGCTCTTTTCGCATCCTCGCGTGTAGTGTTGCCCGCAGTCCTTCTATATTCATAATACTTCCAAGCATTCGCCCTGCGTTCCTCTTCTTCCTGTCGATTCTTAACGGACCATCTGGCATATATGATGCATCCCCAAAGAATAGCCGCCAAAATCAAATCCATTACATAGTTTGCCTTGTACATTAACTCATACACAAATGCAATTGCCATAATCTGAAGAGTGGCTCTTATTATCATATACAAAATGGATGCCCCTGCAAATTCAATATGTATCACTCTAGCCAGCACAACCGCTATCACCAGCGCAAGTAATATGAAAAACACAGCATCCAAAACCGTCATCGGACTCATGCCGATTGCAACACCTGCAACTGCCGCAATATAGAGCAGTAAATCTGTCAGTTTGATCTTTCCAAGCATTTCAGTCTCCTCAATCTATTGGCTTATCTATAATAATAAGGAGTCTTGTAAAAAATAGCAATGAAAAAATGAAAAGAGGATTTGTTATCATTCATACAAATCCCCAAATACATTCCTGCACACTTCTTTACAATATTCAAATGAGAACACACTATCGCGTTCTATAATCTCATTTTCATCTGCTAATTTCTGCGAGTAATCACTTAATTTATAGGTTGTAATACGGCTTCGTCCGGTCAACATCTGTGTCACCAAGGGCGCTACCCGATAGTCTTCTATTACCACTACACCGTCATCATTTCTAGTCAGTGTCACATCAGCCATAGCTCCAATCATTCGATCTGCTACTCCTGCCCCCGCGCCTGATGTTGCATTAATGAAATTGCCGAGTGAATAATAGACTAACATTTGATGTGGATTTTCTTCCGAAGTTCCGTCAGCTATTGTGCTCTCCACCCATGCAACCGGCTCAATCACGTGAGGATGCGTACCAATCACCAAATCAACACCTAGGTCTGCAAAAATCTGTGCGTATTTATCCTGTTGTCCGGATATTTCATGACTGTATTCCGTACCCCAATGTGGACAAACTACAACAAAATCGGCGGCTTCCTTTGCCCTTTTCACATCTTTTGCTATTTGTTCCTGATTCATTAGGTTGACAGCATATGGCATCCCTTCCGGCATTGGTATTCCATTGGTTCCGTATGTATAATTCAATATGGCAACTTTGATACCGTTTCGTTCGCAGATACATAGTTCAGACTCTTGCGCTTCTGCTGAATCGTAAATGCCTGTCACCTGCATCTGTGGCTGTTGTTCTCGCCAATAGGTCAAACAATTCAATATCCCTTTCCTACCTTTATCGAGTGCATGATTGGTTGCATGCAAAACAACATCAAATCCGGCATCTGCAAGAGCATCACCTACTTCATAAGCACTGTTAAAAGCAGGATATCCAGATAGTCCAAGTTCTGTTCCGCCTAAAATAACCTCTTGATTTACAATGGCTATATCCGCGCTTTGAATATCAGGTGTTATGTTTCTAAAGAGATGCGAGTAATCATAACTTCCGTCTTCTTGCAGAGCACTCTCATTAATTGGTGTATGTAAGAGCACATCCCCTACCATGACAAGTCTGACAGTCTCCGGTGGTAACTCTGGCACAACCTCTGGCTCTGACAGTAGAAGGGACTCTGCGTCAGGTTCTTGTTGTGGCTCTTCTGCTGTCTCTATTGTCTCCTGCTGTTGTTCAGACTGTGTTTCTTCGACCGGGACCGCTGCTGAATTACCCTTTACACAACCTGCACAGACTAGCATCGCCATTATCATTATAGTAGCAGAGAATGCTGTTGCTTTATTAAATTGTAATTTAATTATTCTGTTTTTTTGCATTTCTTGCCCTATCCTTTTTGGGGCGCACTATGACGCAATATCATAAGTGATTGTGCAATACTGCCCAAATCCGTCCAATGCTTCCAGCTGTTCCAGTAAATCCTGTTTTGTCTCATCATCCGCCTGACTAAGGCGAGCATGATAGATATGTACCGAATAACTACGATTTTCATCTGCCTCTATTACTTTGGTCATATTAACGCCACTATTTTTATAGCTGTTTTGTGCAAGTACTGTCTTTATCTCAGCCAAATGCTCTGCTTCCATGCTCTCGTAGGCATCCGTTGACGGGATATCAGGCTTTTGCTCTGTCCCCGTTACCGTCCTTGCCGTGATGCACATAACTGTCAACAATCCTATTACCGCTATTCCTATCTTGATTATTCTTCTGCTCATCTCACATCCCCTGCCTTTCTCAAATCACATTTCCTGTTCCTGTGATTTAATTATCGCAGAGCATGTGTCCGATATAACGGACTCTAAGTTTCTTCGTATAAGGAATAATCCCGCTCCATCATCATTTCATATAACTCTTGCTTCAATTCCTGCTTATCCATATTGTCTAAAAGCAGGCGCCTGATTTTGCTCTTGTTTCGGCTGCTGTATCCCCTGAGTTTATGACGCTTCATGATATCAATCAACTCGTTTCGCCATAAGAATTTCAACTGATTCTGCAATCTCACCTTCGGACTCAACGAAGCCTCGCGATGCAAAGTAAGTTGCAGCCTGTCATTTTCCTCTGTAATACAATAAATTCCCCAAAATTCCGGTAACACTTCTGCCACCTTGTCTATATATTTTGCACCCGTCACAAGATAATTATAGTCACAAAACCTGCTGTAATCCCGCACCTGATGTTCCAAGCGCTCCAAAGAATCTCTGTCACTCTTAATCTCAAATCCGATAATGCCACGTTCAGGTGCAAACATAACTGCATCTGCTCTGCATTTTCTGCATAGTACAAACTCTTCCATGATACGCATTCGCTCACCTGACATCTCAAACATCTCAAACAAAATCGGACGCATATCCTGGTCCAGCAATTTGGGATGACGCTTCTTAATTTCTACCGACTCTCTAGCCGATTCTGTAGTCTGCTTCATTGTATCGACACCTTTACTCTCTGTTACAGGCTATCCAGTATACTTCCACCGTTTTACCGTCTGTATGAACAAATTTGCGTTCCAATCTCCCGCCACACTTTTCAATCACCCTTCGTGACGCCAAATTATCACTATAGCATGCCACCATAACCCGTTCACTTCCTAATATTGCGCTGTATGCCAAAGCCTGCTCTAATATCTGTGTTGCATATCCTTTTCGCCTCTCTGAAGGCCGAACCCCATAACCGATATGACCGCCATATTCACGCAGAAAATCATTCAGAGTGTGTCGAATATCAACCATCCCAACAACCCTACGGTCACTTTTTCGTACCGCAAAGAAGGTGGAAGATACCACCCACTCCGGATTTACGGTCTCCTCATCGGAGTTGCGTAATACCTGCTCAAGCCAGTCTGTATAGGAAGGCGCTTCACCAAGCAATGAACTTCCATGTATCTCATACTCACCCTGCGCAAAATGCTCATCCTTGTATTCTTCTGTCTCACGCGCCGATATTTCACTCGGTGCTACCAATACAATCTCATCCATCATTTCACCTTGTCGTTTCCTATCAAATAAGTTACCACAAACCTCCCATAATTACAATCCAATGACATTTTACAAAAGAAAATGCACCCGGCTTTTTGCTCGAGTGCATCTTCATTTCATCTCTATTCTTGGCTATGCCGAAATCAGATTGCCGACATTTTCATTGGTAATGACAGATAGACGACAGCCCATTTGTTCCTTCGGGAACTGTTCCCCTGCTACCACATGATTGTACATCCATACAATCGGATCATGTCCCTGTCCAAACGGATCCTGTGTAATCGTTGCATAAATAATACCTTTTTTGATATATTCAAATATTTCCTGATTATCATCAAAACCGACTGTTACCACCTTGCCCTTCATTCCCAAGTCCTCAATTGCCTTTGCAATGGCTGTCTGAAAACCTGTTGTTACATAGAAAGCATCGATATCCGGAAACTGTTTTAACCGCTCCACTGTCTTCTGAAAGGTTGCTTCTGCAGTATCGGCTACCACATCATCGCTGATAATGTGAATGCCTTTATATGATGCCAATTTGTTAAGAAATCCTTCTTTTCTGTCCTTATTAACCTGAATGGTAATATCGCCGGAAATAATCGCAATGTTGCCCTTCTTATTCAATGCCTTTTCCATATGTTTGGCAGCAATTCCACCCGCTTCATATCCATTCGGGCTAAAGACAGCAAGTCTCTTAACCGCTGGACTGCACTCACAGTTAAACGCAAGTACCTTGATACCACGCGCAATGGCATCATTTAATACTCGGTCTGCATATGTCACAAATCCAGGGAAGATAATACCGTCATATGACTCATTGATGCATTCTTGTAACTTCTCATTCATCTGATCTTCCTGTGGTTTGTTAGGATCAAGACCTAATGGTATGTAATCAATGAAAATATTCTTATCTGCCAATTCTTTCATTGCATAGAATACACCTCTGCGTACTCCATACCAGAATTCATTATCAAGCATTGTGAAAAATGCAATTTTAATCTTCTTTGAACTATCTTTCTGTGCCGGAACCACAGCTGTGTTAAACTGCTTCAAAAGTGTTTGTATTCCACTCAGCATTCCGCTTAGTTCACCAACATTTACACTAATCTGTGAGGACTCAGCCGCTGTCTCCTCAGATGCTGCCGCAACCTCAAGCGTACGCTCACTGATTTGATGCGATGCTTCATAGAGTCCGTCAGCCTGATGCTTCAACTCATTGGAGTTCTCGGCAATCATACCTGTTTTTCCGGAAATTGCCTGTACGCTGTCATGGATATCAAATGCCTGCTGGTTAATAGATTTGAAAGAAGCATCTACACTTTCAAAAGTAGACTTACTTTGGTTAAAGGCATTCTCGCAATTCTTAATGCTGTTGTTGACCTCGTTGCTGCTACCGATAATCTCACCAACAATTCTTGTGATTTTCTCCATGCCCTCTTTGGTGTCAATGGACATTTTATTCATTTCATCCGCTACAACAACAAATCCTCGCCCTGCCTGTCCGGCTCTTGCTGCTTCAATAGAAGCATTAAATGCCAACAGCATCAACTTATTATTAATACCAATGATAAAGTCTCCGACCTCTTCTATCTGCTTAATCTCAGCATTGAGCTGCTCCATAATCTGATTAATTCTTGCCAAATCTTCCGATATTACATTAATATCTGCTGAGTATTCGTTAACTTCACTCATACCCTTCTTACTCGTTTGTACCGTTTCATCCAGCTTCTCTTTAATTTGAAGCATGGCTTTTTCGATCTCCTGCACCTGAATATTGCTGGATTCGATTAACTCCATATTCTTCTCAACCATCTCTAATTGATCTGATGACTTCTGCGCTACTGCCGTAACACCCTCTGCAATCTGCTCGTTTCCTGCCAGATTTGCATCAACACTGCTTGAAAGTACCTCAATGGCATCCGAGAGAGTAATAACGTTTACTTTTGTTGCCTCAATAAATGTAAGCAGATTATTCTTGATTGAATCAAAGGCACTTGCCATGACTGCTGCACTGTTTTTACTGCCTTCCACCAACATATCTTCTACATCCAATTTACCCTGAACAATCAACTCCGCCTTTTTCATAATCTTGCGATAGGCAAGACTACTCTTCGTGAGGAAAAATGCCAATACAATAAGAGCAATTGCTTCAATGATAACCAGTACTATTAATAATGTGTTCATGTTACCCCTCCAATCTTACGTCAAAAAATACGTCTTATGTTTAGTATAGCATTTACAAATGAGCAAAAGAAGTGATTTGTTTCGACAAATTACAACTTAGCAAGAATTAGTAACTCTATTTTAATATCATAATTTTTTCAGAATTTAGGTACAACACTCCTATTTGCTCTATATCCGCACGTGCTTTAATCTGCTCTTTACTAACCTTCCACCACAATGTTTTCTTACATTTTGTATCATTAACAGCAAACATCACATTCCATTCAAAAGGCGCTTCCTGTATTTCCATGATTTGAATCTCAAGTCTGTTCACAGTGCCATATTCGGACGGTTGCGTCATAAAATCATGTGCTCTGATACCGATATACTTAATTGTACCTAATAATTGCTTTTCATGCAATAATTCTGTTTCTACTTGGAATGATATATCCCAATCAACTGCATATACTGATGAACCAATCTCAACCGCTGAAATATTCTTACATCCCGTCAGCCGCGCTGTCACCAAATCCTGTGGTGTCTCAAAAAGTGCTTTTGTAGTTCCGAACTCTATTCTATGTCCGGTATCTAATATCATAAGCATATCGCTCAACTTATATACTTCATCCCTGCTATGCGTGACCAAAAGAGAAATACCACCAAATTCCCGCATTACTTTACTGAGTTGTGTTTGCAGTCCTTCTCTTAAGAAACTATCCATTGCAGAAAACGGTTCATCAAAAAGAAGCATTTGCGGCTTGCTGAGCAACATTCTCGCCAATGCCACGCGCTGCTGTTCTCCACCTGACAAATGTTCCGGATATTGCTTTCTTAGGTTTTCTATTCCAAACAAGTACAGCATATTTGAAACAGACGTGCCATCATCACTGTCTGCTGCTTGTGCCACCGACAAGTTCTCTTCTACCGTCATATTGGGAAACAGCGCATAATTTTGAAACATGTAACCAACTTTGCGCTCCTGCGGTTTCAGATTAATGTGATTTGCAGAATCAAACAACACCCTGTCGTCAAGCGCTATATAACCCTCGTCCGGTGTTTCTATTCCGGCAATACATTTAAGCATCATACTCTTGCCGGAACCGGAGGCACCCAAAATGCCGATACATCCATTTTCTGCAGTGAAGGAAATGTCCAAAATAAAATTGTCCAACTTCTTCTTAATTCGTACTTCCAGAGCCATTCATATCCTCCACCAATTCATTTTTTATGTCGTATTGCAAAATAATTCATAGCAGCTACAATGATAAATGAAATCAACACCAAAATCAGCACATATTGAAATGCCAATTCCATATCACCGCCCGCCACCGCCGAGTAGACCGCCAGCGGAAGCGTTCTTGTCTTACCGGCAATATTACCTGCTATCATTGTAGTTGCGCCAAATTCACCAAGTCCCCTTGCAAATGCAAGCACACCACCCGACAGAATTCCGGGAAGCGCATTGGGTATGATAATTCTGCGAAATATAGACCATTCCGACATCCCAAGTGTCTGCCCTGCGTAATACAGATTAATATCAACCTGTTCAAACGCACCTCGTGCAGAACGATACATTAACGGAAATGATATTACAACAGCTGCCAACACCGTTGCTCCCCAAGAAAAAGGTACCTTCAATCCGAAGAATTCCACCAAAAGTCTACCGATGGGCCTCTTTACCCCAAATAGATAGAGCAGAAAGAAACCTGCCACCGTTGGTGGCAAGACAAGCGGAAGTGTCAATATTCCGTCCCATATGATTTTTGCTTTTTGATTCTTTGTAAACGCAACTGCACGTGCCGCAAAGATGCCCAGAAAAAAAGTAATAACAATGGAGCATGTTGCTGTCTGTAAAGATATCAAAATGGGGTTCAAATCCATGACTATCTTCTCCCTGCAATTTATTCTCACATAACTACTTCAATTTCCACTTCAATCACGCCGCCACAAACCATGCCCTCGTCTTCAGCCTGTTCCGGTAGCATATTGACTTGAATCACTTTCTTGTCTTCACCTTGCTTGAGTAAAAACAGTGCTTCACGTATCACTTCTGCCTCCATACAGCCTCCACCGATGGTATCTGCCAAACTTCCGTCTTCAAAAATCACCATTTTAGTTCCCACTCGTCGCGGCGCTGAACCCTTTCTGGATATAATTGTTGCTATACATCTTTTCTCAGGAACTTCAGAAAGTGCCGCGCGAAGAATTTCTTTGGTAAATTCCGTATTTGAATTTCCGCCTGAGTGATCGGCGTTCATATTTTTATACTTTACCTGTATCAGTTCTGCCATAACAGAAACTGCAATTTCTTCCGGCGTCTGCGCTCCGATGGAGAGTCCAACCGGACTGTGAACTCTACGTAACA
>DATESB010000256.1:0-2913 GCA_035271065.1 Lachnospiraceae bacterium | reverse complement strand
GCTGCAATAATACACATAAAATGAATGTTCTTGCATCCTTTATCCTTTAACATCTGTATTGCTGCTACGGAAGAGCCACCGGTTGCTAACATGGGGTCTACTACAAATACTTCTCTTTCTGCGCAATCTGCGGGTAATTTGCAGTAATACTCAACAGGCTCCAACGTGTCCGGATCTCTGTACAAACCAATATGTCCAATCTTCGCTGTCGGTATCATGGTAAGCATACCGTCTACCATGCCAAGTCCGGCACGTAATATCGGAACAATTGCAAGTTTCTTTCCCTTTAGTTCTTGTACTTCTGCTTCACAAATCGGAGTTTCGATTTTAACTTCTGCAAGCGGAAGGTGTCTGGTTGCTTCATAGCATATCAGCATTGCTATTTCGCCAATTGTTTGTCTGAAATCTTTTGTACCCGTGTCTTTTCTTCTGATGTACCCAATTTTGTGTCGGATCAGGGGATGATCCATAATTACTACTTCACCCATTTGCTTTTCCTCCGTGTTCTGTTATTCATATATTTTTATCTTACTACTCTAAAGAACCTACTCTTCTGATGTGCTTTTCTTCATTGGAAAATGGTGTGTCAAGGAATGCATCCACAATATCCTTCGCAAGGTTGCCGCCAATAATTCCGCCACCCAAAGCCAGGACATTGGCATCATTATGAGACCTCGTCAGTCTGGCACAAGTTGCATCTGTACATACCGCTGCACGAATTCCTTTCACTTTATTTGCTGCAATAGCAATTCCAATGCCGGTGGTACAGATTACAATTCCCTTCTCACATTCTCCGGATGCCACTGCATTGGCAACTGCCTTTCCGTATGCCGGATAATCACATGAATCATATGAAAAACAGCCATAATCCTTATACGTAATACTTCTCTGTTCCAAATGGTACTTAATCTTTTCCTTTAAATCATAACCGCCATGGTCACATCCTATTGCTATCATTTTCATTCCCTCGCTTATTCTTAATTTTTGTTTTCTTGTTATTAATCATACTACTTTGAATTTCTCGTCTACGGCTGAATCATCAGGTCTGAATAATGCTGTGTCCTGCTGCCTTAATCAATCTGTTCATAATAGCCTGTCCGATACGCGGCATATTAAATTCCTCAGAATAAATACGCGTTGCACCTACTTCATCAAATTCCCGCAGGACACTGTACAAATGTCTTGCAATTGATTCCTCATCCGTTCTTGTCCCAATGCTTCTGACAACTCCGCCGTGATATAACTGCATCGTTTCATCCGTCGCAATGACGCCAACGATTTCACCTGCCGCACTCTTTGAAATGATTTCTGTGTTAATATATGCGACTACATCTTTCTCATTACCCTTAACCACAGACAAGTCGCCTTTTGGTGCGTAATGTTTGTATTTCATACCCGGAGCACGCGGTGCCTGTTTCTTTATCGAATCTCCGTTATCATCTTCTATATGTTGCGTTGTCTTTCTTGCATTTGATACCTCATCAGCAACTATCGCTGCATCAACTGAAACAACACCAATCACCTGCTCCATCATTTTCTTCGTAATGTACCCCGGTCGCAGTATCGTAGGTTCTTCCTTACAATCAGATAAATCAATAATCGTTGACTCTAACCCAATCTCTACTGCCCCACCGTCGATAATCATGTCAATTCTTCCACCCATATCTTCAGCCACATGTTTGGCAAGCGTAGGACTTGGTCTGCCTGATACATTGGCACTCGGCGCTGCCACAAAGCCACCGGCTGCACGGATAAATGCAAGAGCAGTCTTATGACTTGGCATACGAACTGCCACGGTATTCAGTCCACCTGTGGTTTCTTTCGGCACAATATCTTTTTTCTGAAAAATCATTGTAAGCGGACCGGGCCAAAAAGCATCTGCCAAACGATAAGCCTGTGGCGGAATATTCTGTGCAACCACTTCCAAATCCTTCATATCTGCAATATGCACAATCAGCGGATTGTCGGAAGGGCGCCCCTTTGCTGCATATATTTTAGCCGAAGATTCCGGATTTAGGGCATCCCCACCTAAACCATATACAGTTTCCGTTGGAAACGCCACAAGTCCGCCTGCTTTAATAATCTCGCCCGCTTGTGATATTAGTTCTTCATCTATGTCATTTTCATCTATTTTTATTTCTATCGTATTCATCTTCGCCACCGCTAATATGATAACATATTTCTCATACAAATAAAATACTTAATGCGACTGCTGCTTCACATATTTCACCACACCTGCACAAATAGATTGTGCCATTTTATCCTGATAGGAATCCTGCGTAAGCAAATCAGCCTCTTTGCTGTTTGACAGGAAGCCACACTCGACAATCACTGTTGGCGTACTTGTATGAATCAAAAGATAATATGTATCGTTTGCCTTGGCAGCCCTTGTATTACTTGGGTCAATATCATCAATCAACTGCTGTTGCAAACATTCAGCAATCTTTTTCCCCTCGTCTGAGTGCGTATAGTAAAAAACCTGTGCACCATTTACATATTCCTCATGATAACTGTTTTGGTGAATACTAACCGTAAATATCGGCGCTGTCTCCTCAATTAACGCACAGCGGCGTTTCATATCCTGCGCTTTCTTACTGCCTGCATTT
Organism: Lachnospiraceae bacterium; assembly: GCA_035271065.1. Classification (GTDB taxonomy): domain Bacteria; phylum Bacillota; class Clostridia; order Lachnospirales; family Lachnospiraceae; genus JAAYYM01. Next base: position 307 of record DATESB010000256.1, on the reverse strand, counting down.
TCATCATATAGCCCGGCATCCTGTTCGCGCGTCATCACCACATGAATGCCCTCTTTTTCCAACAGTTTTCGCAGTTTATGTGCAATGGATAGGTTAATATCCTTCTCCAGCGCTTGATTAATCCCCACCTTACCCGGATCTGCTCCCCCATGCCCCGGATCTACCATAATCGTATACTCTTTTTGTTTCTTCGCAGCTATTTCACTCGACTCCTGCTCTTCTGTAGTCTGCATACTTTGGTCGATTGATTTCATATTTGCCACACGGATTGCTGCTTGCCTTGACAGAAGATAGACTGCCAACAATA
>DATESB010000255.1:0-33058 GCA_035271065.1 Lachnospiraceae bacterium | reverse complement strand
CTGTTCCTGCTCGCCCTCTATTTTTTTCTTTACCTCTGCCAATACTTTCTGTAATGTAGCCTTTGTAATCGGCTTCAGGAGATATTGTTCCACACCCACTTGGATTGCCTGTCTGGCATATTCAAACTCATCATACCCACTGATGATAATGACCTTCATATTCGGAAATTCCTGACCAACGATACGACTCAATGCCAATCCGTCCATAAAAGGCATCTTTATATCTGTAATCAGCACATCAGGCTGTATCTTACGAATTAAGGGCAGCGCCATTTCACCATCATTTGCTTCCCCAGCAAACTGATAGCCATACTGCTGCCACGGAATATTATCCCGCAAGCCTTCTCTGACAATGCTCTCATCTTCAACCAAAAATACTTTTAACATACCTGTTTCTCCTGTTATGCTGCCATTGTTTTCTTAATATTTCCTGTTATCCAAATATTCTTCCACATTCTCCTGTGTAAATACCATTTCATCTACATAATAGGCCTTTTCAACTTCTTCTCCGTTTTCCAACTGTTGAATCACTCTTGAGATATATTCACCCTGTAACGGATTGCACTCTACATCTACGCTGATTGTGCCTTCTTTGACCATATTAAGTGCCTCGCGAACCGCATCAAAAGAAATCATAATTGTGCCACCGTCTACGTTTACCTTGCGTCCGCTTGCTTCCAGTGCCTCAATGGCACCAAACGTCATATCGTCATTTTGGGATACAACAACATCAATGTCATCATACTTCCTGATCATGGTCTCCATGACTTCTTTGCCCTTTGCTGTTGTAAATTCCCCATTTTCCTGCGCCAGGATATTCCAATTCTGATTCTGTTCTGCAACGCTGTCAAATCCGATTGACCTGCCTATCTTTGCCGAAGAACCCATGGTACCCTGCAATACAACAATATTAATCTGTTCTTGGTCACGGTTTTCTTTTTTCAGATGTTCTTCTAGCCATTTTCCGGCATTCTCGCCCTCTTCTTCAAAATTAGAACCAATCCAAGTCGTATACAATGACTGATCTGTAACCGAAACCATACGATCTACTAAAATAACCGGTATTCCTGCATCCTTTGCTTCCTGCAGCACCGTCTCCCAGCCTTCTGTCGTAACCGGCGAGAAGATAATATAATCCACCTGCTGCGATATAAAACTTCGAATTGATTTAATTTGATTTTCTTGTTTCTGCCTTGCATTCTCAAAAATCAGGAAATAGCCATTTTCTTTGGTTAACGTTCCCTGCACAGATGCTGTATTGGCTGTTCTGAAAACCGACTCCGAACCGAGTTGTGAAAAACCGACTACGATTAAATCACTATCTTCATCTGTTGTCGTCTCTTCCATTGCAACGTCACCAAGCATGCTGCAGCCAAATGTTCCAAACATCAAACTTCCGCATAGTAACATACAGATTAGAAGCTTGCTTTTCATTATTTTATTCATATGATACAGCCTCCTCTTCTGTTGTGGTCGTATCCTTACTGAACCGCTCCGCCGGAATGATAATTCTGACACAAGTACCTTCACCCTTCGAAGACTCTATTGTCATACCGTATTCCGATCCAAAATTCATCCGAATTCTCTCATTTACATTTGCCAGACCAAATCCTGTTTCTGTTTCCTTGCAAGGTCTTTGAATTTCTGCCCTTAATTTCTCAAGTTCTTCTGCTTCCATACCCACACCGTCGTCTTTGACTGCAAGATAAATCTTGTCACCCATTGAATTGCCGGTAATCGTTATCTTGCCCTTGGCGCGTTTATACTTGATTCCGTGGTAAAGCGCATTTTCAACCAATGGCTGTATGGTCAGTTTCAGTATCTTATATTGATATATCTCCGGATTAATCAGTATTTCATAGTCCAGGATATCTCTGTACCGCGCCTGCTGGATTTCAAGATAACTGGTAATATGTAGTTCCTCCTCCTGTATGGAAATATATTCTTTTCCTTTACTCAATACAAGACGGAAAAACTCTGAAAGAGAAACAACAATGCTGACCGCCTTATCCGGATCATTCCCTTCAATCAGCCAAACAATTGTATCTAATGTATTATATAGGAAATGCGGATTAATCTGCTCCTGCAGCAAACGCAGGTCTGCATACCGCATCTTTCGTTCGTCTTCTTTAATCTTATTGACCATGACTTCCAGCTTCTCCGTCATGTCATTTACGCTCTCTGCCAGTACAGCAATCTCATCCTTTGTGTTGATATCGATGCGGGCAGAAAAATCTCCGTCCGATATCTGCTCTGTAACACGACAAAGTTCCCCAACCGGCTTTGTAATACTATTAAGTACCAGCGTCGTAACCGTAATCACAATAATCACAATTCCCGATAATGCCAAAACACAAAAGAAAATGAAGGAACCAATCTGTTCATTTAATAGTGTCGTCAGGTTTTCAATGCTCTTGGTCTGATAATAGATATAATATTGAATATCGTCCTGAATCAGTTCCGTCAAAATATAAATATTATTATCGAGCATTTCAATATTTTTATCATATTGACCGCCCTGTTCCAAACTGATTTTGATATCGTCAACGCGATCCTCCAGCGTATTGATATTTCTCTGCAGACTTTGCAGCCAGATACGGCTTTCTTTATCGGTTGTGATACTCTCAAGCTTCTTGAACTCACTGCGTAATTCGTCTAATAATACATAGGGATCTTCTAGGGAATCATCCTCGCTGATTGTATCAAAAGAGGCTCCGCCAACCGCCAGTTTATAAAGACTTTCATCCATTTCCTCTTTGAAATCCAAATTATAATTGTTGGCGACGGTCATATTTCCTACAATTTCATCGTATGCATTGCTGTAATTAACCAACGCGAAAATTAAATAAATCGTGACACCCAAAAGGGGTAATATCGATACCAGAATAAGCGTAAATAACTTATTCTTTAACGGATATTTGATTTTTACCCCATGATATTGAGTATTCACGATTTATTTCCTCTTTTTATTGAATGTATGTTTTATACAAATTTGTAAACCGTTGTTGTCTGATACGGTTGTCCTGCATCAAAGATCGGCTGTGGAAATCTGGTGTCATTTGCGCTGTTCGGATAATACTGTGTCTCTAAGCAGAAACCGCTTCTTGCTGCGTAAACCGTGCCACCCTTACCAACTGTCTCATCAATGCAATTTCCTGCATAGAACTGCACGCCGGGAAGATCTGTATAAACTTCCATGGTTCTGCCTGCTGCTTCGTCCGTTGCAACTGCAATTTTCTTTAAGGTTCCGTCTGCTCCGTCAATCACCCAGTTATGGTCATAGCCTTGTACCATGGTAAGCTGGTCCCAATCCTCATTAATTCTGTCACCAATCTTGGTCGGCTGTGTGAAATCCATTGCTGTTCCCGCTACCGGTGCGATTTCACCTGTCGGGATAGCACCCGGAACAACCGGTGTATAATGACTGCATGCCAGCCATAACTTTGTGTCATAAATCTGACCGCTGTTATGTCCGCTTAGGTTAAAGTAACTATGGTTTGTCAGATTAATGACTGTTTTCTTGTCGCTGACACCGTCATAGTAAATCTCAAGCGCATTGTCATCCGTCAATGTATAAGTAACAGAAATCTTAAGTGTACCCGGGAATCCCATTTCTCCGTCAGGACTGATATAGGTAAATTTCACAGCATTGTTTGCAGTATCTGCATCCCAAATTTTCTTATGATAACCAAGTGCTTTATCAGAGTGCAGGTTATTCGGTCCGTCATTCACTGCCAACTGACATGTAACCCCGTCAATCGTGAATTTGGCATCTGCAATTCTGTTTGCATTACGTCCTACTGTTGTTCCGAAGAAGCTGCCGTTTTCTTCATAATCCTTTACGGTATCATAACCAAGTACAACATCATCTACTTTTCCGTTCTTGTTCGGTACATACAATGCAACCAAAATCGCACCGAAATTTGTAACCTTTGCCTTCATGCCATTGCTGTTTTCCAGCGTGTAAAGAAATACTTCTTTTCCGTCTGCTGTTTTTCCGAAACTCTCTTGTTTCATTCCCATAATGCCTCTCCTTTGTCTTTCCCTTTTCCTATTTTATTCTTACTTCTTATAACTCAATACGTCCTTCTAATGCACGAAGTAACGTAACTTCATCAATATACTCCAAATCACCGCCTACCGGTACACCGCTTGCAATTCTGCTCACCTTGATTCCCGAAGGCTTAATCAGTTTAGAGATATACATGGCCGTTGTCTCACCCTCTAAACTGGAATTGGTAGCAATAATCACTTCCTCAACTTCTTCCTGCAGACGCTGCATTAACTCTTTTAACTTAATCTCGTTAGGGCCGATACCAAGCATCGGTGAAATAGCCCCATGCAATACATGATAGACACCGTCGTATTTCCCTGTCTTTTCATAAGCCGCCAAATCTCTTGGTGTCTCTACCACCATAATCACCTTTTTATTGCGTCTGACATTGGCACAAATCGGACAAAGTTCGTTGTCGGTCAATGTAAAACACTGTTTACAATAGCGAATATTCTTTCTGGTCTCTACCATGGTAGAAGCCAGCTGCTGTACGCTTTCCTCCGGCATGCTGATGAGATAAAAAGCCAGCCTCTGCGCCGATTTTGTTCCGATACCGGGCAGACGCGACAATTCTTCAATCAGTCTGTTAATATATCCACTGTATAGTTCCATGTTCCTGCTACCTGTCTTTCTAGATTAAAAAGGAAGTCCACCGCCCAGACCGCCAAGTCCGCCTGTCAATTTAGACATTGCCGCCTGTGATTCCTCTTCCATTTTACGAAAAGCTTCATTGGCAGCTGCCATAATCAAATCTTCCAACATTTCGATATCATCAGGGTCAACCACTTCTTCCGATAATTTCACCTTGGTAATTTCCTTCTTACCGGTTACAGTGATTTCTACTGCTCCGCCACCGGCTGTTGCCGTAAATTCCTTTTCTTCCAGTTCCTTCTGGCTTTCTTCCATTTGACGCTGCATCTTCTGTGCCTGCTTCATCAAATTATTCATATTTCCCGGCATTCCTCCGCCACCCGGAAATCCACCTCTTTTTGCCATGTTTCAAATCCTCCTGTTAATTTTATTTTGAATTAATCTTCTATTTCTACGTTCATATTGATAATTTGACTTAAATCAGCGTATGACTGCTCAAAACTTTGATTTTTCTGTAGTCCCCGGATTTCTATTTCAACCCTTTTTTCAATTCTGTCAGCAATCGCGTCGCTAATCTTATTCATATGCTCTTCGCGGTTCATCATCTGCGAAACCGTCGTATCAGAAACAACGATGATTAACTTGCCGTCCTCACTCACACTAAGTCTTGCACCCTTTAAATAGGCCTTGTAGAAACCGTCCATTCCTCCTACAATACCGGGCCACATACCAACTGCCTTTTTCACATCCTCCGGTATTGCCTTGGGAAGTTGCGGTCTTGGCTGTGCCGATTGTGCAGTAGTGGGAGCATTCTGTCCTCCCGGTGCGGACATGGGTGCGACCGCATACGCAGGTATTCCCTTTTCAAATTTATCTTCCAATTCCCGAATTCGGTCAAGCATAGATGCTGTATCCGTCTCCATGCTGGGCTTACACAGCTTAATCAATGCCATTTCCGTCAGTACACGTTTCTGTGAAGCATACTTAATCTGTCCCGAAAGTTCCGAAAAAATCCTGATATAGCGCATCAATGTCTCCGGCTGTATCATTTGAGCTTCTTCTTTCAGTCGTTCCAGATTTTCTTTGGATACATCCAGCATATCTTCCGTGTTTTCCGATGACTTCACCAACAGCAGATTGCGCAGATACCATGTGAAATCCACAACAAACTGCGATAACTCTCGTCCCTGCATAATCAGTTCATCCAGCATATGAATAGAAGCAATGATATCCTGTTCAATGATTGTGCGTAACAATCTGCTGAAAACCTCTGTATCTACAGCACCAAGCACATCCAGTACCTTATCATACGTCAGTTCTTCTCCGAAATAGAACGATATACACTGATCCAGTAAACTGATTGCATCTCTGAAAGAACCGTCTGCCGTCTTTGCAATAAAGCGAAGTGCTTTATCTTCCACCGTCACCTGTTCTTCTGACATCATATTCTTTAACCGGTCAACAATGGTATCAATTGTAATTCTCTTAAAATCATATCGTTGACATCTGGAAAGAATCGTAATCGGTATCTTGTGCACCTCAGTCGTTGCAAGGATAAAAATAACATAAGAAGGCGGTTCCTCCAATGTCTTTAACAGCGCATTAAAAGCACCGATAGAAAGCATATGCACCTCATCGATGATATAGACTTTATATTTGCCCTCTGCCGGAGAATACGCAACCTCGTCACGAATTTCCCTGATGTTATCCACACCGTTATTAGATGCTGCATCAATCTCAATCACATTCATGGAAGCACCGGAAGCGATAGCCTTACAGGTATCACAGGTTCCGCATGGACTTCCGTCCGACGGATGCTCACAATTGACTGCTTTCGCAAATATCTTTGCAATGGAAGTTTTGCCGGTACCTCTGGTACCACAGAACAAATAAGCATGTCCGATTCTGTCTGAATTGATTTGATTTTTCAGCGTTGTAACAATATGGTCCTGCCCTTTTACATCTTCAAAGTTATTCGGGCGCCATTTTCTGTATAGTGCGGTATATGACATGTGTGCACTTCCTCTTTGTTTTAATCTGTACACTTGCGTGTACACGATTTACTTTAATCAGCAAAACTAATTCCGAGCAGTTTTGCTTCTTTGATAATGGTAGCATCCGGAGAAACCATTTTCAGTTTTCCTGCTACATCTGCCAATGGAATTTTATCAACTTCTCTATTCACGATTCCAACCATATAGCCGTATTCTTCATTCATAATCAACTCAGCAGCAGCTGTTCCCAGTCTTGACGCAAGTACTCTGTCATAAGGATTGGGACTTCCGCCTCGCTGTGTATGTCCGGGAACCGTAACACGAATTTCCATTCCGGTCTTCTCCTGAATTTGTGCCGCCACTTCATAAGAAACAGACGGATAGGTACTCTTCTCCTGCTTCTTGAGCAATTCTTTCTTGGAAAGAGCTGCATCTTCCTTGGAAATAGCACCTTCTGCTACCGCTAGAATGGTAAATGCACTGCCTCGCTTGGTTCTTCTGTTAATCGCTTCTACCACTTTATCAATATCATATGGGATTTCAGGTATCAGTATAATGTCCGCACCACCTGCAATACCGGCATTCAAAGTCAGCCAGCCTACCTTGTGACCCATAACTTCTACAATGAAAACACGTCCGTGAGAAGCAGCTGTTGTATGAATACAGTCAATAGCATTGGTTGCAATATCCACTGCACTCTGGAAGCCGAAGGTCATATCCGTGCCCCACAAATCATTGTCAATTGTCTTCGGCAAAGTAATGATGTTAAGTCCTTCTTCTCTCAACAGATTGGCTGTCTTATGCGTTCCGTTACCACCCAAAATGACCAGACAATCCAAGTTCAGTTTATAATAATTATGCTTCATTGCCGCTACTTTGTCCAAACCGTTCTCGTCCGGTTCACGCATTAACTTGAATGGCATTCTGGAACTTCCCAAAATCGTGCCACCTCTCGTCAGGATACCTGAAAAATCCGAGAATTCCAACATGCGGTAATTGCTGTAAATCAGTCCCTTGTAACCTTGCAAAAATCCGTAGATTTCAACCTCCTCCGGTCCTAATGTATACCATAATGCTTTGGCAACACCTCTCATTGCCGGATTTAATGCCTGGCAGTCTCCGCCACTTGTTAACATACCGATTCTTTTCATATGCCACATCCTCTCTCGCGTAATTATTTGTATCAGGGGTATCTCATTGCTGAGCAACGAGAACTCTCCCCTGATTATACCATCAGGGGTATCTCATTGCTGAGCAACGAGAACTCTCCCCTGATTATATCATGTTACTTATCTATCTCTCAATCTGAATAAATCGGTTCTTATTCCGATCATTCTCCTCTATCTGATATTCCCACTCACTATTACCTTCGGTATCTTCCTTTACTTTTGTAAATCCCTGCAATTCATAGAAATTCTGCACCATTTTATTCTTTGCTGTTGGATAATAATATCCTCTAATCGTCTTCACGCCTGCTGCCCGGCTCTTTTGAACCAACTCGTCCATCATAGCATATTCCATATCCCGCTTCAGGACACGGCAACTCATAATCCACAGCTCTATATGAAGTATTGTCTTCTCGATTTTGCCAATTACCACGGAAACCACACCGTTATCGCCAAACTTGTCTTCCAGTTTTCCATACAAGTCAATATACTCCGATGACTCTGCGATCGCTTCTATCTCAGCTCTGGTATATCGCTTTGTAGTCAGATTAAACTGGTTACTTTTATTGGATAACTGCGCGATTCGCTCCATATAAATGGCTTCAAAAGGCTTTATGGTTCCAATCATTTGTAACGACTGCAAGTATTCATCATAGTTGCCGACACTCTGCTGTAGTTGCAGACGCTCTGCATTTTCCAGATACATCTGATTACGCGTTGCATCATCTTCAGACAAATTGGTTGCTTCAAAGAACCCAGAACGATCCAGAACATGAATATAATTTTCCACACTGCCGATTTCCGGTGCTGCTATTCCCGGAACCTGCGCTGTAACAATCTCCCGCTCCGCCGGATTATCATCCACAAATACAAACGACTCCGGTAACAAATTGAGTTCCTGCGACATTGTTAACAAGTTCTGGCTCTTTGGCTCCCAGTTTGCCTTGATTGAAATAAAATCTTCCGCTTTAAGCGAACTGTCCGGATGTTCCAGTCCAGCAATTGCATTTTCATAGTCATTCTTGGAGCAAATATTCAAAATAGTTCCGATGCTTTTCTGTTCTTTCACATACTCCTGAAATTCGCTGTATACCTGTCCCATAGAGGTTTCCGGTCCGATTTCCAGTCCTTCAACACCGTCATCACCAACAATTCCGCCCCATAGAGTATTGTCCAAATCCAATACGAGTGCCTTCTTATTCTTGCCATAGAGAGACTTAATCATATTGGCTACACTAAACGCCAATGTCGGAATTGCCTCCATACTCAGCGCATATTTGTACATATGCCAGTAAATCGGGTCTGCCCACTGATCAAGCCCATAGGTTGCCGAAAGATAATTGAGATCATGTAAATAGAAATCCTGATGCTCATTTGCATATGTTGCGAAAAGTTGATTTAATTCATTGATATAATGCACCTTGCCATGTATGTCCGTTGCATCTTTATTGCCCAGTAAGCGATATGCCGGATATTCAAAGTTATTCTGGATAATAGGACAATGATAGGTTGCGGCAATCTTCTCCCACATGGTACGAAAATGCTCGTAGTCTGCCTGCATCAGTTGCTGCACTTCATTGGCCGGCTGCCCCATCTGCGGATATTGTCTAATGTTTCGATTACTCGTATGAATATATATGATATCCGGTGCAAATGCAGTGAGTTCTGCATTGTCAAACATGACATCTTCCCAATATTGTGCATACTCACTCTCATAGAAAGTAGCCTTAATGCCATAGTTCAACAGGAATAACTCCAGTATCTGACACACATCATGTGTTGTGGAACCACCCAAAACAGCCACCTTCTTTTCTAAAAAGGTGGTTTGCTGCTCTAGCAATTCACGCTTAATGGAGCGTTTCTTTTTAATAATCAGACTACTGTCAAACGGATATTCCAGAACCTTCACTGTGTTCTCCCTATCTATAAATACTTCTCCCTCAATTATATCATGATTTATATGTCGGTCTCAAGGTTTTCCTTCTATGCTGTGGTGTTACTGCGGTGCCGCTTATTCTACGGTATAGTTCATACAGGAATTGTGCCCGTCTGTTAACAAGCATATACGCTTTGTATATATTGCCTGCACAAAATCATCAACATCTCTAAGCTTCTCCTGAAATGCCATGCCACCACCCAGCAAATCAATAAAATGCGCATCAGAACCGGCTGTTACCGGAAAATGATGCTCGCGTGCATAGTTTCTTGCTTTCAAGTCAAACAACGGATTCTTGTGATGCGTGCTAATTGGGTTTGCATGGCAGGCATTGACTGCCTCCACTGCATCTACATATTCAGGATACAAACATATCTCGTCAATATAGTCCTCTTCTCGGTAGGGGTGTGCATGAATGACAATTCCACCACCCTCGTGCACCAACTTGTACTGTTCCTCTATAGACGCATCTCTGATTTCGGGATGAGTTAATAACCATTCCTTATCCAAACCAAATATCAGGAATTCTGTCCCGTGATATCCTGATTCCCAACCCCAGAATACCTGCAATCCAATTCTGTCACCCTCTGCTTTCGCATCGGCATAACCCAGAGAAAAAGCCTCTACCCAATCTGTCCATTCCAGATTTCTGTCGATTGCTGTGTTTCCATAGAAAAAATGATCCGTTATCATGATTCCTGTATATCCTGCTTCCTTATATACACGCGCCATATCTGCACCGGTACACGCACCGCAGGCACTTGCCTGTCTGGTATGCACATGTGTATCATATAAATAGGGGAAATCTTTATTACTCCAAAACTCTGCCATTTGTCTGCTTCCTTTTACTGTTTTATCATTTTCTTCAATAGCATTATTGTACCACTATTTGTTTGACGAACCAATAGCAATTGTATTATAATACGCAAAGGAGTTTTTATACCTCATATACGGAGTCGTATCGAAGTGGTCATAACGGGGCGCACTCGAAATGCGTTAGCCCTCCGGGGCACGAGGGTTCGAATCCCTCCGACTCCGTTAAAACAGCACTGGACGTTAATCCAGTGCTGTTTTTTGCAATTTAATGTTGTACATCGCATAAATTATGATATACTATAAATACAGATATGAATCTGTTTGCACTTGTGCAATTTTATTTGGGCTGGTCGTAAGACCCTGGTCCAACCTAATCGGCGGGGAGACTCCCCGCCATTTTTTATTTTATGAGGAAAACAAATGAAAGAATTAAGCATTTTTGTCGATGAATCCGGAGATTTTGGCAAATACAGTCAACAATTCCATTTATCTCGCTCTGAAAAACTTATATTTTATTCTAAACGCGACTTAAACAAAGATTTCTTAAAGCCAATCCAAAAACTACTGTTCTAATTCTTAAGTCTATATACTCTATTACGGTTCCCACCTTCTGCCACAATAATATCTTCCCCAATGAGTTCCTTTAGATAATCTCGTGTTCTTGATGGTTTTAGATTAATTTCCTTAGCAATATCTGATGCCTTTACAACTGCCTGATCCGTAAGATATTCAATAATCTTTTCTCGTGTTTTGTCTTTTATCGCCGTTTTTTTATCGCCGTTTTTTATCGCCGTTTTTTTATCGCCGTTTTTTTCAATTGATAACTTGAGCGTGATACGTTCCGGTTCATAATTTTCCGTAATAACCGGCAATTTCCAACCCTGCTGATTCCATACACCATAGATATTCGGTATACCACTTCCTGCACGTTCCCCAATATCAATCAAATTAAACATTTTAAAGATTATATTATTTCGCGGATCAGAAACGCCGCCGCTTTTTGCCGCTTCAATTTCAATACGGAAACTACCTGGATTGGATAGCGTTATTAGATTTCTCTTTTTGATAATAACCAAACCTTGCCTACCATAATAATCTGCATTGACAAGGCAATTAGCAAGCGCCTCTCGCAATGCCTGATGAATGGGAGTATCCTCTACTCGCTCTCCGCCTTCCAATCTAAACGGAACCTTAATATCCTGCATCAGTTTATGATATACTCGATAATAAAAATCATAGATATTTCCGCTCCAATCACCGGATGATGAAATAATTCGATCCGTCCAGCGCGTTGTATCATCATACTGCTCCTGATAGTCCAAGAAGTAGTTATTGAATTCTCTTACAATTTCATATTCCCAACCAAACATTAGCAGACCGGCAGCTGTTGGATGCTTTTTGCCGTCATTTCCAATCCCAATTGCACCTATCTTCATCAAAAAACTTTCATCGTCAAGAACTTCCCAAACATGTCCGGGCCGTGATAATCTCATCCTCATACGATAACTTTTGACACTCTCTGCACAAAATACAGAGGTATCCATTTCCTCAAGAATAATCATGTCTTGTGTTTTCGTAGTAGCATCACGCATCATGGCATGAACTTCTTCTTTTGTACATTTGTAATCACCCTCACCATTTCGACGATAAGTGCCCGAAATAGGGTTTCCGTCAATATACACGGGCTTGTAATATCTCTCTGCTCGAGGAACAGATATGACAATGATATCATTCCCGTCAACTTCTTGGACAAATACATCTTTATCGGAGAGGATATTAACGCTGACTTTATTTGGATTGTTTAAGATATCCCAAAACTCTTTAATCAATTTCTCCGGATTAGAGAGATTCACTGCATGCAACGATTTATCTGCATGTTCTACAACACCCAGCAAAATAATTCCACCCAGTGTATTGGCAAAAGCAGAATATGTTTCCCATATGCTAAGAGGTAACCCGCCGAGTGCTTTCTTGGCTTCAATTCGATTATTTTCTCTATACTGGTCCAAACGATTAAAATCTATCATGGCCGCTCCTCTTCCTTTGCTGATTTCTCTCTTGTATTATTTTCTCTATCTTTTCCATGGAAAGTGGATAATCGAATTCCTTTTTAATTCTCTCAGCCGTATATCCTTTGTCTGCCAGATGCCTAATTGCATCTCCATATGCAAAGTTCTGTACAAAATCTGCTAAAGCATCATCAAAGTATGACACATCTATCACCTTCCGCAACATCTATGCACTTCGTTTTACAGTATCTCTACTTCTTTTCTATCTTACCATTAAATCGATCCAGCATCAATGCAGCAAAAATCCCGACTGCAAGGCATACTACATTAATCATCCAACTCATCCAAGAAGTAAAAAAGCTATCATATGGGATAATCATAACCGTTGCTGCAATTACAATTCCCACAATTGCATGAAACGAAACGGAATAATGACAATCAAAGAGATAATTAACCCCCTTTGACAGGCAGACAACCGTCAGCAATGCACCAATGCCGCCGGGGAGCAGCACACCCATAGACAGATTCCCGATACCGTCCACAAAAGGTGTATACAACCCAAGTGGCATCAAAAGAGTTGAAAAGCTCATGCCGGGTGCAATCAAACTTAATGCCAGACAAAAGCCACAGAATAAGTGCCATGTAAAACCGGGAGTGAGCGAAACAGATGCACTTTTCAAACCAATCAAAAGTGCAAAGATAACCACCATAGCAGTCAACATCGACCAAACAGACATTTTATTTCTGCCTTGTTCGCCGGCTTCTCTCCACAAAGAAGGTAACATTCCGCCGATTAAGCCTACAAACAAGCAAACTGAAGGCGCCGGATACCGTTCTAAGACAAATGCCAATAACTTGGCAATTCCTAAAAATCCAATCATTACTCCGATAATATAAGGAATTAACTTGGGAACGTGTGTCTTGAAATTACGGAAAGGATTAGCCAACAACTCCATAATGGGTTTGTAGATACCAAATATAACGCTGAGAACACCTCCGGAAACACCCGGTAAAACGGCACCCAATCCAATGAGTGCCCCTTGGAACATCTGTAGTACAAAATTATTATTCGTCAAAATCTGTTTCTCTTTCACTAATCTTTGAGTCTCCTTTTTTCATAGTAATAGGGGAAATTATATAAAATAATTTCCCCTATATACTAAAGGATATGCTTTTTTATGTCAGTTAAATACAGATTTCTTAACAAAATCTAAATTTAACCTATTATATCTTAAATCGATATCCAACACCCCATATCGTCTCAATATACTGTGGCTTTGCAGTATCAAATTCAATCTTTTCACGAATTTTCTTAATATGCACGGTAACCGTTGCAATATCTCCGATAGAATCCATATCCCATATTTCCCGGAACAACTCTTCCTTTGTATATACATGGTTAGGGTTCTGTGCCATAAATGTCAATAAATCAAATTCCTTGGTCGTAAAGTTCTTCTCTTCACCATCCACATAAACTCTTCTTGCCGTCTTATCAATGCGAAGTCCTCTGATTTCCACAATTTCATTTGCATTGGCATTGCTTCCAATCAGCCGCTCATAACGCGCAAGATGTGCCTTTACCCTTGCTACCAATTCACTCGGGCTAAACGGCTTCGTGATATAATCGTCAGCACCAAGTCCTAATCCTCTGATTTTATCGATGTCATCCTTCTTTGCCGATACCATGATAATGGGAATATTCTTGGCAATTCTAATCTGTTTGCAAATTTCAAATCCGTCTACATTTGGCAACATCAAATCCAGGATAAATAAATCAAAATCCTCTTCTAATGCTCTTGCAAGCCCTGTGTCTCCCGAATTTTCTATTTCTACCTCAAAGCCCGATAATTCAAGATAGTCTTTCTCCAGTTCCGCAATGGATTCCTCATCCTCAACTATTAATATTCTGTTCATCTTCTATTACCTCCCGGTATTTTCTCAGGCAAAAATGTATCGTTGTTCCGATGCCTTCTTTACTGGTTGCCCATATATATCCACCATGATCTTCAATGATTTTCTTAACAATTGATAATCCGATTCCACTTCCGCCCTGCGAAGAATTTCTGGAAGCATCTGTACGATAAAATCGTTCAAAGATACTTGGCAGGTCTTTTGTGGCAATTCCCTTTCCATTATCTTCAATTTCTACCTGAATGGCATCTCCGATATCAATAATATGAATATTGACAATACCTCGCGGCTTATCGATATATTTTACGGAATTACCAATGATGTTATTGATGACGCGTCGCAACTGCTCCGGATCTGCAATAATACGAACGTCCTTATCCAGATAATTCATATAATGCAGTGTAATGTTCTTATCCTCAAGTTCCATTCCCACTTCTTCGACACAATCTCGGAAATATTCATCCACATTAATTCTATGAAAGTTATAGGGGATACGATTGGTATCAATCCTGGAATAAAGCGTCAACTCATTAATCAGACGATCCATTTCATTTGCTTTATTATATATCGTTTTGATATACTTATCCATCTTTTCCGGTGTATCTGCTACACCGTCCATAATTCCCTCCACATACCCTTTAATTGCTGTAATCGGAGTCTTCAAATCATGGGAAATGTTGCTCACAAGCTCGCGGTTTTCGGTATCATATTGTACCTTTGATTCTGTTGATTCCTTCAGGCGCTTGCGCATCTCTTCAAAGTCTCGGCACAAATGTCCGATTTCATCATCGCTGTCTGCCTCTATTGTAAAATCCAGATTGCCGTCCGCAATATTCTGCATAGCTTTATTTAACTTATTTACAGGAATGACAATACTTCGATAAGTCCACGACGTCATCAAAACACTGGTCAATATCAAAATCAAAGTAATCACCATGATAACATTCAAAATAAATGAGTTCGGCATCAAACTGGTAACCTTTGTAATAATCAGCACACTGCCTTGATCCCCATCCGCCGATGTAAAATCTATTTTCTTTAACAGCCGTTGTATATCTCCAAAGTAGAAATCTCCGGCACTTCCGAATTCACCATTCTCATACTTCGGGAGTAGACTTGCAACCGTGGAGAAATCGTCTTCATTTCCGATATAATAATTTTCATTGCCAATTCTGATAATCAGATAGGAAGACTTACTCTGTAACTCGGAATTAACATTTCTCAGATATTCTTTATCCTGCAACAGCGATGGATTTACATCTGCTGTCCTACTCAACTGCTCATATATATTTCTGGTTACCTTACTGAATGCCTGCACGGGATTCAGCATAATACCATAACTGCTGCCTTCTTCTTCAATACCATAGGTCGTCTTAATATTGCGCATTTGAACAACACCCAGAACCAAAATAGAACAGGTTGCAAGGATAATCGGCAAAATAACAATGGTACATGCAGTAATGGTCAGCTTGGTCTTTAACTTCATATCGTTCTCCTCGGCTTTCAACAGTAACTGAAAACCTCATATATAATGGTAAGTATATCATACTTTTGTACCATGTTCGCTATAAATACTCTAAACATTTCTAAAATTAGTATAAATTTATTTCTCTCATTTTATTGACAGATATGCTATTCATGCTTTATAATAATATCAATAACTATTACTGATATTAGACTGGAGGTGATTTCTTTGAATTTGAAATACAGTCGTCAAAGAGAAGCAATCAAAGAATTTCTGATGACCAGAAAAGACCATCCAACTGCGGATATTGTATACACAAATGTAAAACAAGAATTTCCTAACATTAGTTTAGGCACCGTATACCGCAACCTTACCTTGTTATCGGATATCGGAGAAATACAGAAATTGAATATGGGTGACGGAGCAGACCACTTTGATGCCAATATCATGCCGCATTATCATTTTGTTTGTACAGAATGCGGAAGCGTCATTGATTTAGAAATGAAAGATTTATTAAAGATTGATGAAGATGCAGGACTGCATTTTCCCGGCAGAGTAGATGGACATGTTACTTATTTTTATGGCGAATGCCAAAAATGCCTTACGCAAAACAAAAATTAACAAACCTAAAGCCGACTCCTTCGATGAATATTCAGGGAGTCGGCTTTCTCATTTTTATGTAATAATAAATGCTGTAACACGTTTCACACTAATCTCTCAGCATACTCGTCCGCGTTTTTCGCCCTTTATGTATGCCTCGATATTTAACCGTACTTCTTCCATTAATCGTGTTCTGGCTTCTGTTGTTGCCCATGCAATATGTGGCGTAATCAGCAGTTTCTTGCTGTCTTTTACACGAAGCAACGGATTATCCGTACGCATCGGCTCTGCTGAAAGTACATCAAGTCCCGCGCCTGCTATCAGGTTCTGCTCCAAAGCTTCAACCAAATCCGCCTCATTAATAATCGGACCACGACCCATATTAATCAGATATGCCGTTTCCTTCATCTTCTTAAATGCATCAAGTGTCATCAGATTTCTCGTGCTGTCATTTAACGGTGCATGAATCGAAATGATATCTGATGCAGCAAGCAATGTATCAAAATCAACTTGCTTATAATCTGTCGTGCTGTTCTTTCCGCTTGTGGAATAATAGATCACTTTACAGCCAAACGCTTCCGCTGCCTTTGCAACACCGCGTCCGATTTCACCAAGTCCAATGATACCCCAAGTCTTATCCCGCAACTCACAAAAATGCTCATCAAAATGCGTATATATCGCATTCTTCGTATAATCACCCGATTTAACGTAAGCATCATAATAGTTTAACTTCTCAAATACATAGAACAGAACCGCAAATGTATGCTGAACAACACTTGCCGTGGAATAACCCTTCACATTGCAGACACTAATGCCTCTGCTCTTACAATAATCTACGTCCACATTATCTGTTCCGGTTGCCGTCACACAGATTAGTTTCAGTTCCGTCAAATCACGGAGGGTATTTTCATTCATCGGCAATTTATTGATTACCAGAATTTCTGCGCCTTGTCCACGCTCTTTGATTTGATCCGCGGTCGAAAAATCATATTCAATAAACTCACCAAGTTCGTGAAATCTGCTTACATCTACATCATAACCGACATTGATTCTTTCCAAAGCAACAATCTTCATTGCACACCCTCCTTGATTTAATAAAATTCATCTCTTACAGTCTCTTTAACAATGCTTCTCTTTCTGCTTCATATCCCGGTTTGCCCAAAAGTGCAAACATATTCTTCTTATAAGACTCTACACCCGGTTGATTGAACGGATTTACACCAAGCACATATCCGCTGACACCACATGCAAATTCAAAGAAGTAGAATAATTGTCCAAGATAAAACTCATTTACTTCAGGAATATTGATTACGGTATTCGGTACATTACCGTCTGTATGTGCCAAAATTGTTCCATTCATTGCACTCTTATTTACGAAATCTACTGATTTTCCTGCCAAATAATTCAATCCGTCAAGGTCTACCGGCTCTTGGCCAAGGATAATTTCTTCCTCAGATGTTTCAATATTGATAACTGTCTCAAACAGATTTCTGGAACCATCCTGAATAAACTGTCCCATAGAATGTAAGTCGGTTGTCAAATCAACACTTGCCGGGAAGATACCCTTCTGGTCTTTACCTTCGCTCTCTCCGTATAACTGTTTCCACCACTCAGATACAAAGTGAACGCTCGGCTCATAATTAGCCATGATTTCAATTGATTTACCTTTTCTGAGCAAAATGTTTCTGATTGCGGCATACTTAAGTGCATCATTATTTGCAAAATCTGCTTCCAACGCTGCTTTTCTGCCTGACTGTGCACCTTCCATCAGTTTGTTGATATCTGCACCGCTGACTGCGATAGGAAGCAATCCGACTGCTGTCAATACTGAAAAACGTCCGCCTACATCATCAGGAACTACAAAGCTCTCATAGCCTTCTTCTGTTGCCAGATTTTTAAGAGAACCCCTTGCTTTATCTGTTGTTGCATAAATTCTCTTTGCTGCTTCTGCCTTGCCGTACTTATCTTCCATCATCTTTTTAAATACACGGAATGCAATTGCCGGTTCTGTTGTTGTACCGGACTTGGAAATCATATTGATTGAGAAATCTCTGTCACCGATTACTTGAATTAAATGGTTAATGTAAGTACTGCTGATGCTGTTACCTACAAAGTAAATCTCCGGTGTCTTTCTGATTTCCTTGGAAACTGTATTATAGAAACTATGTCTCAAAAATTCAATCGCAGCTCTGGCTCCCAGATAAGAACCACCTATACCGATTACCAATAATACCTCTGAATCTGATTTGATTTTTTCTGCTGCCTTTAATATTCTGTCAAACTCTGCCTTGTCATAATCCACGGGAAGATCTACCCAACCCAAAAAATCATTGCCTGCTCCTGATTTGGAAACCAACTGCTCCTTTGCATCAAGTACAAGTTTGCTCATTAATTTTACTTCGTCTTCACTGATAAATGAAGCTGCTTTGCTGTAATCATACGTTACTTTATTACTCATATCATTTCTCTCCTTTTGTGCTTTTGCACGTTTCCTTTTTCCGCGGATACTGCTATATCTCGCAATACTATGACTAGTGTAGCAAATGCACTTTATTTTAGCAAGATAAAATTTCCCTCAGGAATTCTTCGATTACGTCCTCTTCTTCTTGATTGGTATCGGTTCCGCCTGGTATTGGTGCATTTAGCATTTCCCGCTCCTCTTTGGTCAATGTCACAACCTGTTGTTGCGGCAAAAGCATTGGTAGCGGCGGTCCCTGCAAAACAGGTTGTCCCACTGTTTTTTCTTTATTTGTCTCTCTTTCATATTTGCGTATGATTTCACCCATGTGTGACATCCTTTTTATGAGAATGCTTCCAAGGATTCCCCCACATAGAATTTCAATCAAAAGAATACTAATAATAATGTACAACATGATATCCTGCATAATAAAAAGTCCTCCGTTATCATTTGTATCGTATTGTATCGCATCTGCCCCATAATAAAAAGATTTTTCGTTCTCCTTATTTCTACATAAATTGCACAATAGATATAGATAAAGCACTCTATATTTGCTATACTGAACATGTTGTAATAATCAGATATAAACGGAGGAGATTTTATGAAACGCATTATATTAACCGGTGGCGGAACGGCAGGACATGTAACCCCAAATATCGCCTTAATTGCCGAACTGAAAGAGTTGGATTATGACATTCACTATGTGGGTTCCTATGACGGCATCGAGAAATCATTGATTGCTGACTTTTCCATCCCCTATCACGGAATTTCCTCCGGTAAATTGCGTCGTTATTTTGATGTAAAGAATTTCAGTGATCCGTTTCGCGTGATAAAAGGGTTTCGTGAAGCCAATCAATTAATGAAGACATTAAAGCCGGACGTTGTTTTTTCCAAGGGCGGATTTGTAACAGTACCTGTTGTAATGGCAGCAAAGAAGAATAAAATTCCTGCCATTATTCATGAATCCGACATGACACCCGGACTTGCCAACAAACTATGTCTTCCGTCCGCTGTGAAAGTCTGCTGCAATTTTCCGGAAACACTTGAACTTCTGCCAAAAGATAAAGCTATTCTGACCGGTACTCCTATTCGCAAAGAACTATCACAGGGCAATCGAATTGCTGCACTTGATTTATGCAACTTTACAGCCAATAAACCCACCATTATGGTCATGGGCGGTTCTCTTGGTGCCGTTGCGGTCAATCAGGCTGTTCGTGCAATTTTGCCAAGACTTTTAAAACGTTTTCAAGTCATTCATTTGTGCGGAAAAGGTAATTTAGACGAGACATTGCAGAATACACCCGGCTATGTCCAATTTGAATATTGTAAACAGGAATTGAAAGATTTGCTTGCATTGACTGACATAGTCATTTCTCGTGCCGGTGCTAATGCTATTTGTGAGTTGCTGTCTCTCAGAAAACCAACCCTCTTAATTCCGCTTCCTTTGGCCAACAGCCGCGGAGATCAGATATTAAATGCCCGTTCGTTTGAAAAACAGGGCTTTGCATCTGTATTGGAAGAAGAACAAATTACAGATGACCTCTTATTCAACAATATTGCAGCATTATTTGAGGACAGGCAAACCTATATCAATGCAATGAACCAATGCTCTTTCCCCGATTCCACAAAAGCAATTATTGATCTTATAGAAAATGCGCTGGCCTAAGCCAACGCATTTCTAATTTCATTCAATTCATCATCTGTCGGACTTGTCGGCTTCCAACCGATTAACTGTCCGTCATTTTTATATCTCGGAATTAAGTGCAGGTGAAAATGAAATACCGTCTGTCCTGCTGTCTCACCATTATTCTGTACGATGTTAAAACCGTCACAATTAAGTTTCTTCGTCATTTCCGTCATTAATTTCTTGGCCAAGATAAATACCTTAGCCGCCACATCATCAGGCAACTCATACAAATTAGCATAATGCTCTTTCGGTAAAATCAACGCATGACCTTTTGTTGCCGGTGCGTTATCTAAAATGACTCTAAAATCGTCGTCTTCATATATCGTTCTGGTCGGAATATCTCCATTTGCCAATTTGCAAAAAATACATGCATCATCTTTCATTTTTTTCAATCCTTTCGACATTTTTCACGATACTTTGCAAAACATTCACACTATAATCAAATTACAAAAACATACCTGATTCAAAGGAGGGGCAATTATGCTTTCTTATGATGAAAAAACGACACTTGTTCATATCCTTCACGATATTACAAATCCGCTTGCAGTCATCTACAGCTCGCTGTATGTCATTCAGATGCAACACCCGGAAGTGTCCGAATTTAAGTACTGGAACGAAACACTTGCAGACCTTGAAGAATTGAAGGTGTTGCTGCAACATCAGACTCACTCGGCTTCGGCCATAAATGTAAATACCTGATCCAACATACGCAGTACCCTGAAGTCACCTTTTACCTGCATGTCCCCGGACATAAATGCTCTCTGGAACGTCATGCGCGCAGCAATAATGTGGTTCATAACATCTGAAGTCAACTTACATACCACTTCAGGATTATCCATATTGCCGTAATAACAGTTCAATTCACTGTTAATAATCTCAATAATCAAGGGCTTTTTACGCTCTTTGATGATAAACTTATAGCTTGCAGAAAAATTACCCTGCGGATTGAAGTGTTCTTGAAAATCCTTGATAAATACAGTGTTTTCATCCACTTCTTTGTGCTCCAGTATATCTTTGAATAAACTGGTTAATTCCTGGATGTCTTCTTTTTGTTTTTGAATATAAGTATCATCCGAAGCATATTTCGACAACTGCTCTGTTTCCTGCGGTGTCAGGTTAATGCTGCTCGTTGAATCAACCATTTTCTTAACAGCCTGATTGCTCGCCGGAAGACTTGCCACCTTTTGCGAAATCGTACGATAGATATTCTCTGCTTTTCTCTCTATCAAATCCAAATAGTCTGCATTAATCTCAAATGCAACCATATCACTCACATAACCACAAATACCACTGCATGGACGACCGCCTAAAATCTCCCACGCCACGGACAGATTTAACTTGCCCTCTCTCTCTCCGTAAGTTGTGGACATGACAACCGGACACATATATATTTCTGCAATTTTTTCTTTATTACCATATAACCAGCAGGCATCCAAAAATTGCTGCATATACCCGCCGATTCCATACCATTCCACAGTAGTTGCCAGAATGATGCCGTCTGCTTCATTTAACGTTGCAGGCAATGTCGTGATACTGTTCTTCAGTTCATAAAGATTAAAACGCTCAACTGATACATTCAGTTCATTCAGTACTTCCTGCATTTTATTGATGACATACAATGTCGGATCATCCAAAATCCCTCTGCCGCCATAATAAATATTAATCTTCATACCACTCTACAACCTCCCCGTCCGATGATACAATCCATTCCGCCCGTTTCTTCTTTCTATACAATACCACAGAAAGTAGGAAACCTGCAAGCAATCCACCTATATGTGCTGCATTATCAATTGTCTTATTGGAAAGCCCCGAAAAGATACAATATCCAATCAAAAGCGCCACTCGAAAAGTTGTCAAATCTTCTAATTTCCCTTTATTTCGTATCACAACATACAACAAAGCACCAATGACTCCAAAAATGGCGCCCGAAGCACCTGCCGATACTGTATTGTATTCAAATAAACTGAGAAATAAGAACGAGCAAATGCTTCCGCCCAATCCGCTTCCCAAATAGACAAGCAGATATCGTACTTTACCCATAGCACGTTCCAAATTATCACCCATAAAATACAATGCCAACATATTACTAATCAGATGTTCCAGACCAAAATGCATAAAAATACAAGTAAAAAATCTGTAATACTCATGCCCCTGTGTGATGCATGGAACCAGCATTGCTCCGTGTTCAATCATGAATACCGCATCCGTTGTTGAGCCTTTCACAGATAGAAACAGAAAAACTCCCACGTTTATAATAATCAGGAAAAAATTCACCTTTGTATAGTTACTTTTAATAAACTCTGCCATTCATCATTACCTCTGCCTAAAAGAGTATCATTTCTGAAAATCAGTGTCAATGCCGAACCCCTTCTTCCTATTATATACTTCCCTATGAATACGATTTGCAACCAAAAACCCGATAAAAGCCACTACTCCACCCACAATACCAAACAACGCCACCATCACTTGATAAGTCATTCCCTTGATGAACGGTAACTCTTTCTGCCCAAATTGCAAATAAAGCAATGCTGCAATCAACATGAGCAGAATTGTGACTCCTGCTATAAAAAGCGGAGTTCCTGCTGCATCATTCCTCTTACTGCCTTTGCCGCCCTTTGAAATACTCTTTTTGCATTCCTTGTCCTCTGTTGTAGGACTTTCCTGCTTGGTCATCACAAAATCCTGCATGACAGTGCAGATATTAAAGTTCTCTTCGCGTACCTTGCGAAAGAAATGATATGCCAGAAGAACTGCTTTTTCATCCTTATGGTCCACGTGGTCCAACAGATACTCTGCCAATTCCAAAAAAGTTTTCTTCGGTTCCATGCGATGCTTTGGATAAAAACACAAATACAACTTTTTTGTCTCCGGATTCATATAGATATAATCCTGATGCAAGATTAAGTGTCCCGCATCCAGCAGATATTCCTTTGTTGAATGAACAGCAACCGCAATACCGCTTAAAATGTGACTCAGTACATCATAATTCATTTTTGCTTTTGCATATAGTTTTTCAAGAGATTGTTTCAGACTGATTTCATAAAAGAATTTTTCCTGATCGTCTACTGTTCTAATCTTACAATCCAAAAACCCGCTAATTTTGTTTTCTTCCAGCATTTTGACCTGAAAAAAATCATATGCTTCTTCATCGTCACTATATAGTATTAGATAATTACTTTCTAAATCTCGTTCATATTCTGTCTGAAACATCCCTTGTCCCCTTACTTTTGTGACTCTGCAAGTCGTTTTCTCCTAATATAGACCACTTCATCAATCCGTCTTGCTTCGCTCACCACATTCACACCCCACCCGCTTCTTTGCAGAACATAGTCAAGTAAAAGTCCGCCCGGAATTTGCATATATCCTACATAAGCAACTTCAACCTTTTGCAAAGAGACATGAATCTCCGGCTTTATCTCCCACCTGCCAAGCAGTCTGCCACTTAGCAGCGATACTGCCTGTTCCTCTGCCTCAAATCTTGTATCCGCATCACCTGTTAATATCTGGCTTCCTCGTAGTGCTGCCACATAAGCACATTTTGTCAAAACAGCTCTGTCATGCGTATAAAATGCCATGTATATGATAAAAACCAATACTCCGATGATAAACGGCATCAACAATGTTGCCTCAATGGTAAAACTTCCTCTTTTTTTCACCATATCATCATCCCGACATAAGATAATAGAAGAAACGGAACAAACGGCAATTCCTTCTTTCTATCTGCCTTTCGTATGATAAGCAGAATGATTGCAATCACCGCTACTGACCAAAGTGCACCCATTAATAACCTTATATTATCCCATAAACCAAGAAACAACCCTGTTACCATTAAAAGGTATCCGTCTCCTTCTCCGATTGCTCCTTTTGTGAGTTTACTGAGCAGTAACAACAGAACCCCGACTACACAACCTATGACCTGCTGCCACAAAAAAGCCTTCATAAATACGGCACACCACACAATAGCAAGTCCTGCAAATATACCTACTATTACCATAGATAGTTCTCTTTTTCTGATATCCGTATAAGTACATATTCCGAGTAGGCCAATGATGCATATCGTTCTATATATTCCTTCCATAGCTCCCTCTCTTCTCATTTTCTTCTGTGCTACATCCTTATCGGTTACTCTATGGTCTTATGGTTTCCTGCATCTGCTGCACACCCTCCTGCTGCCGGCTTCTGAAATCGGAATGGCAATGATATCTCTTTTCAATCCACTACAGTTGATATCGCTGTGATAATGGTCCCCTGTATCCGTAATCAACAACGTGCTGCTTCCTGCCTGATAGCATTTCTCGCAACTACTGTATCTTCCGCCATCTTCATTTCGCTGCGTACCTACATCTCCTACTGCAATTTCCTGTATGGAAAGTTTGAGATGACTGCATTCCGGTGTTAAATGATAAACACTCCCATATGGCGTAATATAAACAATCTGTTCCTTTGCTTCATCCTTAGTTTCTTCAAAAACATCTCCATACCCCACCCAAGCATGTACCAAACTTCTCTGCTGCATTGAGATATCTCCGACACCAAATATATCATAGGGAAACTGTAGACAATAATCTGCCTTTAAATCTATTAAGTCCCTTTGCATGATGCATGAATTACTAAAATCAATTCCCGCACTTCCCCCCGCAATTGGTGCTCCGTCAAGATAAGCAACTCCAATATCCTCTACGATTTTTGTATAAAATTCCTCCTCATTAAAATGCCTTTCACTGTATGCAAGCATGGCGATTTCTTTCGCCTGTTGATGCAATGCTCTCTGAATATTGGCATGTAGTCTGAGCGCATCCGACACCGTCAGTAACATGACCATTGCAAATACGAATATTGGCAATACTAACGCTGTTTCTATGGTCAAACTTGCCTGTTTCCTTGTGACAAATGATAATACCCTCTTCTTCCTTGTATGTGCTGTGAGATGTTCTAATTCATATTTACTTCTATGAGGGCCTATATTTTTAATAAAATCCGAAAAGGGCATTATCATTTGTCACCTCTGTCCTGTCAAGAGCGGAATTTCATATCCGAAATCACGGGTAATGCTATGCTGATACCCAAACCCACTGACCGTTTCAACCGTTGCCTTAAGATATTCCACACAACCATCTATTTGAAAACTGCTGTTACCTTCCGCCAGTCGTACGTCCGCTTCCATGACATCCATACAGCGCATTCTGTTCCTCACATCGTCACTCTTATATAGAAAGTAATGCAAATATTCCTCATAGCTAAGCCCGCTTCCACCACCTTCACCCATATAGTTGCGAAACAAAAGCAAGTCCTTAAGCGGAAGTCTCCAATCACTGTCCGTCTTCATGGCAGGCACTCTTCCACCCACTAATAGACAATTCACATCCAAGGCTGCTTCTGCATAACCCCATGCAAACAAAATGGCATCAGTCAACGGCTCTTCCAATTCCGGAAGTGCCAAACCTGTCAGAATCAAAACTGCAAGCGCATGTGCTTCTTCTTTCTTTCCACTATGTTCAAACAAATAGTTGACATTTGCCCTTTCGCGCATTTGAATCAGTTTCGTCAAAATACCTGTTAGGTTCTCTCTATCACTGCTTTTACCTATTAGAAGGTACTCTGTTTCATAATCAAGTGCACTGTTTTCTCTAACCTTTCTGAAATTTGAACATTTACAGCATAGATATTGCTCAAACAGCTGCTCTGCTTCCTCCTCACTGACTTCTGCTTTATTTGCAATTTGTCCCTGTCCGAATGCCAATGCTCTGTGAGATGCCAGACTGTTTACAGGAACAGATTTGTGAGAGACAGCACGGCCTGCCTGAACCAATGTCAGCACATTTCCACTTCTGAAAGAATTAATATCATCCACAATTGTCCGTATGGAAATCCGTGCTTCTACTCTGTTTCTGTTCCCGGCAATTGTTCCACCGTGAATGCCTGCACCCTCAATTTCCGCAACAATGTTTGATATATTGTGCACTCCGGGTTCTGCATATTGACTCATATAATTTACAGCTTGATTTCTCAATACCTTCCCTTCATAATCTGAAGCCAGTAAATATGCATCTATTTCTGTCTCCACCACCGATAACTGAAACCAATCTCCCTTTTTATTAAATCCACTATGACTTCCTATCTCGCCGGTATCAACCAAATTTGCTTCCATATATTCTTTTAAGTGCCCTTCTGTATTTTCTATAGAAACTCTTTCCCCATAAGAACTATCAATATAGAAGAGGTCATATCGTGACAACATCTCTCTGTTGTATTCTGCAAATATTGAATGCATTCCCATGTCCATACCTGCCTCTATCTGCATGCGCATGACACTTTCCCGTACGCTTTCGATTATGACTGATAGCAATGCACATACTACGGAAAGCAAAAGAGCTAAAAATATCGTAATCTGACCTCTTCTCATATGATGACTCCATATTCCTTTCTCAAAATTCTACCGTTCTACCTTGTATGATGTTTTATATACTTGTACTATCACTTACAATCCTGTCAAATATGCTGTTAATCAAGGTTGTAAGCTGATCTCTGAATATAATCACCAATCCGATCAGAACAACCAGTATCAAGATAACTTCAATCACTCCGATACCCGCTTCATCCACCATAAATCGTTTCAATATAGACATATCCTCCACCTCCCTTCTCCGAATTTATTACGAAACGACTTGCAGTGATAAAAATGCCGGCAGAACAATGATAACCATTACAATCATCAGCATCACAAACATCGGAAACAGCAATTTTGTTCCGGCTTCCTCTCCCTTGCGTCTGGCAATACTCTTTCGTTCCTCAAAAGCATCTGTAACTTCCCGCGTTAATAGTAACAATACTCCCTGCGAACCCTTTTTAATACTTTGTCCGATGATTGAAGTCAGTACTTGAAAACGCGGAATTTCAACTCTTCTTCCAAATCTCTCATACGCTCTCATCTCTGAACTACCACTTTGCATTTCATAATATGTAATCAACATCTCCTCATAAGCTGGTCTTTTCATGTGTCCTGCTATACATCTTTCTCTATAATCCAGTACAATCCTCTGCCAAGCATTCTTGGTTGTCATACCGGCACCTAGCAACATTGCCAGTTTACTGACGATTCCGGCATAGTCCATCATCATTTCATCCTTTTTCTCCTGTATCATTTTGATCTGCTTTTCTTTTTGGTCGATACAAAGGCCTATGCCTACAACAGTTCCCAAAAGAAGCAGATAAAGGCTTGTATGACTCTTTACTCCCGCCCATGTAACAACATATTCTCCCAAATTGTTTGGTAATGGCATAACTGCAGCTTCACTGCTTTTTAGATTACTTTCCTCAATTGCTGTATTCAGTTCAGCAAGCATCCTATCTTCTGCTGTAACAAGCGGTGAAAATACCTTTACTGATATTGGTCTTTCAATTACATACTCTCCATAAGTCATAATTGCACGTAATTCTACCAACGTTCCCTGCTCCGTTGTTTTTTCGCTTTTTACCTTTCCTTTTCCATCTAACACCTCATAGTTACTGAGTTTCCATTCAATCACAAATGGATACCCATTTACCCTGTTCATCAAATACAAATCATTTCTTACTTCTTCAAGAGATTGGTTATTCGCCAGAATATATTGAGGCAGAAGTTCAGACAATTCCACCGACATCTTTTCCACCTGCGCAATACTATATTGCCTTTCACTTACGCGTGCTGTGATATCCCTAACATCATCCTCTTCATCAATCGATGCTCTTAAACGAACCGTCAAATCACCCTGCCCGTACTGATTGCGTTGCAGATATCCTTCTTTAGAAACAGTCGGATGAGCCGCTTCACTGATTTCACACAATACAGCAAGCAGAATACTGATTGCTCCTACGATAATCATAATCTTTCTGTTTTCTTTATTCCGCTTCATTCGATTCCGCTTCATTTAACTCCTCTTAGTTCTACACCTTGATATCCACAATTCGCTCCGATATATAAATGGCCAATAGATAGAAACACAGGCAGCATGTCATAATACCTATCCCGGCCGGATTATGATAGAGTACATTCAAAAGACTATCTGAACCTTGTCCAATATATAGAATGATAAAAAAGGGAATGACATTCATAATTTTTTGCTCCAATTGCTTTGCACTAATCAACGTAACAATCTCTCTTTCTACGTCTGCTTTGCCGTTTATAATTGTTACGTTTCTGTGCATAATGCCAATCAAATCTCCGCTATTTCGCTTTGCTGCCGTAAACACTTCCGTAAAATCCAAAATGTCCTCCATGTCACTTCTTTTTGCAAAATCATACAATGCCTGTTCCAACGTTTGATTCATAGATAATTGTCTCTTGATATACATCAATTCCCGCGTAATTAAGCCCTTTTCTCCATAGATACCTTCCATATCCTTGTATGCTTCCACAAAAGCATTCTCAATGGAATATCCTGCACCCAGCCCTGCTGACACTGCTGAAATCGCTTCTTTAAACTCTGCCTGTAACTGCTGTCTGCGCTTTTTGACCAATTGCTTTTTCTTCCGCTTGATCAGAAAAATAAAGGAAGGAGAAAGTAACAACATGGCAAGAAAGGATCGATAAAATGTATAGCCAAGCAGCATAATCAACAGGCTGTATTCCGTTGTATACAATAAACTTTCTCTTCCCGAAAACCGATACTTACTGTAATCCGCTATGTATAAGTTTCTGTCTGTTTTGCAATTCTGCTTTTCTTTGTAACTTTCCAACGATAACTCCATTTGGATCCTCCCCCTCCTCTTCCAATAAATAAAGCGATTGTATCTTTATTTCATCATTCTCCATACCGATTACCTCAGCAATTTCAAGTACTCGTCTGCTTTTATCCCGTAATCTCCCAAGATGAATGACAATATCAATTCCTGCTGCCAGTTGCCTTCTGATTGCTGACAACGGCATCTCCAACCCCATTAACATCATCATTTCCATTCTGCTGAACAAATCCACCGCACTATTTGCATGCGCTGTCGAAATCGAACCGTCATGACCTGTATTGAAACTTTGCAATAAATCCACTGCCTCCGCTCCTCTGACTTCCCCAATAATCAAGCGGTCCGGCCGCATACGCAATGCTGTTTTGATTAAATCTCTGATCGTGATTTCCTTACAGCCCTCCATATTTGCATTCCGCACCTCTAACCTAACCAGATTGTCAATCCCCTGTAGTTGCAATTCCGCACTGTCTTCAATTGTAATAATTCTTTCATCCTCCGGAATAAAGCCTGACAGCACATTCAAAAAAGTTGTTTTTCCGGAGCCTGTTCCGCCACTAATCATAATGTTATAACCCGCTTTGACCAATATCTTCAAAAAGTCGGCAGCTTCTTTAGAGATTGTTTGCAGCCTAAACATATCCTCCATTTGTAACGGCTTGTCCGGAAATCTTCGAATGGTCAATATCGGTCCGTTAATTGCTACCGGCTGTAGAACTGCGTTGACCCTTGCACCATTATCCAGTCTGGCATCCACAATCGGTGATGACATATTAACCACGCGGTTAGTCTTTGCCACAATTTGCTGAATGATATCCTCTAATCGCTCTCTGGTTTCAAAATGCAATTTCAATGGTATTAATCTGCCCTGCTTTTCAATAAAAACCGGCTCTGTTCCATTCACCATAATTTCCGTAATCTCCGGATCATCCACCAAATCCTGCAGAATATCCAACCGTCGCAATGTGTTGAATAGTTCTCTGCGAAGTCTGCTCTTTTGAGGTAAACTCAAAAAAACGGTCTTACTGTACTCAATAATACATTCATCAATTGCTTCCAATACTTCTTCATCCGACACTTCTCTGGACAAATCAATCTGTTCTCTGATTTGCTGCATCAATTCTGTTCTTTGTTCTTCCTCACTCCTCTCCGTCATGTGCAAGCAACTCCCTCACATATGTGCCAAGTTCACTATATTTCAAATGTTCCGGTCCGTATTCCAAGCCTCTCATTAATCCAAATGAAAGTTTTATTGTCTTTGCCAATAGTTCTTCCTGTCCGCTTTGCTTTAAAAACGCTTCATACTGCGCTTGTTTTGCCTTTGACACTTCATCATTCCCGCAAGGCGTATAAATAGTGTCACAACATTTCAGTAATTGAGGAAGCGAAGTCATACTCTCGCCAATATCCAAAATAACCGCTTCATATTTGGTATTTCTGTGAAGCGCTTTCAGAAATTGCACCCACTCATCCCCTGCAACACATTGCAAATCAAGTGGTGACGCAACCGGTGGAATATAGTCAAGCCCCTCTGTTGATTGCACAATACCCGCTAACTTTGCAGGCAGGTTTTCTTGCTTTTGAGAAAACAAATACATCAAATCAGCCAAATTATTTGTATAGTTTCTTTCAAATAGTGTTGAAAATCCTGAGTATCCCTCTAAATTTACATACAGCACCAATTGTGTCTCAGCCAGAATTTGTCCCAACGTAATCGCAAAGGAAGTCTTTAACATTCGCCCGATAGGCGCATACACTCCAATGATTTTATTTGTTTCTTTTAATGAAAACAGTTGACTGGAATATCCGGTCTGCTCAGCATAGTAGCACATGACTTCATTTAGAATATTCTCTGAAGACTGGTATTTATAAATCTCCTTTTCATACAGACAGTTTGTCTTCTCCTTATCATCAGAAAGCACAATTATATGTTCTGCCTGCACCTGTGTCATATTATCTCGAATTGCTTTGTCCGATATCAAAAGAATTTCAATCAAATGCTCTGTTCCATACTCAATCAATTCATCTACCGTTGTAAACGCCTTAATGATAAATGGGTTTTTCTCTCTTTTATTCATATACTCCATAAGCCTATATGCATATGCCTGTTCGACATCACATATAGCCATTACCCAATAGCTCAATGTATAAAAACCTCCCCATATTCTTTTTTATTCTTTGGAAATTTGTTTGGAAAAGACAGCTTCGGATATCAGTGAGATTTGTTGCTGCTTGATATCATCTGTCAATGATGTGTTATGTTGTGTTACATTTCTTTGCGTTGTGTTTTCAAAGAAGTGTAAGTTGGATTATAGTCCAGAAAAAATTTCTTGTCTATACCTTTTAGAAAAATAAAAAATCTTTGTCAATATGTACCAGTTTTTTAAAGACACATCACACCAAAAAGCATGAATACCCCCGGAAATCCTAGGATTGCGCATGTCAAAAGACTTGTTGCATTAATTCCGACCTGTACTTCAAGTTCAAAAAAAACCATGGCTGCATTGAGGAAATAAATCAAAATTCCTCCAAACACACCCCTTAATAGAAAGTTCAGAATAAGTTCCACTTTCTTTTTCAATAAAACAATTGCCAAAACCACCGCACAAACCAAAATAATAGAACCCATACCCTGCTCCATATAATCCTTCTTTCCCCCATATACTACTTGACCAAATAATGACTTT
This sequence comes from Lachnospiraceae bacterium, assembly GCA_035271065.1. GTDB lineage: Bacteria > Bacillota > Clostridia > Lachnospirales > Lachnospiraceae > JAAYYM01. Next base: position 966 of record DATESB010000255.1, on the reverse strand, counting down.
ACTACGAATATATGTATAAACAGGTAATTTATGACTATACTGATAAAAAAGAACATCAGTAAGGAGTGAATAGCTTAAGTCATGATACTTAAAAAACAAGTGACTACCTATGAAGAAAAGGCCCATATGGAACTTATGCAAGATATTGCAAAGACCAAATGCGCCTTGGATTGTGCCTATTCAAATTTCGATAATGTAGTTGATCCCGATTTGATTGACTGCTATATTTACGAGGTTAACGCCGTGCAGAAAAGGTATAAATTCTTACTGGAACGAGCTGCAAAGTTGAACCTGCCAATGCCATGTATCGTATCCTATACCCGAAAACCTCTTGAAGAACCCTGATCCCGCAAATCTTCTGTTAAATCAGACTTGCTATATGTGAGACCGGCATAAACTGTTTGTGTATTTTCCATCATCGGTCCTGATGAATCCTGTTTGCTTACTTCTTCAAATGCCTCTTTGAGTTTTGTAACGGCAGAAGCCACGTATTTGAGTACAGCAGGCTCTTTCTTCAGGACCGCTGTTGATACCTGTCTATTAATGAATTGGTAGATCTGCATTAAATGAAAAGATACTTCATAACTGAAGTCCAGTGCCTCCATTAAATCCGCCGTGCATCTGGTAATATGATTGCATGCTTTCTTAAAACTATCATAATCGTCATAACACTCTGACGCTTCTGTCACATCATCTAAAATCATGTCATAAAGTATCACAATAATCTGTGATCTGTTTGCCTGTGTAATCCTAAGTGTATATCGTTGAATTTGCTCTTTTGTCATGGTTTATCGCACCTTTCTATTGTAATAATTGAAGTGCTGACTGCGGTCTTTCATTTGCCTGTGCAAGCATAGATGTTCCTGCCTGTGTGAGTACCTGTAACTTAGTATACTCTACCATTTCATCCGCCATATCTACATCCATCAGTCGAGAATACGCAGCTGTCATATTTTCACCTGTAAT
>DATESB010000254.1:0-15541 GCA_035271065.1 Lachnospiraceae bacterium | reverse complement strand
AATTTGAATGTAGAATTAAATACAGTCTATGATGTTGACTGATGACGCTCGGCATCAGAGTCTGAACATATTTTAATAACATTTTTTTCTGAACCAAAGGATTTCCTGAGAACAAGAAAATGTGTAGAACGCGTATAGAACGTATTTTTTGCGTAATATAATGCGTCTTTCTTGGTGTATCCTTGAAGGACGCTTTTTTATTTCTGTATTCGTTTCTCGTTAGCTACCTGCGCGAATTTATGCCGCGTCAGGTTGCCGGAAGTCCGCCTTGAAAGGAGGATGCAATTTGGAAGAACGTATTGCAATTATTGGTATTTTTATTCACGATTTGAATGCCGTGGCTAAGGTCAATGAAATACTGCACGCACATGCCGATGCCGTAGTGGGACGTATTGGAATTCCATATCGTGAAAAGTCGATTAACATCATTTCCGTCATTGTAAATGCATCGGCAAATGAAATCAGTTCCCTTGCCGGTAAACTCGGCAGAATTAACGGCATTACTGCGAAATCTATGCAAACCGATTTAGAAAGTGAGGAACACAAATGAAGATTACTGTAAAACAAATCACGCAGACCGCACTGCTTCTGGCATTGTGTATTCTGTCACAGTATTTTAAGAATTTATCTGTTTATATTACCGGACCGATCGTGAATGCTATTTTAATCATTGCTACACTTGCTATTGGACTTTTTGCGGGTGTTACTATTTCAATTATCGCACCGATTACGGCATTCTTTTTCACTGGCTCACCGATTATGGCGGCTATTCCGTTGATGTTTCCGGTTGTTATGATTGGTAATATTATTATTGTTTTATGTACTTATTATTTTGAGAAGAAATTGTCTTTTAAAGGGCATCTGCCAGTTGGGCTAGTGGTTGGCTCAGTTGTGAAGGCTGTGTTTATGGGGGTTGTGATTGTACTAATCCTACTGCCGATGTTTAGTAGTAATATTGCGGCGCATCTGCCGAAACCGGAAATGTTGCCGAAGGTTCTGGCTACGGCTAAGGTTACTTTTTCGGTGACGCAGTTGGTGACTGCTTTGATTGGGAGTTTGCTGGCTTGGCTTATTTGGTTGAGACTTGAGAAGGTTGTGAGTAGGGATTAAATAGGAAACTCCCGGAGCCGGGTTGGCTTCGGGAGTTTCTTTGGGGATTTTATCCCGCTATTTCATCTGGCTTTCCTGTCTTGCGATCATCTGGCGAACCATTTCGCCACCGATGGAACCTGCCTCACGAGAAGTTAAGTCACCGTTGTAACCTTCCTTCAAGTTAACACCAAGTTCAGATGCTACTTCAGTCTTGAATTTGTCCATAGCTGCCTTAGCCTCTGGTACCTGCATTCTATTTGATCCATTCTTATTTGACATTCTTTTCACCTCCATAATAATCAAAGCTTCTATTTTGATAGATAAGCGACTACTTCTTCGCCGCTTATCTAAGTTTCCTCAAATACGCAACGTTTTTTCATCACTTATCTTGGTACTATTATGTGAAGTATTGATTTTATTATGTTGGTAATTAATTCATTTACATCAATTTTTTATATTAACTTTCCCACATTTCAACTTTATGCATTTCAGCTCTACTGTTACAACTCCGCACAATTCAGATAATCCTGTATCTTCTCCGCAAACTTGCCAATGTGAATTCCGTCTACAAACGAATGATGTGCCTGAACTGATAACGGCATCATGATCCTGCCGTCCTTCTCATCATATTTACCCCAATCAAACAGAGGCGTTGCATTATCTTTTTTGCCGGAATTGGTATGAGAAATATGCGTATAATGAACCCACGGCATCTGTGAACACTGAAATACGTCATTTCCCAGTGGTCCTGTGAAATACTCCTTCTGTCCCTGCGCTGTTTTTGCAGCGAGTTTCACATATTCCTGCAGGGTGTCTTGCATCGGTACATTTACAACCTTGAACAATTCCGTTTCCTGATTGAGATATGTAAATGCCGTGTCAATCCGATCAAACAGCACCACATTTTCGTCTAAAAAGCGATAGCGAAATGCCTCGATTTCACCTGCACATTTGCAGACCGCATATACCATTGCAAGCGTAAATGAGAGATTTTGCTTCTTAATTACATTCAAAAAATGTGTTATATCTACTTCAAACGTCACACAGAAAGCCGGCTCTACACTATTTCTAAAAATCATGCAATGCATTGCTCTCTCCCATGTTTTTTCGTCTATGATTTGATATGTATTTCCCATGCTATTCTCCTCCTTTTGCATCAAGCTTCATCATTTGCAAGCAGATTATGATTGTTCCAAAGCCATATCCCATTGGTGCCACATACCAAATATTTTCATTGATCATTATGGCCCCTAAGAATCCGATTAAACATAGTATACCACATACAATTACTAATCTTTTCATGCGTATTTTCTGCTGTTCGCTGCTATGAGCCGAAAGGCCGACACAGAGAAATGCCAATCCTACAAAAAATCCCCATGCCAAATAATCAACTGCCATTTCTACCGAGGGCCAATATCCGATTCTAAAGAAGTTTGGAACATCTATTCCTTCACTGATTAATCTTCTGGTGACTGTAACATTTACAATATGCGCCACACCAGTCAATGCGCAGGCACATGACATAAAAGCCAGCATTGCATTTTTAAAGATAGCGGAAATATGCAATAGATTACTTAATTCCAATAAAATGAAAAGAACAACCGGCGCACTAATCACCGTTAGTAATTCCCACACTGTTAAGGATATTTCTGTTTGAGTAAGAAGAAATAGTCCTACTGCAATGAAATACAAAATCCCGGTTACCATTCCAATCACTGATATTTTCTTTGTCATAATAGTCCTCTTCTCACAATAAGTAATTGATCAAGCATCGTCAAATCTTCTTTCAATGCCTCCAAAAAACAATTAATATGATATCCGTCCGTGGTTGCATGATGACATGTTAGCGACAGAGGCATCCATACGCGCCCGTCTTGCTCAATGAATTTTCCCGATTCAACAGATGGAAAATAGTACGGTTTGTTCTCATAATTATGAACTGCAAAGTGTGTGAAATTCACCCATGGGATACAGGAAACCGTATATGCATTGGCCGGTGGCGGAGTCTGCGGCTGGCAAAGCACACCATGTATATTTCCAAACTGCTCTTGATTAACCAGATACGCTTGGTAAAATTCTGAAAAGTTATCCTTATATTCCGTCCACATAAGTGAAAACGTATGGTCATCCTCATGGAAAGTGGCATATAAGGGTGTCAATGTATCGTAATAGCCAAGCACATGATCCTTTTCAGCAATCTTGAATTCCGTTTGACGGTTCAGATTTCTGGTAATCAGCCAGAGATACACAGGGAAAAACTTAATTTCCGCTGCCTTTACAGCTTGCCGCAACTCGGTCACATCAATATTGACCGTCATAGAATACCCTGTAGGTGCCATCTTTGAAAAATAGTAAAACATTTGACCGCGAGGCCAGTTCTGTAAATCAATTGGTGTAAAATTCATTTTCATCAACTCCTTTTACAGAACCATATCACATCAAAGAACTGTCCACAATCAACGCTCCGTAGAGTTCCGGTGGCTATTCCTTTCAACTGTAACTTGAGTCCTCTTTGACACAGCCTATTCAAAATACAATTAAGTGCACAGATAAATTCCGGTTTAGCAGCTTTAGGTCAAAGGATAACTTCCTTGTCGCCAACGGTAAAATTGGGCGACACGGAAGTCATCCCTTCTGTAAGATGCTATGATTCAGAAGATTTTGTGAGTCTGAGGTAATGTTCCTGCTCAAATCATTGCAGCAGACCCTACTTTGTCCATAACACCATACCCAAATTCGAATTATGGAAAATAAGAATTTGTGAAAGTCAGCCAGATGAAACAGATGAACACTACGGCTTCCGATTTATGAATGTTCGTTGTAGTCCTTAGTAAATCACCAACAGTAGGGCAAATCTGCCATGGAGGGCAGATTTAGGTGAGACGGCCATGGATGGACGTTCGAACCGACCCGTCCGAAGTCAGAATTCATCAACGCTTTACTTAGGAATACAGCGGTTATTCATCCATGAAACATCAGGGGGGAGAGTTCTCACGCAGTGAGATACCCCCTGAGTGGAGGACATAGTGTTTATCTGCTTCATCGGCGTCCGTTCGTCAACAACTTTAACTTCCCTAAACCGGAATTTATCCTATGCCCTGCCACTTACTCAATATCCACAATTTCTATATCTTTCTTCTTATCCTTCTTCGGCCCTTTAAACAGCTTCCGTTCACCACTGTTGACCTGATCCAGCAGCGTATAGAACACCGGGATTAAGAACAATGTCAACACTGTTGAAGCCACAAATCCACCAATGATAACAACGCCCATGCTCTGCATCATTTCTGTTCCTTCACCGATACCCAGAGACATCGGTACCATAGCAAGTACAGTTGTCAAGGAAGTCATCAGAATCGGGCGAAGCCTGATACGTCCTGTCTCAACAAGTGCATCCTCACGCGCGTACTGTTCGCGTAACTGGTTTGCTGTATCTACAAACAAAATACCATTATTAACAACGGTTCCGACCAACATCAGAAGTCCCATCATGGAAACCATTGTCAGTGTTGTTCCCATTGCCAACATCAAGCCAACCGAACCAACTAAACTAAAGGGAATACACCACATAACCATGAGTGAAAATCGAACTGACTCAAACTGCATTGCCATAATCATAAGTACCAGCAAAATCGCAACCACAATCGAATACAACAAACTTGTAAATTCCTCTGTCATCATTTCTGTCTGCGTTGTCGAACCGATGGATACGTCACCCGGAAATACACTCTGCGCCACACGTCGATCCACACTGTCCTGCGCATCGAATTTTGCATCACGCAACGTTGTTCCCGTAACATCTACACTGTATCTTCCGTTATATCTCGTCAACTGTTCGGCACTGTCTGTATAGACAAAATCAGCAATATCCGAAAGCATAATCTGTTTTCCGGAAGGAGATTGTAATATCAGATTCTTAAGAGATGCAACTTCTTCATACATACCATGCGGATATTCCACCGTAACGGTATATAATTTCTTTTGATTCGTGATTTCAATGGTATCCACACCACTGAGTGCCATGTTGACATTCTGTGCAACTGCTGCAGGCGTAAAGCCAACTGCTGCCGCTTTTAGAGGATCAATGACTAACTTCACCTTGCTTCCGCTTGTATTGGCGGTTGAAGTCACATCAAAGATGCCCGGTGTATCCTTCATGATGTTTTCAACCATAGCAGATGCTTCCTGCAAATCTTCTATATTACTTCCGAGCAGTGTAATCTGTGTACCACTTCCACCAAGTGCTCCCATGCTTCCCATGTCACTCGTAACTTCCGAAACACTGATATCAAAGCCTATCATTTCCTTGACAATAAGGCTCCAATCCTCTGCAACCTCCCATGTTTCCTTGCTTCTGTCTTTTTTTAGAAATACATTGACCGTTGCAGTCGAACTTGAGCTGTCTGCTGTAACACTATAGGTTTCCACATCCGGATTTTCCGCAACCATGGTTTCCAATGATTGCAGCAACTCATCGTATTTTTCTAGTTCAAGACCCGGTTTACCTGTAATATTAAATGCAATCTGTCCCTGATCCACAGACGGCATCAACTCTGTATTAAGTAACGTTGCCCCCAAACCGGACAACAGCAACAGAACAATCGCAATCAAAACTGCCAGTTTTTTATGATGCAGTACGCCGCGCAGCATTTTTGAATACCGCGTTGAAATTCGGTCGAGTGTTCTTGTAATTGGTGTATCTTTTCTTTCCTGCGGTTTATACTTTGAGAAAAACAGCGGAACAAGTGTAATCGCTGATACCAGTGATGCCAGCAGTGAGAATACAATGGTAAATCCAAGCGGTCCAAACATCTGTCCCGATAATCCCTTTGTTAAACTGATTGGCAGAAATACCGCAATGGTAGTTGTTGTAGATGCTACAATGGAATTCAGGACAAACTTGGTTCCTGCTTCTGCCGCTTCTCGATATGGCAGGCCTTCATCTCTCTTTCTGAAGCAGCTCTCTAACACAACGATAGAGTTATCAACCATCATACCGACGCCGATTACCAAACCGCCCATTGTAACAACATTTAATGAAAATCCCATAAATTTCATTAGGATAAATGTAATCAAAATCGAAATTGGCATCGAGCAGCCAACTATCAAACTACCTTTAATATCTCCGAAGAACAAGAACAAAATAAGCATGGACAACGCCATACCAAGCAATAATGTATTTGCAACTGCCTTTAAGGAATCTTTTACATCTTCGCTGGTGTCTGAAATGATAACAAAATTTGCACCGGCATCCTCTGCTTCGAATTTGCTGATAACGGACTTGACCTCATTTGCGACAGCCACGTCTCCTGCGCTCTGACGCTTCGTAATGCTGAGCGTTACGTTTTCCAGACCGTTATACCGGCTGAGTGAAGTTGTTCTTTCATAATTATTTCTGATATCTGCCACATCGGATAGTTGAATAACCGTACCTTTTGCGGTAGTAATGGGAATGGAGCGCAACTGTTCAATGGTATTATACTCCGCGCTGATGCTGACATTCATGGATTGATTTCCCTGCATTGCAGTACCAACCGGCATATTGAAATCAGCTGCATTGATATAGGTAACAACTGTGCTCATCGACAGCCCGTATTGAGCCATTTTCTGCGGATTCAGGCTGACACTGACATATGCCTCTTTACCACCTGACACTTCAACCTCAGCAACATCCGTAATACGCTCTAATTCCGGAACGACATCATTTTCTATATAATTTAACAGATCAATGTCTCCTTCTGCCGAAGCGGAAATCATAACCGTTGGTAAAGAATTCACATTTAATTCTATAATACGCGGTGTTCCGGCATCAATCGGCAGTTGATTGGCATTTTCATTTAATGCCTCCAGCAAATCCATGTAGGCATCATCCATGTCAGTTCCGTATTCATATTGAAACATGACCATAGACATACTCTCCGCCGACGTGGATTGAATGTTCTTAAGCCCTTTGAGCGTTCCGCCCGCTTCCTCTATTTCCTGTGATACCAATTCATCAACGTCTTCCGGTGATACACCAACATAGCTTGTAATAACGATAAACATCGGCATTTCCATATCGGGAGAAAGCTGCATGTTCAAACCGAATATGGAACTGATTCCGAATACAATAATTGCCGCAATGATAACGACGACCGATACCGGACGTTTGAGTGATAATCTAGTTAGCCCCATTTACTTTTTCTCCATCCTTCAATCTCGCTGACCATGACGTAATCACCTTCTCAGTTCCTGTAAGTCCGCTTGTAATTACAATCCGTTCTTCATTATAAATACCTGTTTCGACATACTGCTTTGTTGCAATTCCGTCTATATCAACATAAACATAAGCTTGTTCATCCTCATAATAAATAGCATCCAGCGGAACAGTAATTGCATTTTCGGCTGTTGCGGTCTCAAGTAAAACCTTGACACTGGAACCTGCAAACAATGCATTCTCGCCACCGTCTACCGAAGCCTCAATTAAGAACATACCGGTATTTGCATCAATGCTGTCCTCGATTTCCGTAATCTTACCTGTGTACACTGAACCTGCATATTCCAATCTGATTTCCTGATTCAGCGAAACATTTGTAATATTGCTTTCACTGACATAGAAATTTACCACTTTATTTTGATCTGTTGCAATGACATAAGCAGGAGATCCCGCTTGTGCCAGCCCGTATTTTTCAATATTAATCTGCTCAATGACACCACTTACCGGTGATTTAATCTGATAATTATCAAGTGCCGCCTTTGCATTATCAACCGCTACCTGCGCTTGGTTAACTGTTGCGGAAGCTGAACTAACCGCTTCAGACAGGATTTTTGTAACGGTCAGGTTCAAGGTTGCCGTTGCTGCCGCCTCTCCAACTTCAGCCTGCGCAATTGCATTTTCATAGGTGTGAACGCTGTTCTCCAATTGAGATTTCGTTGATTCTGTAGATGCAATTGATTTCTCAATGGTTGCAATCTGTGTTTCCAATGCTCCTATTGCACTTTTCAATTCTGCTATCTTCGGATCGGTCGGAGCAGATGCTGCCAGTGCCTCCAACTGCTTTTGCAAATCTGCCTTTTGGTTTTTCATACCGTCCTTTGATGAATTCATATCTTCTATACTCTTCTTGGTATCTCCGATTGCATCGCAGGTATTGTAGTAATTATAATAAGCATTATCGACACCGATTTCTGCATTTTTATAAGAAGACGTTGCTGAAATAGCCTGTGCATCCAGTGAACTTCCAAGCATTCTGTCTGCATTTGTCTTGCTGAGAGCATATGCTGCCTGCGCTGATTTAATCCCCTGTTGTGCCTGTGTATCATCCACTTCGAATAATAAGTCGCCTTCGCTGACCACATCGCCTTCTTTGAAATAAGTTTCCTTAATTTCACCCGACGCCTTTGCAACTACCGAAACTGTTTCTCCGGTTGCAATCGTTCCTATAAATTCTCCGGTATTGGAGATGGTCTCTTTGAGCGGAGTTTCCTCCTTCACAAGCAAATCCTCATACTCCACTTGTTCATCCTTTTCACTGCATCCGCAAAACACCATTCCCACGGCACATAGTATGGCAAATATTTTCTGTTTTTTTCCTATTTTCATTGTTTCACTCCTGCTTTTTCGTCAATTCTCGACACTATGAGTCCACTGATGATTATAGTGAACTCTGATTTAATAATCAACTGACAAATGTAATGTAAGTTCTTATTTAATAGAAACTTTCTAAATATTTCATAAATACGATAAATATGGATTAGTAAAATTATTGTGCATTTTACTAAAATTCAGTATAATGATATTAGTTCTATCAAAATAAAGTATACCCCAGAAAAGATGATTTCATAGGAGGAACACAAAATGGCAGGGATAAAAGATGTAGCAGCAGCTGCAGGCGTATCGGTGTCTACAGTTTCAAACGTCATGAACAACAAAAAAAACGTTGGTGAAGAAACACGATCCAAAGTGCTTCAAATCTGTAACGAACTTTCTTATTACCCTAATATCGCCGGAAAAGGATTGAAATCCGGCACCAGCAATACACTGCTATTCAACTTTAGCGATTTTGACCGTTCTTTCTATTTAAAGATTATTAACGGCATCAGCGATTATGCCAATGAAAATGATTATGATTTAATTATCTGCACCTTCAAGTCATGTGAAAAATACATGCGCAGTTCTCTGACAGCAGGCTGCATTAGTCTGGATTCACAAATGACAAATGAATTTCTGAATCGTGTTGCAAGAGAACATTATCCGGTTGTTGTACTAGATCGTGTTGTAGATAATCCACATGTAAAAAGCATTGTCGTCAATAATTATGAACCTATGTGTGAACTGGTACAAAGTGTCATTGACCGTGGCTATCACCGCTTTGGATTTATCGGCGGGTTGGAGGGTACCACAGATAATATGGAACGATATCAGGCATTTCGCGATATACTGGCAAAGAATCATATTGCCTTTCACCGTGAACACTACTTTGCCGGCAACTACAGAGAAAAGAGCGGTTATCGCGCCGCCAAAATCATGATGTTAAGTGAAGAACTGCCACAGGCACTGATTTGCGCCAATGACAACATGGCAATCGGAGCCATCAAAGCCTTTCGCGAAAATGGCATTCGTGTACCGGAAGACATTGCAGTAACCGGTTTTGATAACTGTGATCTTGCAGAAGTTGTTGGTTTAACAACCGTAGATATCCCCAATTACGAGCGCGGATATCTGGCAGCACAGTATCTTGTCGAAAATATTAACGGCAAAAACAACGTGGAACCTTTCAAGATTTCAGCCAAAGTGAAATGGCGAAAGACCGTATTGGAAAAAAGAAAATAAAATACATATAAATATTTAGTAAAATGTCCAGCATTTTACTAAACCATTTTACAATTCTGTGTTCATTCTGCCTATACGGAAAATGAAAAAATGCCTTTCATTTTTCCCAAAATCGTTACATCTTACAAACTTTTTTATTCATCAAAAAACGGCTCTTTGTTCCGTTGACACCGCATACAATTTTATCATAGCATATGAGTGTAGCAAGTAGAACGTTTTACATCTAATTCAAAAAAAGGAATCATCATCTAGGAGGAAGAAGAAATGAAAAAAGTATTTGGCTTGTTTTTAGCAACAACATTAGTGGTAAGTACATTACTAACCGGATGCAGCAAATCTGCAGAGGGTGGTGCTGAAAGTGCCGCACCGGCAGAAACCACAGAAGCGCCGGACGCAGCAGAAACCGAAGGCGGCGAAGCAACTGAAAACGTAGCAGCGGCAGACAAGATTGTCATTTTCCAGTCTAAGGTTGAAATCTCTGACCAATTGGAAGCATGTGCAGCAGCTTATCAAGAAGAGACAGGCGTTGAAGTTGAAGTATGGGGCACAACAGGCGACGATTACTTCCAGCAGTTAAAGACAAAACTGGCAAACAATCAGGGACCTACTGTATTTTCATTACAGCCCGGTGCAGAATCAGAGCAAATCAAAGCATATTTGGCTGATTTGAGCGACATGGAACTGGTTTCAAAAGTAGCAGACGGCATGGCAAATGTAATTGACGGCAAGACAGTCGGCATTCCTTATACAGTAGAAGGTTTCGGTATGGTTTATAACAAAGACTTAATCGATCCGGCAACTGTGAACAGCACTGACGCATTTGCAACGATGTTAGCAGATCAGAAAGCAGCAGGCGTAAATGGATTTGGATTATCACAGGAAAGTTATTTCTTAATCGGACATATCCTCAATACACCGTTTGCATTACAGGAAAATCCGGAAGACTTCGTAGCTAAGACAATTGCAGGTGAAGTAAAACTCTCTGAGACACCTGAGTTCCAGGAATTTGCAAAGTTATATGCAGCAGTCAGAGAAAACTCTTATAATCCTTTGGAAGTAAACTATGACAAAGAATGTGGTGACTTTGCAACAGGAAAGTCCGCTTCTATTCATCAGGGTAACTGGTGTGCAGGTATGTTCACAGATTATGATGTTACATTTGATATGGGTATGATGGCACTTCCGATTGCCGGAAATGACAAGCTCGCTGTCAGTGTTCCTGCTGCATGGTATGTAAACTCACAGGCAACACCTGAGGAAATTCAGGCAGGTAAAGACTTCATCAACTGGCTCTATACCTCAGAAACAGGCAAGAATTACTTAATGAACGAATTTGGATTTATCCCTGTAGTAGAAGGCATGACCAATGAAAATCTGGATGTTCTCTCACAGGAAGTTGCTAAATTCACAGAAGAAGGCAAGACAATCTCATGGCCGATGAACAAATGGCCGGCAGGTTTCGTAGATGTATATCTTGTACCGATTGCAGAAGAATTCTTCACAACTGATATGTCAGAAACTGATTTCTTAATCGCAATTGAAAACGCATTTGTAGAAGCTGGTAAATAAAATTCATGGGGCCGGAGTATCACGAAATGCTCCGGCCCTAAAAAAATAACGGGGGTTACTTTCATGAAGAAACGCAAGGATATAGGTTGGTTCTTATTCTTTACATTACCACTCGTCTTCATTTTCGCGACGGTGGTCATCATTCCATTTATCATAGGTATCAGTTATTCGTTTTTCTCATGGGATGGACTGCCACTGAATCCAAAGATTTTTGTCGGCATGGATAATTATGTGAAACTTTTTTCGGATGACCGTTTCCTATCAACTGCGGTACATACCGTCATCTTCACATTGCTGGCAATTGTAGCAATCAATGTACTTGGGCTTGCTTTTGCCCTCATTGTAACAACAAAACTAAAGGTTCGAAACATTGCAAGAACCATGCTTTTTATGCCGTACCTGATTGGTGGTCTGATCCTAGGTTACATCTGGAAGTTTATACTCGGTGATGCCATGTCAAGCATCGGTGAAATGACCGGAATGGGCGGTATCTTCAGAAACTGGCTCTTAGACTCCAACTATGCACTTGCTGCCATGATTGTTGTCGCAACCTGGCAGATGGCAGGCTATATCATGATTATCTATATCACGGGTATTCAGGCAATTCCGGAAGATGTCATCGAAGCAGCCGGAGTAGACGGTGCAGGTTTCTGGCAGACTTTATTCAAGATTAAGTTTCCGTTACTCATGCCTTCATTTACCATTTGTTTGTTCATGACCTTGTCAAACTGCTTCAAGATATTTGATGTCAACCTGTCACTCACAGGCGGCGGACCAAGCAATGCAACGGAAATGTTTGCAATGAACATCTATAACGAGATATTCCAGCTCAATAACTTCGGTTACGGGCAGGCAAAAGCAATCATCTTCTTCATCGTGGTTGCGGCAGTAACTCTGGTTCAGGTTTCTATCACGAAGAAAAGGGAGGTGTCGATGTAATGGAACGTTTCAAAAAGATACTGTTAAATACAGTCGTTTTGGTTTTATGTACCCTATATCTGTTCCCGATTTACATTATCATCGTCAACTCTTTCAAAAACCGGGCAGAACTTTATGAAAATATTCTTGCACTTCCGAACAGTCTCAGTTTTGAGTATTATGCGGATGCGATGAACAAAATGCAGTTCATGAATGCATTGAAGAATTCCTTTTTAGTAACTGTGATTTCGATTTTCTTTATTGTAATATTAGCGTCTATGACTGCATGGATGCTTGTGCGTACCAACAAAGTCATCAGTACCATTTTATTCAACATCTTTGTGGCAACGATGCTCATTCCTTTCCAGACGCTGATGATGCCATTGATGCAGGAAATGGGTTGGATACGCGATACCCTTCACATCCCAATGCTTGATACTCTGGGCGGTCTGATTTACATGAATATCGGATTTGGCGCCAGCATGGCAGTATTCCTCTATCACGGCTTCGTCAAAGCGATTCCGGTTTCATTGGAGGAGGCAGCTACCATTGACGGATGTACCAAACTCGGCGTGTTCTGGAAGATTGTATTTCCGATGCTGAAACCAACGACCGTTACGGTCATTATTCTGGATGTCATTTGGATTTGGAACGATTATTTACTTCCTTCCCTTGTCATCTCAGGAAAAGCAAACCGCACCATTCCATTGTCAACCGCTTCGTTCTTCGGACAATTCACGATACAGTGGAACATGGCAATGGCAGGATTGACACTGACCATTATACCGGTCATCATCTTCTACCTTTGTGCACAGAAATACATCATCAAAGGTGTGGCTGCAGGAGCTGTCAAATAAAAAACGAGGATAACATTATGAAAGATAATTTCAAATACAGAATCAGTGATTTGCCACTGGATAACGATTCTCTTCTCTTACACGAGACCGTATTCCACAACGCAAATGGCTATCTTGGAGTACGCTCAAATTTCGAGGAAGGCTACTCCCCACAGATGAATACAATACGTGGTTCCTACCTAAACGGCTTCTATGATTTTGCGGAAATGAAGCAGGCTGAGAAGCTTTGTGGATTAATCGAGGAGAAACAGACAATCTTAAATGTTGCAGATACGCAGGGCATTCTCTTGAAAATCGATGATGAAGTTTTCTCTATGTTTGAAGGGACAGTCATTGAAAGCGAGCGTATGCTTGATATGGCTGGCGGTTACACACTTCGCCGTGTTGTATGGCGTTCCCCAAAAGGGAAAGAAATCGAAATTGAAATCAAGCGTATGGCGTCCTTTGGGATGTTGTCTCTCTTCACGATTGAATACCGTGTAACAGCACGAAATTTCGACGGGTTTGTATCCTTTGTCTCTACGCACATTGGCGATGTGATGAACTATTGCAATCCTGATGATCCCCGTGTAGCCGGCGAAAGCTTTGTACATCTGCTTCCCGTGCATGCGGAAATCATTGAAGATTGTTCTTGTCTCGTGACACGCACTTCCAAATCCGATTTAGAAGTCTGCACAATGGTTAAAAATGTGCTCTCCAAAAAGGCAATTACTGATCTAAAATTAGACGGACATCGCGGCACACAGACACTCACTACTTCTATTGCGACAGGTGAGACCGTTTCACTGGTGAAGTACAGCATTTTTACAGACTCGTTACGCGTTGAAGGTGGCGTAGGTGAACCTTCCACTGTTACACTCTGCATCAATGATGCCTGCCGAAAAATGCAAGAGGCTCTGTCTATCCCTCTACACGCTATTTATGAGAAGCAGGCTGAGTATCTTGCTGACTACTGGTCACAGGCTTCTTTGGATATTGACGGTGATGAAGAACTGGCACTTGCCATTCACTATAATCTCTATCAACTCATTCAATCCGTCGGAAAAGACTCTCGCAGCAACATTGCTGCTAAGGGTCTCTCCGGCGAGGGTTATGAAGGACATTATTTCTGGGATACAGAAATGTATATCCAGCCTTTCTTCACGCTGACCAATCCGGTCATTTCAAAGAACCTAATTGCATACCGCTATCAAACGCTTGACAGAGCGCGTGAAAACGCGCGCAGTCTCGGACACCAAAGTGGTGCTCTGTACCCTTGGCGCACAATTATGGGTAAGGAGTGCTCCGGTTATTTTCCGTCCGGCGCAGCGGCCTATCATATCAACGGTGACATTGCTTATTCTATCGTTGCTTATTATCTTGCCACAAAAGACCTTGCATTCATTGCTGAAAAAGGTGCAGAAATTATCTTTGAAACAGCACGTCTATGGCTTGATGTCGGGAATGACTATAACGGTCAATTTCATATCAACGAGGTGACCGGCCCTGATGAATACACCTGCATGGTAAACAACAACTATTTCACAAATGTAGCAGCAAAATATAATCTGCATTGGGCAGTTAATTTCTACAATCTTCTGAAAGAAGCAGGATTGCTGGATACCATATGCCAAAAAATCAAGTTAACTCCTGAAGAAATTCAGAACTTTACTCATGCAGAAGAAACCATGTTTTTACCGTATGATGAAACATTGAAAATTAATCCACAGGATGACTCTTTCCTGCAGAAAAAGGTATGGGATCTTAAAAACACACCAAAGGAACATTTCCCACTGCTGCTTCACTATCATCCTCTTTACCTGTATCGTCATCAGGTATGCAAACAGGCTGATACTGTGCTTGCACATTTTATCTTTGAAGATGCACAAAGTATGGAAACCATTCGCAATTCCTTTGACTATTATGAAAAGGTCACTACACATGACTCTTCGCTATCTACTTGCATTTTCAGTATTATGGCATCCAAACTCGGCATGCATCAAAAAGCATATGATTACTTTGGTGACTCTGCAAAACTTGACTTGTTTAACACACACCATAATACCAAGGACGGCATTCACACTGCCAATATGGGTGGCAATTACATGGCGGTTGTCTACGGCTTTGCCGGGCTCCGTCTCAAGGAAAGCAGCTTGTATTTTTCGCCCTCTCTTCCCGAACAATGGAACGGCTATCGCTTCAAGATTAACTATGAAGGAAGTCAAATTGAAGTTCATGTAACACGTAAGGAATGTACCTTTACGCTCTGCAAAGGTACGCCAGTCACTCTCTTTATTTACAACAAAGAATATTT
>DATESB010000253.1:0-19806 GCA_035271065.1 Lachnospiraceae bacterium | reverse complement strand
TGTTCCGGAAACAGACCGGTGTGCTTGAAACTGAAAGGCTTTAGGTTAAATGTCAGAGAACCATAAGAAATGCTCCATTGTTCCGGTAAATCAAAGAATTCCCATTCACCGCCGCCTTTTGCGCTTCTATGATAATGTCCGTTCATTTTCTTCCAGCCCGGATTGGTCTTGGGCGTATTCCAGATGACTTGCGGATCGGGACGGACAAGTCGGTATTGTCCCCAACGTTCCAGTTTCTCTCCGTCAGAAGTATCTATCACTTCGTAGTCTTTCCAATTATCTGCTGTCCACATAAGGCGACTCCTATCTATTTCATAAATATAATATTTTCTATTCAATACTATACACTAATACACGATTTGTCGCAATTCAGATTTCTATATTGACGCAGGAGTTGCAGTTATACTATAATTGACCATGTCGGTGGGAGATCGGCAGAAGGGCGGAGATATTATGACAAATAGTGCTATTGTATGGGTATTGATTGCATTTGCCATTTATTTATTGGGAATGATTATCATTGGTGCTCTGTACATGAAACAAAACAGTAACTCAGAGGACTACTTTTTAGGCGGAAGAAACTTGAATGGTTTCGTTGCAGCATTGTCTGCACAGGCATCTGATATGAGTGGATGGCTTTTAATGGGACTTCCCGGAGCAGTTTATGCACTTGGTACAGGACAGGCATGGATTGCAATTGGATTATTTATCGGAACGGTATGTAACTGGTTGTTTATTTCAGGCAGACTTCGTAAATACACGATTCGTGCCAACAATTCTTTGACGCTACCGATGTATTTTCAAAACAGATTTCACGACAGCAAGAGAATTTTGCTCTTTGTGTCTTCGGTAGCAATCGTTATTTTCTTTTTGGTGTATACAGCATCAGCATTAGCTGCAGGCGGAAAACTGTTCAATTCCATTTTTGGAATCGACTATAGGGTAGCACTCACAATTGGTGCAATTGTTATTCTTACATATACCTTTATGGGTGGTTTTATGGCTGTGTGTGCAACTGACTTTATTCAGGGAACCTTAATGTTGATTGGACTTTTAATCGTTCCGATTATTGCGTACTTCACTATGGGAGCATCAAATGTTTCCGAGACACTTGCATCAACAGGTGTAGATAGTTCGCTTTTTAAGAACCTCTTCTATAACGGAGGAGAACCAATCAAAGCGATTGATATTATATCCAATCTGGCTTGGGGACTTGGTTATTGCGGTATGCCGCATATCTTGGTTCGTTTTATGGCAGTGAAGGATGAGAAAGAATTAAAGAAATCAAAGAGTGTGGCAATTATATGGGTAGCACTTTCTTTGTTGTTTGCATGCTTTATCGGAGTTATCGGACGTGCTTATCTTGCACCGACCATTCTCGGTACAGAAGGGGCAGCATCAACAGAGAGTGTTTTTGTTGAAATGATTACTAAGATGTTCACACAGCAGTTTGCTCTTCCGTTTATCGGTGGACTTTTCTTGTGTGGTATCTTGGCAGCAATTATGTCCACGGCAGATTCACAGCTTCTTGTAACAGCATCATCCATTGCAGAAGATATCTACAAGGGTGTTTTCAAAAAGGATGCTGAAGAAGGAAAAGTTATGCTGATTAGCAGAATAGCTGTTATTGCTGTAGCGATTCTGGCATATTTGATTGCACTTAATCCGAATAACTCTATCATGGGTCTTGTATCCAATGCATGGGCTGGTCTTGGTTCAGCGTTTGGTCCTATTGTGTTGATGTCACTGTTCTGGAAACGCACAAATTTACAGGGCGCAGTAGCAGGTATTGTTTCCGGTGCAGTAGCAGTTTTGGTATGGGATTATATTCCGCTTGTATCCGGACAGACACTCGGAGCAGCAACGGGATTGTATTCTTTGGTAGTCGGCTTTGCACTTGGTCTGATTTGTATCGTTGTTGTCAGTTTGCTGACACCACCGCCATCAGCGGAAATGATGCAGGAATTTGATGACGTGGCAGCAAAGAAAGGTAAGTAGAATGAACAAAAAGTTTGCTTCTGCAAGTATCCTGATGGCAGGCACCCTATGGGGAATTATTGCTCTGTTCGTAAGAGGATTGAATGCAAACGGGTTTGAATCAATGGAAATAGTGGCGCTTCGAGGTTTCGGGGCGCTGCTTCTCATGTCCGCAGGACTTTTGATTTATGACAGAACCCTATTTAAAATCAAATTAAAAGACATTTGGTGCTTTGTCGGCACCGGTGTATTGAGTTTGACTTTCTTTAATTTGTGCTATTTTAGGACAATGATGTTAACGTCGCTGTCAGTAGCGGCGATTTTACTGTATACCGCTCCTACAATTGTGGTAGTGTTATCTGCTTTCTTATTCAAAGAAAAGATTACAGTCAAAAAGATTGTTTGCTTGTGTGTTGCTTTCTTGGGCTGTGCATTTGTAACGGGTATCTTTACCGAGGGCGGTTCTGATTTATCATGGCAGGGCATTCTGGTTGGTCTTGGAGCGGGGCTTGGATATGCGCTTTACAGTATTTTCGGAAGATATGCAATTGAAAGAGGTTATTCGACTTTTACGATTAGCTTTTATACATTTTTATTTTCGTCCATTGGAACACTGCCACTTGTGAAACTTGGGCATATAAGAGAGGTCATTGTCGAATCTGACGGAATGAAATGCGTACTGCTTTTACTGGGGTTTGCTTTGATTTCCACAGTACTTCCTTATTTGCTATATACAATCGGACTGACGCAGGTGGAAAATGGAAAGGCATCTATTATGGCTTCCATTGAACCGGTGGTAGCAACATTACTCGGCATTTTTGTTTACGGAGAGAACTTGACGGTACAGGGGACGATAGGAATTTTGCTGGTATTAGGTGCGATTGTATTCCTGAATATGAACGAGAAAAGTAATGAGACTGATTGCTCGGAAAAGTAGTGTTTCTTCTATATATAGTGTGTTTTGAAAATTATAAATACAAGGATTTAAAAATTGTTTCTAAAAAAGTACACGAATCCAAAAAAAAGCCTTGAAATAAGCGGATATCTCGTGTATACTAAATCTTGCTGTGACATGATAGCGTTGAAGCGTGAGGTTGCCGGTACTTCTACAATGTAGATTTTATCGGGTTTTCCGTGGAGCGAATGTCAAGTTAGGAAACTGGCGACAAGTCACTGTACGAATCAGAGTCCACTGAAAGAGTGGAAACGACGTGTGGTTTTTTAGGAAACACACGGGAGAGTGTACAGTCACCGCTTGTCGTACTTAAGAATTATAAAGTGCGAAAAGGAGGCGACTTTTTTTATGGCAACTCAGGTAATGAGAATCACATTAAAAGCGTACGATCATCAATTAGTTGATGCATCAGCAAAGAAGATCATCGAAACTGTAAAGAAGAACGGATCTCAGGTAAGTGGACCGGTTCCCCTTCCTACTAAAAAGGAAATCGTAACAATCATCAGAGCCGTACACAAGTACAAAGATTCCAGAGAACAGTTCGAGCAGAGAACTCACAAGAGACTCATCGACATCATTACACCGACACAGAAGACAGTAGATTCATTGTCAAGACTCGAAATGCCGGCTGGTGTGTATATTGATATTAAGATGAAGAACAAGTAAACCTTCTACTAGAATGATTGGCGTAGCCAATCCGCTGTAGAATAAAAGGAGGAAAAGAAGTAATGAAGAAAGCAATTTTAGCAACAAAAGTCGGAATGACTCAAATCTTCAGCGAAGACGGAGTACTTACTCCCGTAACTGTACTTGAAGCAGGTCCTTGTGTTGTTACACAGGTTAAGACAGTTGAGAATGACGGTTACAGTGCAGTTCAGGTTGGTTTTGTAGATAAGAAAGACAGAATCACAAACAAAGACAAGAGCGGTAAGAAAGAAGTAATCCATAGACATGGTGTTACAAAAGCCCAAAAAGGTCACTTTGACAAAGCAGGCGTATCAAGCAAGAGATTTCTGAAAGAGTTCAAATTTGACAATGCAGAAGAATTTGTACTTGCACAGGAAATCAAGGCTGACATCTTTGCAGCCGGAGATAAGATTGATGCAACAGCAGTTTCAAAGGGTAAAGGTTTCCAGGGTGCAATTAAGAGACATAATCAGTCCAGAGGACCTATGAAACACGGTAGTAAGTTCCACCGTCATGCAGGTTCCAACGGCTCATGTTCAAGCCCAAGCCGTGTGTTCAAAGGCAAGAAGATGCCGGGACATATGGGATGCAAGAAAATCACAGTTCAGAATCTTGAAATCGTGAGAGTAGATGCAGAGAACAACTTGCTCCTTGTAAAAGGTGCAGTACCGGGACCTAAGAAATCATTAGTAACAATCAAAGAAACAGTAAAGGCAATGTAACGCTTTTATATGGAAAGGAGGAACTAAGATGGCTAACGTAGCTGTTTATGATATGAAAGGCAAAGAAGTCGGCAAGATGGATTTGAATGATGCAGTGTTCGGTGTTGAAGTTAATGAGCATTTGGTACACATGGCAGTAGTTCAGCAACTTGCTAATAATCGTCAGGGAACACAGAAAGCGAAAACTCGCTCAGAAGTTTCAGGTGGCGGAAGAAAACCTTGGAGACAGAAGGGAACCGGACATGCAAGACAAGGTTCAACACGTTCTCCCCAGTGGACAGGCGGCGGAGTTGTATTCGCACCCGTACCGAGAGATTACTCATTTAAGTTAAATAAGAAAGAAAAG
Source organism: Lachnospiraceae bacterium (assembly GCA_035271065.1). Classification (GTDB taxonomy): domain Bacteria; phylum Bacillota; class Clostridia; order Lachnospirales; family Lachnospiraceae; genus JAAYYM01. The sequence continues at coordinate 15,119 of DATESB010000253.1, read as the reverse complement.
AGAATTGCTCTCAAATCTGCTTTAACTTCAAGAGTACAGGAAAACAAATTCATCGTTTTAAACGAATTAAAATTAGATGAAGTAAAAACAAAGAAATTTCAGGAGGTTCTTGATAACCTCAAAGTAAGCAAAGCACTTGTTGTTTTGAATGACAATGACAAGAACGTAGTATTGTCAGCAAGAAACATTCCTAACGTTCGTACTGCATTAACAAACACAATCAATGTATACGATGTTATGAAATACAACACGGTAATCGTAACAAAGGATGCCGTAGCAACGATTGAGGAGGTGTATGCATAATGGCAAATATTCAATATTATGATGTCATCCTCAAACCAATCATTACTGAAAAAAGTATGGCTGGCATGGGTGAGAAGAAATACACATTCTTAGTTCACACAGAAGCAAACAAGACACAGATTAAAGAAGCTGTTGAAAAGATGTTTACCGGAACAAAGGTAAAGAGCGTTAACACAATGAACATGGACGGCAAGACAAAACGCCGTGGTGCTACTTTTGGCAAGACTGCCAAGACTAAGAAAGCAATCGTTCAGTTAACAGCTGACAGCAAGGATATCGAAATCTTCGAAGGATTATAAGAAGACAGATAACCAACCTATGCGCAGCAAAGCGCGATAATAAAAAGTAAAGGAGAAATAACGATGGGAATTAAAACCTATAACCCATATACACCGTCCAGAAGACAGATGACAGGTTCAGATTTTTCAGAAATCACAAAGAATGAGCCGGAAAAATCACTCTGTACATCACTTTCCAAGAATGCCGGACGTAATAATCAAGGAAAAATTACAGTAAGACATCGCGGAGGCGGTTCCAGAAGAAAATACAGAATCATTGATTTCAAGAGAAGAAAAGACGGTATTCCGGCAACAGTAATCGGTATCGAATATGATCCGAACAGAACAGCAAACATTGCATTGATTTGCTATGCAGACGGAGAAAAAGCATATATCCTTGCACCAGAAGGTTTAACAGACGGCATGAAGGTTATGAATGGTCCGGAAGCAGAAATCAGAGTCGGCAACTGCTTACCTCTTTCAGAGATTCCGGTTGGTACTCAGGTACACAACATTGAATTATATCCTGGTAAAGGCGGACAGATGATTCGTTCAGCAGGAAGCAGCGCACAGCTTATGGCGAAAGAAGGAAAGAATGCCACACTGAGACTTCCTTCAGGCGAAATGAGAATGGTACCACTGATTGCAAGAGCATCTATCGGTGTTATCGGCAATGGTGATCACAGCCTTATCAATATTGGTAAAGCAGGACGTAAACGCCACATGGGTATCAGACCTACAGTTCGTGGTTCAGTTATGAACCCGAATGACCATCCACACGGTGGTGGTGAAGGTAAGACAGGAATCGGTCGTCCGGGTCCGTCAACACCTTGGGGCAAGCCTGCACTTGGTTTGAAGACAAGAAAGAAGAACAAAAAATCCAATAAGATGATTGTACGTCGTCGTGACGGCAAGGCAATCAAGTAGATAAGGAGGAGCTAAAATGGCAAGATCACTTAAAAAAGGACCGTTTGCAGATGCAAGTCTTTTGAAGAAAGTTGATGCAATGAACGAAGCAGGCAGCAAATCAGTTATTAAGACTTGGTCACGTCGCTCAACGATTTTCCCGCAGTTCGTGGGACATACGCTGGCAGTACATGACGGCAGAAAGCACGTTCCTGTATACGTAACAGAAGACATGGTTGGACATAAGCTCGGTGAGTTTGTAGCAACCAGAACCTATAGAGGACATGGTAAGGACGAGAAGAAATCCAGAGTTAAATAAAGGATAATTTTGAAAGGAGGTTTCATCCATGGCAAAAGGACATAGATCCCAAATAAAAAGAGAGAGAAATGCGAACAAGGATACAAGACCCTCAGCAAAGTTATCTTATGCGAGAGTATCAGTCCAGAAAGCATGTTTCGTATTAGATGCCATCAGAGGAAAAAATGTTGCGGAAGCACAAGCACTTCTGACATACAACCCTAGATATGCATCAAGCATTATTAAAAAATTACTGGAATCAGCAATTGCAAATGCTGAGAACAATAACGGAATGAACGTTGAGAACCTTTATGTAGCAGAGTGCTACGCAAACAAGGGACCGACAATGAAAAGAGTAAGACCGAGAGCACAGGGTAGAGCTTATAGAATCGAAAAGAGAATGAGCCATATCACTGTAGTGCTTGATGAAAGATAAGGAGGCAAATAATGGGACAAAAAGTTAATCCTCACGGCTTGAGAGTCGGTGTTATCAAGGATTGGGATTCCAGATGGTATGCAGAAGGCGATTTTGCAGACTTCCTGGTAGAAGACTACAAGATTCGTGAATACCTGAAGAAGAAATTATACAGTGCAGGTGTATCTAAGATTGAAATCGAAAGAGCATCTGACAGAGTAAAGGTGGTTATTTTTACAGCTAAGCCCGGTGTCATCATCGGTAAAGGCGGTCAGGAAATCGAGATAACAAAGAAAGAACTTCAGAAATTTACTGACAAGAAATTAGTTGTAGATATCAAAGAGATTAAGAGACCGGATAAAGAAGCACAGCTTGTTGCAGAGAATATTGCACAGCAGCTTGAAAACCGTGTATCTTTCAGAAGAGCAATGAAGTCAACTATGTCAAGAACAATGAAGGCAGGCGCTTTGGGTATTAAAACAGCTGTTTCAGGACGTCTTGGCGGAGCTGATATGGCTCGTACAGAGTTCTACAGTGACGGAACAATCCCTCTGCATACACTTAGAGCAGATATTGATTATGGATTCGCAGAAGCAGATACAACCTACGGCAAATTAGGTGTAAAGGTATGGATCTACAAGGGCGAAATCCTTCCGACCAAAGCATCAAAGGAAGGGAGCGATAAATAATGTTAATGCCAAAAAGAGTAAAACGTCGTAAACAATTCCGTGGCAGTATGAAGGGTAAAGCATTAAGAGGCAATACACTTGCATACGGTGAATATGGTATCGTAGCCACAGAACCTTGTTGGATTAAATCCAATCAGATAGAAGCAGCCCGTATTGCTATGACTCGTTATACAAAGCGTGGCGGTCAGGTATGGATTAAAATCTTCCCTGACAAACCTGTAACTGCAAAACCTGCTGAAACACGTATGGGTTCCGGTAAAGGAGCACTTGAGTATTGGGTAGCTGTTGTAAAACCGGGACGTGTGATGTTCGAAATCGCAGGAGTACCTGAAGAAACTGCAAAAGAAGCATTACGTCTTGCAATTCATAAGCTTCCATGCAAGTGTAAGATCGTTTCTAAGGCAGACTTGGAAGGCGGTGTATCAAATGAAAACTAATAAATTTGTAGAAGATTTGAAAGCAAAATCAGAAGCAGAATTAGCACAGGATTTAACCAATGCTAAAAAAGAACTTTTCAATTTGAGATTCCAGAACGCTACAAATCAGTTAGATAATACAAGCAGAATCAAAGAAGTCAGAAAGAACATTGCTAGAATTCAAACCGTAATAACTGAAAAAGCGAAAGTTGAAGCGTAAAGGAAAGGAGAATATCGATGGAAAGAAATCTTAGAAAAACTCGTACCGGTAAGGTACTCAGTAATAAAATGGATAAGACAATCGTTGTAGCAATCGAGCATCGTGTAAAACATCCTCTTTACAAGAAAATCGTAAAGAAGACCTATAAGTTGAAAGCACATGACGAGAACAACGAATGCAACATTGGCGATACAGTAAAAGTAATGGAAACAAAACCAATCTCAAAGGATAAGAGATGGAGACTTGTGGAAGTTGTTGAAAAGGTTAAATAATCTATTATCTTAAGTAAAGGAGAATTAGCATGATACAGCAAGAAAGCAGACTTAGAGTTGCTGACAACACAGGCGCAAAAGAATTACTATGTATCCGTGTGTTAGGCGGTTCTACAAGAAGATATGCAAGCATTGGTGATATTATCGTTGCTACTGTTAAAGATGCAACACCCGGTGGTGTTGTCAAAAAGGGCGACGTAGTCAGAGCCGTGGTTGTACGTACTGTAAAAGGCGCTCGTCGTAAAGACGGTTCTTATATCAGATTCGATGAAAACGCTGCCGTAATAATCAAAGATGACAAGACTCCGAGAGGAACACGTATCTTTGGACCGGTTGCAAGAGAGCTTCGTGACAAGCAATTTATGAAAATTGTTTCACTCGCTCCCGAAGTATTATAAGGAGGTGCCAGAAGAATATGTCAACAATGAAAATCAAAAAAGGTGATACTGTTAAGGTGATTGCCGGTAAAGACAAAGACAAAGAAGGAAAAGTAGTTCTTGTTAATAAAAAAGACGGAAAAGTGCTTGTGGAAGGCGTTAATATGATTTCCAAGCATACAAAGCCTTCAGCAGCCAATCAAAATGGCGGAATTGTTCAGAAAGAAGCTTTTATTGATGTTTCCAACGTAATGCTTGTTTTCAAAGGAAAGGCTACAAGAGTTGGATTTAAGACAGTAAAAGACAAAAAAGTTCGTTACGCTAAATCAACAGGCGATGTGATTGATTAATTCTAAGAGAGGAGGTCGCAGACGTTGAGTAGACTGAAAGACATGTATAAAGACGAGATCGTAGCAAATATGATCAAAAAGTTTGAGTATAAAAACGTTATGGAAGTACCGAAGCTTGACAAGGTTGTTATCAACATGGGTGTCGGAGAAGCAAAGGAAAATGCGAAGATTTTGGAATCTGCTGTAAAGGATCTTGAGATGATTACAGGCCAGAAGGCAGTATTGACCAAAGCTAAAAATTCGGTTGCTAACTTCAAAATCAGAGAGGGTATGCCAATTGGTTGTAAAGTAACACTTCGCGGTGAGAAAATGTATGAGTTCGTTGATCGTTTGGTCAATCTTGCATTACCCCGTGTACGTGACTTTAGAGGAGTAAATCCGAACGCTTTTGACGGTAGAGGAAACTATGCACTTGGTATCAAGGAGCAGTTAATCTTCCCGGAAATCGAGTATGATAAGGTTGACAAGGTAAGAGGTATGGACATTATCTTTGTTACAACCGCAAAAACAGATGAAGAAGCACGCGAATTATTGACACAGTTCAATATGCCGTTTGCAAAACAATAATTTAAGGAGGTAGAGTATTCATGGCTAAAACAGCAATGAAAGTAAAACAGCAACGTAAAGCTAAGTTCTCAACAAGAGAGTACAGTCGTTGTAGAATCTGTGGACGTCCACACGCATATTTGAGAAAATACGGAATCTGTAGAATCTGCTTCCGTGAATTAGCATACAAAGGTCAGATTCCCGGCGTGAGAAAAGCAAGCTGGTAAGGTAAGATAATCAAGAAAAAGGAGGCAACTTTAATGACAATGAGTGATCCCATTGCAGATATGCTTACAAGAATTCGTAATGCAAATACTGCAAAGCATGATACAGTAGATGTTCCTGCATCAAAGATGAAAATCGCAATTGCTGATATTCTCTTAAATGAAGGTTACATCAAAAAATATGATATCGTTGAAGACGGTAGTTTCAAGACCATTCGTATTGCACTTAAGTACGGCGAAGACAAGAATGAGAAAATCATTACAGGTCTTAAGAGAATTTCAAAACCGGGACTTCGTGTATACGCAGGCAAAGATGAATTACCTAAGGTTCTTGGCGGACTCGGTATCGCAATTATTTCTACAAACAGTGGCGTAATTACTGATAAGGAAGCTAGAAAGCAGAATGTCGGCGGAGAAGTATTAGCATTCGTTTGGTAGGAACAAAAATGTTACTATGATAATGAGTTAAACAAACAAAAATAGGAGGTACGGGCATGTCACGTATAGGAAGAATGCCAATCGCAATTCCTGCAGGCGTTACTGTAGATATTGCAGAAAATAATAAAGTGACTGTAAAAGGTCCCAAAGGTACACTTGAAAGAGTTTTAGTACCTGAGATGGAACTGAAGATGGAAGATGGACAGTTGACTGTAGCAAGACCGAATGACTTAAAGAGAAACAAGTCATTACACGGATTAACAAGAACATTAATCAACAACATGATTATTGGTGTTACAGAAGGTTATGAAAAAGTTTTGGAAATCAACGGTGTTGGTTACAGAGCAGCAAAAGCAGGTAAGAAGTTAACCTTATCACTCGGATATTCACATCCGGTTGAGATGGAAGATCCTGAAGGTCTGGAAGCGGTAGTAGAAGGACAGAACAAAATTATCGTTAAGGGCATTGACAAAGAAAAAGTAGGCCAATACGCAGCGGAAATCAGAGATAAGAGAAGACCTGAACCTTATAAGGGCAAGGGTATCAAATATGCTGATGAACACATCAGACGTAAAGTTGGTAAGGCTGGTAAAAAATAGATAAGGAGAGTGTGAAAATGATTAACAAAAAATCGAAATCAGAAGTACGCGTTAATAAGCACAGAAAACTGCGTAACCGTTTCAGCGGAACAGCTGAAAGACCACGCCTTGCTGTGTTTAGAAGTAATAATCATATGTATGCTCAAATTATTGACGATACAGTTGGAAACACTTTGGCAGCAGCTTCTACTCTTGATAAAGATGTAAAGGCAGAGCTTAAGAAAACTAACGACGTTGATGCAGCAGCATATCTGGGCAAAGTGATTGCAAAGAAAGCAATCGATAAAGGTATTAAAAATGTAGTCTTTGATAGAGGCGGCTTTATATACCAGGGTAAAATAAAAGCATTAGCAGATGCGGCTCGTGAAGCCGGATTAGAATTTTAGGAAGGAGAAGAACACATGAAACATACAATCATAGATGCTAGCCAGTTAGAATTAAACGAAAAAGTAGTATCAATCAAACGTGTAACAAAGGTTGTAAAAGGTGGTCGTAACTTCCGTTTCACAGCTTTAGTGGTTGTTGGTGACGGCAACGGACATGTAGGTGCAGGTCTTGGAAAGGCAACTGAAATTCCTGAAGCAATTCGTAAGGGAAAAGAGGATGCAGCTAAGAAACTTGTAGAAGTTGCAAGAGATGATAACAACTCTATTACACATGATTTTATCGGTAAATTCGGTGGCGCATCCGTTTTATTAAAGAGAGCTCCTGAAGGTACAGGTGTTATCGCAGGTGGCCAGGCTCGTTCCGTTTGTGAACTTGCAGGCATCAAGAATATCCGTACCAAGTCATTAGGATCTAACAATAAGCAAAACGTAGTTCTTGCTACAATCGAAGCATTACGTCAGTTGAAAACTCCGGAAGAAGTAGCACGTCTTCGCGGAAAATCCGTAGAAGAGATTATGAGCTAAGGAGGGTATAGACAATGGCAGCAAAAAAATCAGATAAGAAAATCAAGGTTACATTGGTGAAATCAACCATCGGAGCTATTCCGAAGCATAGAGCAACTGTTGCAGCACTTGGATTAAAGAAACTGAACAAAACAGTGGAATTACCTGACAATGCAGCAACAAGAGGAATGGTTCAACAAGTATGTCATCTTGTAAAAGTAGAAGAAATCTAATCAATATTAAGATAAGGAGGTGTCAGAATGGAATTATCAAACTTACAGCCCGCTGAGGGTTCCAAGCATAGTGATAATTTTAGAAGAGGTCGTGGACACGGTTCAGGAAACGGAAAGACAGCCGGTAAAGGTCATAAGGGACAGAAAGCTCGTTCAGGAGCACCCAGAGTTGGCTTTGAAGGTGGTCAGATGCCGTTATACAGAAGAATCCCCAAGAGAGGATTCACAAACAGAAATTCCAAGAATATTGTTGGAATTAACATGTCTCACCTGGAAGTATTCGATAATGGTACAACCGTTACTGTTGCTACGTTAATAGAGCAGGGAATTGTTAAAAATCCCAGAGACGGCGTTAAAATTCTCGGAAACGGAGAACTAACCAAGAAGCTTACCGTTCAGGCAAATGCATTCTCTGCAACTGCTAAAGAAAAAATTGAAGCTCTTGGTGGAAAAGCAGAGGTGATCTAATGCTTACAACATTGAAAAACGCATTCAAAATAAAGGACATCAGAGATAAGATCATTTTTACATTTTTAATGTTGATTGTTGTCAGATTTGGTTGCGAATTGCCGGTACCGGGTATTAACGGAGATTTCATTAAGAATTTCTTTGAATCTCAGACAGGAGATGCGTTTAATTTCCTTGATATTTTTACCGGTGGTTCATTTACCAATATGTCGTTATTTGCGCTTAATATCACACCTTATATCACATCATCCATTATTATGCAGCTTTTAACAATTGCAATTCCGAAGTTGGAGGAGATGCAGAAAGAGGGAGAAGACGGAAGAAAGAAGATTGCTGCTATCACACGTTATGTGACAGTTGGTTTGGCTCTGATTGAGTCATCAACGATGGCAATCGGTTTCGGAAATCAAGGTCTGCTGGATGAATACAGTGCACTGAATGTAATCATGGTAATTGCAGCTCTTACAGCAGGTAGTGCGTTCCTCATGTGGATTGGTGAAAGAATTACCGAGAACGGAATCGGAAATGGTATCTCTATTGTGTTGGTAATCAACATCGTTTCAAGAGTACCGCAGGATTTTGTTCAGTTATATACACAGTTCATGAAGGGTAAGGCAGTTGCTGTTGCAACAATAGCCGGTATCGTAATCGTGGCTGTAGTATTACTTACAGTTGTGCTTGTAATCGTTCTGTACGGTGGTGAGAGAAGAATTCCGGTTCAGTATGCAAAGAAGGTTGTCGGAAGAAAGATGGTTGGCGGTCAGTCAACAAGTATTCCTTTAAAGGTTAATACGGCTGGTGTTATTCCTATTATCTTTGCTTCCTCTTTAATGCAACTTCCGGTTGTAATCTGCTCATTCTTAAATACAAGCGGCACAGGTGTAGGTGCTATCATATTGAAGATGCTTAATTCTTCAAATTGGTGTAAGAAGGGCGATCCGCTCTCATCAGTTGGATTGTTGGTGTATATTTTGCTGGTTATATTCTTTGCATATTTCTATACATCTATTACCTTCAACCCGTTGGAGATTGCAAACAATATGAAGAAACAGGGTGGTTTCATTCCCGGTATACGTCCGGGTAAGCCAACCAGTGAGTATTTAACTAAGATTTTGAATTATGTTATTTTTATCGGCGCGGTAGGCCTTATTATCGTGGCAGTTATTCCGATTTTCTTTAACGGAGCATTCGGCGCACAGGTGTCTTTCGGTGGAACAAGCCTTATCATTATCGTAGGTGTTGTCCTTGAAACACTGAAGCAGGTTGAATCGCAGATGTTAGTACGTAATTATAAAGGATTTTTAAATGATTAATAGTGTTGGGGCAAGGTCTTTAGACCTTGCCAAAACGCAACTAATGGAGGAACTACAATGAAGATTATTATGTTAGGGGCTCCGGGTGCCGGAAAGGGCACACAGGCCAAGATGATTGCAGACAAATATGGTATTCCCCATATCTCAACAGGAGATATTTTCAGGGCTAATATCAAAGAGCAGACAGCACTTGGCATGGAAGCAAAACAATATATGGATAAGGGAGCACTGGTTCCCGATGAATTAACTGTAAAGATTCTGTTAGACAGAGTCGCTAAAGATGATTGTAATACAGGATATGTTTTGGATGGTTTTCCACGAACAATTCCGCAGGCAGAAGTACTTGACAAAGCAGTTGCTGAGTTGGGTGAGCATATTGACTATGCGATTAATGTGGAAGTGCCGGATGAGAACATCGTCAACAGAATGTCAGGCAGAAGAGCATGCCTTGCATGTGGCGCAACATATCATGTTGTACATGTACCGCCTAAAAAAGAAGGTATATGTGATAGATGCGGTAAGGAGTTAGTCTTAAGAGATGACGACAAGCCGGAGACAGTAAAGAAGAGACTTTCTGTATATCATGAGCAGACACAACCACTCATTGATTATTATGAAAAGAAGAATATTTTGAAAGAAGTAGACGGAACCAAGGATATGAATGATGTGTTCTCGGATATCGTCAACATCTTAGGAGCATAGAACGATGGCAATTACGATTAAATCGGCCAGAGAAATCGACCTTATGCGTGAAGCAGGCAGGTTACTGTTCCATGTACATGAAGAACTTGGTAAGATGGTCAGACCGGGAATATCAACACTAGATATTGACCAATATGGTGAAAAGTTAATCAGAGAGATGGGATGTGTTCCTAACTTCCTGAATTACAACGGTTTTCCGGCTTCCATATGTGTATCCGTCAATGACGAGGTGGTACACGGAATACCGAATAAGCATAGAATTCTACAGGAAGGCGATATTGTAAGTTTGGATGCGGGACTGATTTATCATGGTTACCATTCAGATGCAGCGCGGACACATGCTGTAGGACAAATTTCAAAAGAAGCACAACAGTTAATGGATGCAACAAAGCAAAGTTTCTTTGAGGGCATCAAATACGCAAAAGAGGGCTATCATTTATTTGATATTTCCAATGCAATTGATGCATATATCTCACAGTTCGGATATGGTATTGTACGAGATTTGGTTGGTCACGGGATTGGAACAAAGTTACATGAAGATCCACAGATACCGAATTTTGAGCAGAGACGCAGAGGACCGAAGCTTCGTGCAGGTATGACACTTGCAATCGAGCCCATGATTAATGCAGGACGTTATGATGTGGAATGGCTAGAGGATGACTGGACAGTTGTATCGGAAGACGGCAGCCTGTCAGCACATTATGAGAATACGGTCCTGATTACAACCGGTGAGCCGGAGATATTGACGCTGGAGGCGTAGCGCCATGACAGGGTATTTTGCCAAATCCTTAGCAGGACATGACAAGGATGAAATATATATCATATTTGCAGAAGATGATGAGTATGTATATCTGATAGACGGGCGGATTAAGACAATTGCCAATCCGAAGAAGAAAAACAGAAAACATATTCAGCCAATCCGAAAATATTATGATAAAGAAATTGTCGAGAAATTGAGTACGGCACGCGAGACATTGCGTGATGAAGAAGTAAAGAGAGCAATTAAACTATATAAAACAAGAAGTGAGCAGACAGGCGAGAACCTGTCATTGACCTAGGGAGGTAAGTGAATGTCAAAAACCGATGTTATTGAAATTGAGGGAACTGTAATCGAGAAATTACCCAATGCCATGTTTCAGGTAGAGTTGGAAAATGGACATAATGTGCTTGCACATATCAGCGGCAAGTTGAGAATGAATTTCATCAGAATCTTACCAGGTGATAAAGTTACATTGGAACTTTCTCCATATGACTTGAGTAAGGGCAGAATTATTTGGAGAGATAAGTAATAATACTTGATATTTAGCACGTTGTGTGTTAATATATAAAACGGTCTTTTTTTGAAAGGAGGGTTTAACGTGAAAGTTAGATCATCAGTAAAACCGATTTGCGAAAAATGCAAAGTAATTAAGAGAAAGGGACGAATCAGAGTAATCTGTGAGAACCCGAAGCACAAACAGAGACAAGGATAAGAAAGCGTACTATGAACTTGTCACCGGCAGACAAAATTGTCGGATTATCAGATAGATACTCAGTAGTTTATGGACTTACGAGCATCTACGATTGATACTTTGCAGCGGTTTTCTATGAAAACACACTGCGGAGAAACACCGTGATTTCATGTGAAATCCGGAGGAGGCTCCTTTAAATCTTATCAGGGAGCAGCCCAGTCAATTTGTGACACCACTAATCATTTTTATGAAAGAGAGGAATTAATTATGGCTCGTATTTCCGGTGTAGACTTACCGAGAGACAAACGTGTGGAGATTGGTCTGACCTATATCTATGGTATCGGCAGAACATCAGCTACAAAGATTGTCGAAATAGCAAAGGTTAATCCTGATACTCGTGTCAGAGATTTAACAGACGAAGAAGTAAAGAGACTCAGTGAAGTAATTGAAGGACATTATCAGGTAGAAGGTGATCTTCGTAGAGAAATCGCCCTCAACATCAAGAGACTTCAGGAAATCGGATGCTACAGAGGTATCCGTCACAGAAAAGGACTTCCTGTTCGTGGTCAGAAGACTAAGACCAATGCAAGAACAAGAAAAGGTCCTCGTAGAACAGTAGCAAATAAGAAGAAATAAGTAACTATTAACAATAATTAAGAAAGTAGGTTAGTTTAATGGCTAAGAAAGTTACCAAAAAAGTGACAAAGAAACGTGTCAAGAAAAACGTTGAACGCGGACAAGCGCATATTCAGTCATCATTTAACAATACAATTGTTACATTGACAGATACTGAAGGAAATGCTCTCTCATGGGCAAGTGCAGGCGGTCTGGGATTTAGAGGTTCAAGGAAATCTACTGCTTATGCTGCTCAGATGGCAGCAGAAACCGCTACAAAGGCAGCGTTGGTTCATGGATTGAAGACTGTTGATGTTATGGTAAAGGGTCCCGGACAGGGACGTGAAGCAGCAATTCGTGCCCTTCAGGCATGTGGACTTGAAGTTACAAGTATTAAGGATGTTACACCGGTACCTCATAATGGTTGCCGTCCGCCTAAGCGCAGAAGAGTGTAGTCCTGTTTTTAGTGAAACCGTTAATCAAAAAAGTTGGATGAAGGTCAGCCATTTGCGGCGACTGTAAACAATGAATGGAGGAAATTTAAAATGGCAGTAAACAGAGTTCCCGTATTAAAGAGATGTAGAGCACTTGGCTTGGAGCCGATGTTTTTAGGCGTTGACAAGAAGTCAAAGAGAAATCTGCAGAGAGCAAACAAGAAGATGAGTGAGTATGGTCTTCAGTTACGTGAGAAGCAGAAAGCAAAATTCATCTATGGTGTATTAGAGAAACCTTTCAGAAACTATTATCAGAAAGCTGATAAGATGAAGGGAATGACAGGTGAAAACCTGATGATTATGCTTGAGTCAAGACTTGACAATGTTATTTTCAGACTGACTTTTGCAAGAACCAGAAGAGAAGCAAGACAGATTGTTGATCACAAGCATGTTACAGTAAACGGAAAGGTAGTTAACATTCCTTCTTACTTAGTAAAAGCAGGTGATGTAATCGAAATCAAAGAAAAATGCAAATCATCACAAAGATACAAAGATATTCTTGAAGTTACAGGTGGAAGAATGGTTCCCGCTTGGCTGGAAGCAGACCAGGAGAATTTGAAAGGAACCGTAAAGGAACTTCCGATGCGTGAAGCAATCGACGTTCCTGTTGACGAGATGCTTATCGTCGAGTTATATTCCAAATAATCGTGTGCATAGAAAGAATGGAGGTACTTTGTAGTGTTTGAAAAGCCGAATATTGAGATTGCAGAAATCTCAGAAGATAAAAAGTACGGAAGATTTGTCGTTGAACCTCTCGAAAGAGGTTATGGCACAACCCTTGGAAATTCGCTCAGAAGAATTATGCTTTCTTCTCTGCCGGGCGCAGCAGTAAGCCAGGTCAAGATTGAGGGTGTACTTCATGAGTTTTCCTCCATACCGGGTGTAAAAGAAGATGTCACAGAGATTATTATGAACATCAAGAATATAGCAATCCGTAATGACAGTACAACAAATGAACCGAAAACAGCATATATTGAGTTTGAGGGTGAAGGTGTTGTAACAGCAGCGGATATTCAGGTGGATCAGGATATTGAAATCCTGAATAAGGATTTGGTGATTGCAACCTTAAATGGTGGTGCAGATTCAAAACTGTACATGGAATTAACAATTACCAAAGGCAGAGGCTATATCAGCGCAGACAAGAATAAAAATGAGGAACTTCCGATTGGTGTAATTGCAGTGGATTCCATCTATACTCCTGTTGAGCGCGTAAATCTTTCTGTAGAGAATACACGTGTTGGTCAGATTACAGACTTTGATAAACTGACACTTGATGTGTATACAAAAGGAACATTGGCACCGGATGAGGCAGTCAGCCTTGCAGCCAAAGTACTTAGCGAGCATCTTTCATTATTTATTGATTTATCAGAGAATGCTAAGACAGCAGAAATCATGATTGAAAAAGAAGATAATGAAAAAGAAAAAGTACTCGAAATGAACATTGATGAGTTAGAACTTTCTGTTCGTTCTTACAACTGCTTGAAGAGAGCAGGCATCAACACAGTTGAGGAACTGACGAACAGAACTTCTGAAGATATGATGAAGGTTCGTAACTTAGGACGTAAGTCATTAGAAGAAGTTGTAGCGAAGTTAAAAGAGTTAGGTCTTCAACTTAATGTTGGAGACGAGTAACCAATAGTCTAAGACATAACAAAGACCGCTTTTAACAATTCATTTTTGCTTTTCCGATAAATCCAAAGTGTATGGAAAGGTAGCAACTTATAAACATATTCGAAGTTTTCTATGAAAACTACGAATTAACAAGTTCGCAGTAAGCCCAAAGTGCGTGCAGAACGAATCCGAAAAGGAGAACTACAATGGCAAAATACAGAAAACTCGGCAGAACATCCAGCCAGAGAAAAGCATTACTTAGAAATCAGGTAACAAATCTTCTTTATCATGGAAAGATTGTTACAACAGAAGCAAAAGCAAAAGAAATCCAGAAGATTGTTGACGGATTGATTGCAATGGCAGTAAAAGAAAAAGACAATTTTGAAACCGTTAAGGTTACAGCTAAAGTAGCTCGTAAAGACAAAGACGGCAAGAGAATCAAAGAAGAAAAAGATGGTAAGAAAGTAACGATTTATGATGAAGTAGAAAAAGAAATCAAGAAAGACTTACCTTCAAGACTGCATGCAAGACGTCAGATGTTAAAAGTGTTATATCCTATTACTGAAGTTCCCACAGAACTTGCAGGAAGAAAGAGAAACACAAAGGAAGTTGATCTTCCGGCGAAACTGTTTGATGAAATTGCTCCCAAGTATGTAGACCGCAACGGTGGTTATACAAGAATTGTTAAAATCGGACCTCGTAAGGGCGATGCAGCAATGGAAGTAATGATTGAATTAGTTTAATAAGTTTGTTCTAAATTCAAATGCAGAACGTCTCAGGATTAACTCCTGAGACGTTTTTTTGATTTGATGCTGTGTAATGTTTTTTGGGGAGTTACAAAAAGAATGACTAAATTCCAGTTTACGGCGTTAAATTCCGGTTTCATAGCTTAAGGTCAAGAGATAACTTCCTTGTCGCCTAGGGCTACCGTTTGCAATAAGGAAGTTATTCTTTCTTTTTTACTAATTTCCGATTTTACATTTCACATCGGCAATGAGATTTTTGCTTTTC
>DATESB010000252.1:0-3917 GCA_035271065.1 Lachnospiraceae bacterium | reverse complement strand
TCGGTCATATTGACCATAACAAATTCAACCTCAGTTCCATAAGTCTCATATGCCGACTGAAAATCCGGAAATTCCTCTTTACAAACTGAGCACCAGCTTGCCCAGAAATTCACCACAATGGGCTTACCCACAAATGAGGATAGTGTCCGTTCCGTACCACTGCTATCCAGAACCGTAAAATCATAGTCAACTACCGTGGAGCTTTTAACCGATTCAGCTTGAGGCTCATCACTTCCGCTTCCGTCATTTTCTTGAACCACATATCCTTTATTTTCCTGTTCTTCCGCAGTTTGTTCGCTTGCAGTTTGCT
Organism: Lachnospiraceae bacterium; assembly: GCA_035271065.1. Lineage (GTDB taxonomy): Bacteria > Bacillota > Clostridia > Lachnospirales > Lachnospiraceae > JAAYYM01. Next base: position 3,607 of record DATESB010000252.1, on the reverse strand, counting down.
CTTCCGCAGTTCGCTCGCTTGTACCTATATCAGCAAATTGTTCCGCCTCATAATCCTTCATCAGGTTTTGATAAAGCAGTCTTCCTCCTACAAATAGCACGGCGAAAGTCGCAACCACTATTACAAGTTTCAAATATTTCTTCATATATGACTCCTCTCGTCACACAACATTTGCACATGTGACCACATACCCCTTTATTCCGCTTGGTGGCTACACCCCATACTTCAACTTGTTGGCTACACACTCAATTGTGCCAGCAGCCGACTCATCATCCCCGTCATCATCAAAATACCTACCACTAACAAAATAATTCCCGACACAATATTAATGATACGATAATGTTTCTTAATGACATCAAAGGTTTTCTTCAACCGGTCTATCAACAAAGCACTTACGATAAACGGAACGCCCAATCCTACCGAATACGCAATCAACATAAATATCCCTTCCGCCACGGTTCCACGTTGCGAAGCTAACATCAATGCCGAGCCAAGAAATGCTCCCACACAAGGTGTCCAGCCAATCGAGAAAACAATTCCAAACAGAATAGAAGTAAAGAACCCTGTTTGCCTAATATGAGTCTGCGCTTTCTTAGTTTGATTCAGAAATCCAATTCGTAAGACACCCAAATAATTCAATCCCAAAACAACCACGATCAACCCGGAAACGATATTGACCATCGTCTGATAGTCCCGCAAAATCGCACCGATTCCACCGGCAAACGCCCCAAGACTCACAAAAACAATTGAAAAGCCAAGCACAAATCCCAATGCATTTCGTAGCGTCTTTTGTCTGTCATCCTCACCATTTGCAAAATAGGAAATGTAAATCGGGAGCATCGGAAGCAGACATGGCGAAATAAAAGTAATAAACCCCTCCAAAAATGAAATAAAATACTGCATTGTTCTTTCCTCCATGCTCTTGTTATTTTGTCACCACCTGTATATAATCATACTATCACAGTGATGTTGCTATAGAAAGATGGGGAAACAGTCATGATTGTAAATGAAGATTTGGATGTCGCAAAAACCTCTTTATCATTTTGGGAGCACCTAAGTCCGGCACAGCAGGACTATCTTACATCCAATACCCAAGCCATACATTTTGACAAAGGCCAGACTCTGCACTATGGCGAGAAGGAATGCATCGGCGTACTGCTCGTCAAGCGTGGCATGCTCCGCATCTATATTACTTCCGAAGAAGGGCGTGAAATCACTCTCTATCGGCTGGAAGAACATGATATCTGCATTCTGTCTGCTTCCTGCATCTTAAAAAGCATTGATTTTGATGTCTCGATTGATGCCGAAACAGACTGTGAAGTTCTCCGCATCAACTCAGCCGCATTTTCCAAATTGTCTTCTGAAAATGTGCATGTTGAACTGTTTTCCTATAAACTTGCCACTGAACGCTTCTCAGATGTCATGTGGGCGATGCAACAAATTCTATTCACCAGTTTCGATAAACGACTTGCTGCATTTCTGCTAAATGAAGCGTCAAAAGCAAATACAGACAAACTTCATATGACACATGACCAAATAGCCAAATATCTCGGTTCTGCCAGAGAAGTAGTTTCCAGAATGCTGAAATACTTTTCCAATGAAGGTTATGTCACATTGACCAGGGGCGGCATCACGATTATTGACCAACCCGGTCTGCGTAAAGTCTCACGCCTTTAGTATTGCATTATCTCACGCCTTTAACATTTCCAATATTTCATTCTTTGGTTTTGCGCCAATTGATGACGTAACTACTTCACCATTCTTGAACACAATCAGAGTCGGTATTGTCATCACCTTGAACTGCTCTGCAAGTTCCGGCTGTTCATCAATATTGATTTTGCATATTTTTGCGCCTGTATCTTCATCAGCCAATTCTTCAATCACCGGCAAAAGCATGCGGCACGGTCCACACCATGATGCCCAAAAGTCCACAAGCACCGGCTTGTCCGATTGTAATACCTCCTGCTCAAAATTCTCTTTTGTAATATGTAATGCTGCCATATGAATTCCTCCTTTGTGAGATCTGTTTACTTGTCTTAATTACTATTATACGCATTATAATAGATTCTTCTGTGAGGAAGTCACATTACTGCTTTAAAAAATTCATTACTAACTTCACCATGCTCGATATCTCTTTCAACGTCTCTTCCCCCTTCATTTTGAACTGTCGCAAATTTTGCGACAGTTGAATTATCCAATTCCTCATTGATTGCATTACTTATATGCTTACCAATGGTCTTTACATCCCTATCAAATTCAAATATGGAATAATATAAAAATGAAGTCAATTAACTATTGGCTTCATTTTCTGAAAATTCACTTCTATACTCTATAATCGTTACAGTCCACCTGCTTATAGCCCTTTTCCCTGCATACGTTTATAAATTCTTTTTCTATTACTATAGCTGCAATAAAATATATTCTTACCAGTTTCCAAATATAAGCCTTTACGTGCTCTGCATTCCCTTTATCTTTCATAACACTACAACGACATATACTATACATATAAGCTAACATTCCTGCATCATAACACTCTTGATACAAATATGAGCATTGTCTAATTGCGTATTTGTAACATAACTTTTTGAAATAAGGAAGAAAGTATCTTTCGTATGGATAATCGTTATACATATAGGTAATTGTATCACCCATTTGCGCTGTAACTCGAGCAATTCCATTATATGAATAAATATTTAGCATTCTTTTGTATAGTTTAATCCTATTCTTTTGAAAATAAGCTCGACTTCTTTCTCTTCTATTGAAAATTTCTATTCATTTTTTTATTTTTACGCCTGCCTTATTCGGATTAGAAACCACTAGTTCACCAAGCCAGCACTTATTCTCCTCACTCCATTCGCCTACATAATATGCTGGGAATTTCACCTTCTTTCGAATGAGTCTATCTGAAATTGCATAATTCTTTATTCGATTACTCTTCCCCATATCTGTTAATATTTTCCTATTAGTGACCAATAACATTCGACTATAATCTTTCTTGTCTAAATATACTTCAAACTAATTGGTTTTCATTGCTTTAACTAATTCTCCGTTAACAGCAAAGCTCCCATCCTCAAATACACTCACTACTTGTCTACCTTTTTTTCTTGTAACCGGGACAATAACCTCAAATTCTTCAAAATCAATTCTCATATAGCCTTTTCTCCTTTGTAATTCTCTCTATCTTTAGATCTATATTTCCACCCTATTTAGTAGGTTTACCCTGTCAATAAACTCTTTCATATTATCAACATACTCATAGGGCGCATATTCTGAATAAATATCCGGATCATCCAAAATAACAATCTGTACATTTTCTGCACGCAATGCCTCTAACGTTCCTGGAAGACATCTCGCTTCATTGATAGTCCTACATTGATATGCAAGGCAGCCTTGATCTTCAAATTTCTTAGCTATAATAAATATTTTCTTATCTCCCATTTTCTAACTCCTTAAATCGTTTCAAAAAATCTGCTTCTGTAATAATCAACCCGTTTTTATAATCTAAATACAATTGTTTTCCCACATCATTGTTTTCATATTTATATACATATCTATGACTCCAGATATTGAATTGATAATCATTTCCACACCATAATTGTATTTCAAT
>DATESB010000251.1:0-7300 GCA_035271065.1 Lachnospiraceae bacterium | reverse complement strand
GCAAAGCTTTGGGAGCGAAGTGCCTCGCTAATTTGATGCCAGGTTCTTAAGTCGCGAGTTACCTAAGGCTGACACGCAGCAACTAGGCTGCGAACGCTAAATTTTCGTCTGCGTTTAGTTTAAGTTTCGGTTGTTTAACGTGATACCGAATCACGGATGGCTATCCTGATTTCCAAACCCCCGTCGAAGCCGGTACAAGCCCGGATTATGATGGGCTCAATTCTATGAGCCCATGCTTACTACTAATATCATTCTATATGATTATCGACAAAAATTCAATAAACCAGCAGTTAAATTTAAATAAACTCAAAAATCAATCAATAGAGATTTTTAACCTTGAAATCTTTCTCTGCTTCACGCCTCTGATCCTTCTTTGCTATATCCTGACGCTTGTCATACAGTTTCTTACCTTTTGCAATTCCAATCTCTACTTTTACAAGTCTTCCTTTGAAATAAACCTGCAACGGAGCAATGGTATATCCCTGCTCTGCAATCTTGCCGCTGAGTTTATGAATCTCTGCCTTATGCAGCAACAATTTACGTGTCCTGAGTGGGTCTTTATTAAAGATATTTCCCTTTTCATACGGACTGATATGCATACCGCAGATATAGACTTCCCCTCGGTCAATACGGACATATGCTTCCTTAATGCTGCACTTACCCGTTCTCAACGATTTTACCTCTGTGCCGCTCAAAGAGATACCTGTCTCAAATTTTTCCTCGATGAAATAGTCAAAATATGCTTTTTTGTTGTTTGCAATTAATTTAATACTGTCTTTTCCCATAGCTGTGCTCCTAAAATGTTCCTAAGCTGCTCCTAAAATGCTCCTAATCCTAATTCTCGTTCTCGTCCTGCTCCATCGGCAAAACAAAATCAATTGTTCTGCTGATTTTATCGGTCCCGTTTACGACCACCTTGAGTTTCTGACCGAGTTTATATCTTTTACCGGTTGCCTCGCCCACCATTTCGTAGGTTGCTTCCTCATATCTGAAATAATCGCCAACAAGCTTCGATACATGAATCAGTCCTTCTATTGTATTCGGTAGTTCCACATAAATACCCCAGTTTGTAATGCCGGAAATAACACCCTCATATGTCTCACCAATGCGGCTCTCCATATATTCAACCTTTTTCAGCTTTTCGGTATCACGTTCTGCATCATCGGCACGTCGTTCCATTTCGCTGGAATGCTTTGCAGTTTCCGGCAACAACTTCTCATAATGCTCAATGCGCTTCTCTTTTAATCTTCCGCGCAGATTTTCCTTAATAATTCTGTGTATCTGCAAATCCGGATAACGCCTGATTGGTGATGTAAAATGACAGTAATACTGACATGCCAATCCAAAATGTCCCGTGCAGGCTGTTGTATACTTAGCGCGCTTCATTGAACGAAGCGTCAATCTGCTGATCAAATCTTCTTCCGGTGTATCTTCAATACGTGTCAGAAGTTTCTGCAATTCCTTCGGATGTATTTCTTCGTCTTTAATTTTAAGACCATAACCGAAATTCCTGATAAATGTTGCAAGCTTCTGTATCTTCTCCGGGTCCGGATTCTCATGGCATCTGTATACAAACGGAAGTTCCAGCCAATAGTAATCCTGTGCCACTGTTTCATTGGCGGCAAGCATAAATTCTTCTATCAAGCGCGTTGCAACATTTCGCTCATACGGCTTGATATCCACCGGATGTCCTTCTTTATCTAAAATCATCTTTGTTTCCGGGAAATCAAAATCAATCGAGCCTCTTGCTTTTCTTCTTTTACGAAGGATTGCTGCAAGTTCTTCCATTTGTTCAAACATCGGAACCAATTGCTCATATTCTTTGATTTGTTCCGCATCATGTAATGCCAATATTGCATTAACGGCAGTGTAGCTCATACGTCTGTCAACATTAATAACTGTCTCTGCGATTGTATGGTCAATGACTTCACCTTTTGGATTCATCGTCATAATACAACTCAATGCAAGGCGGTTCACACCTGCATTCAAAGAGCAAATACCGTTTGACAATTTGTGCGGAAGCATCGGAATTACCCTGTCAACCAGATAGACGCTTGTCCCTCTGTCGTATGCTTCTCTGTCAAGCGCACTCTTCTCCTGTACATAATTCGTTACATCTGCAATATGCACTCCAAGTCTGTAATTCTCACCGACTTTTTCAATGCTGACTGCATCATCCAAATCCTTGGCATCTTCACCGTCTATTGTTACCATGCAGACATCTCGCAAATCAAGACGACCTGCCATATCTGCTTCTGTCACTTCATTTGATACATTCTCTGCCTGCTGCATCACCTTTTCCGGAAATTCAACCGGCAAATCATAGTTCTTCACAATTGACATGATATCAACACCGGGGTCATTCACATGTCCGATAATCTCTGTAATCTTACCTTCCGGGCTCTTGCCGTTTGAACCGTAATCTGTGATTTCAACGACAACTTTATGACCGTCAACTGCACCCTTGGAACGTTCCGCCGGTACAAAAATATCTTCCGGAAATCTTCTGTTGTCCGCCACCACAAATCCAAAGTTCTTCTTGGATTTCTCAAATGTTCCAACCAAATGATTGGTTGCTCGCTCTGTAACTCTGACAATGGAACCTTCCTGACGTTTGCCGTGCTGTCCTGCATAGAGTTCAACCGCAACCGTATCGCCATGCATTGCACCGTGTATATTCTTCTCGGATATATAGATATCCTGTTCCTGTCCTTCTATTTCAACAAATCCAAATCCATGCTGATTTGCCGTAAATACACCGATTACTTCGTTTTTCTTTCCGTCGGCAAGTGAATACTTTCCCTTTTTAGATATCTGAATTTTGCCCTTTTCCAACAATTTATTCAGTATCTGTTTCAGTTCTTCTCTGTCTTCCTTTGCAACCTGCAATATAATAGCCAGTTCCTTTTCTTTCATCGGAACATAGTGCTTGTCGCTCAGCAAGTCGAGGATAATTTGCTTTCTGTTTTTGCTGTCTTTTTCTTTTACTTCTTTTTCTCTCAATTCTTTCTTTCTCATTACTCTCCTTATTTCTTACGGTATACACGATTAAAAAAACACTCTCGGATTATCCAAGAGTGTTTGATCAGTTCAAATCTAAAATCTGGTTAGGTTCAATACAATTGCTAACAACATAAACCCAATTGCCAGATATCTGGTTATCTTCACAAGCGCACCTTCCATGGAGCGTCCTTTATTCTTGCCCCAGTAGGATTCTGCTGCTCCGCTGATAGCGCCCAGTCCCGCTGATTTACCTTCTTGAAGTAATACGATTGCTGCTAATGCAACCGATATCAATATAAAAACTATCGTTAATACAAGTCTTAATGTGCTCACTGCTACACCTCCTAAATATCACGCATTGATTAGTGTAGCACAACATTTCACTATTTTCAACCATTATTTTGAATTTATTCCTGTTTTAGTACCAAACGCAAACCGTCGCATTCTTCAAATTGTTCTAATCCAAAACAAAATAATACGCTGTCTATTTCATTTTCCTCAATATATGCCTCGGCACTCTGTTTATAATATCTCGGATCCAGCATATGTATTTCTGCATAGTGCGCTGTTAGAAACGGAACCAGGGAGTCACTGTAGGAATCACGAATCAACAGCAGTTTTCCGGCAGGCGCATGATTTGATTTCACAATCATCAGCGGTTGATTGCCACCTAAAAACGTTGAATACTTATCCTTCTTCTCCAGATTTTCAGTTACATACAGTTGGCTCTTCGTGTAGTCATTTCCGTCATATACCGTCACCTCTATTCCGTCATCCGGTACATATGCATACATTTCATCCGGCTTCACCCATGTTCCCGGTGCTTTTGAATAAAGAGAACCCTTGAACGCATCACTCAGCAATGTGGCATCATAATCTGTCAACGGAACCGGTGTATATCCCAACACCTCACCTGCCGCTGCATAGCCATAATATGCACCCAGACTCGTCCAGTGATGATCTGTATGATAATAGATATATTCCTCGGCATGTTCCTTTAACATCTCACAATTATCAATTGCGGGGAGCCCTGTCTCATCATAAAACGCATCAATCACCGTCTGCTGGTTTTGGTTTGGTGCATTTGCAGGAAGTCTGTCACTCCATATGGTAGCCGCCCCCGGTATCAAAGACACCGCCACAGGCACATCAACTGACGCTGCAAAATCCTTAAGTTGCGATGCCCGTTCTGATAACACCGCTTCCTCATCACCTGTATACTTCTTTAAAAGTGTATCCTCTTTTCCGTAATACACATCATTGGATTCGTGAATGCCTAAAGAATAGTTGACCGCCTGATATAATTCCATAAACATATCTTTCCCGATAAACTGGTCGCTCAAATAAGTTTCTATATCCTCTTCAAGACTTCCGTCCATTAAGGTATTCCAATGAAAAGTCGGAGCAGTCTTCAGGTAACGATTTTCCATTTCGGAGAATGCTCTGTCTTTTGCAATCAAACTGAAGATACCACAACCGAATATCCAAAGCAGAAATACAACACTGATACATATATTCCATTTGTCATTTGTTTTCATACTGATTTCCTCACTCTAGAACCTAAAATACAGAAACGGATTATAAGAAGCATTGACAATTGCCGCCGTTGAAACAATCAATCCTGCTACAGTTAATACCAAAGTCACCGTCTTTTGTGCTGCCGGTGTCAGTCTCAAACGCAATTTTGATACAATGGGAGTTGCTGCAATCACCATAACAGCAAACAAAACGCCATAGGTACGCAGATAATACAAATCCGCAGTTTGAAGCCACCCTGCTCCGCCACCAAACATTGCACGCAACACTCCACCACATTCCGTAAGTGTTGATGCACCAAAAATCACCCAGCCGATGACAACCAAGAACATGGTATATAGAATTCGTACTGCTTTATGACAACGATCAAGTAATTTTCCTAAAAATAGTTTTTCTAATATAAGAATCAACGCATAATACAATCCCCAAAGTAAGAAATTCCAACTGGCTCCGTGCCAGATACCCGTTGCTGCCCACACAAGCAGAATATTGAGGAACCACCGTTTTCTACCCTTGCGATTACCCCCTAACGGAATATACACATATTCTCTGAACCAGGTTCCGAGTGAAATATGCCAGCGTCTCCAGAAGTCTGTAACGCTGTCAGAGATATATGGATAGTTAAAGTTCTTCATAAACTCAAACCCAAACATACGCCCAAGCCCGATTGCCATATCCGAATATCCCGAAAAGTCAAAGTAGATCTGGAATGTAAACGCCAGTGCCGCTAACCATGCTCCCACGACACTCAGTTGGTCTGCTCCACCCTTTAGATAGGTATTCCACAACAATCCGATGCTGTTAGCCAACAACACCTTTTTTGCCAACCCAACTGTAAAAATCGGAATACCGCTTGCAAAATTTGAAAAATGATGAGTACGCCCTGTCAGTTGTTCGTCCACATCCTTGTACTTTACAATCGGTCCCGCAATCAACTGTGGGAACAACGTTACATAGGTTGCAAACGGAACGAAACGTTTCTGTACACTTGCGTCACCTCGATATACGTCAATTACATAGGACATCTTCTGAAACGTATAGAACGAAATACCAATCGGAAGCGCCAAGCCTATAGGTTTAATATCTGAACATATCGGAATATTATGCAGAGTTTGCAGAACAAAATCCAGATATTTGAATACAAACAGTGTTCCGATATTAATCAGAATACTTGCAATCAATATCCTTTTTGCCATACTGCGATTCTCACGATGTCGTTCAATTTGGATACCGAGGAAATAATCGATTGCCGTCGAAGCAATCATCAAAAAAAGATAGACCGGTTCGCCCCATCCATAGAAAATTAAATTGAAAACCAGCAAAACAGCATTGCGCCATTTTAGCGGTGTCATATAATAAATCAGAAGAACAAGCGGTAAATAAAAGAACAAAAAAACTGTGCTGCTGAAAACCATATTACTATACTCCTGTCACAAAAATCTTGTCGTAATTTGTCGATTCATTTCATTCGACTATTTACAGAATAGCACACGCAAATAAAAATGCAATTCTAATTTCCGTTAAATCCAATAATGTGTTATACTAATTGTATACGGGCAGAGCAGAAACCATTTCCTTTCCCCGAGAAAGTGAAGGCAAATCTATGAGCGATATAAAGGACGAAGCCAAAATCAAAAAATTAGCAGCAAAAAGAAAATCAGATGCCATCATTAAAATGATGAACAAATCCAATCCGGAGGTGACTGCAGTTTGTTTGGCTGCATTAGCGGAAATCAACGATGAAGCAGCATGTAATGCCATCTCACATTGCTTGGATGATGCAGACAATTCTATCAGAATTGCAGCATGTAAAGCCGCACTTGTGATTAATACCGACTACATGAAGACACACATTCGTTATCTGTTATCCAAAGAAAAAGACGAGGCTTTTAAGGCGCAAGTACAAGAATTAGTCAATGCCTCTAATCGATAGATCAGCATAACCTGCATGCCTGACGGCATACGCATTTCATACAAAACTGCAAGGCTTGAGAAGGTTTCAATACCTCCGTATGCCTTGCAGTTTTTATATTTCCTATCGTTTTTTATGTAAGATATCTAATCCTACAAAAATAAAAGAAAAAGCTTCGGCACAAGCATTGATACCGCAATTGCATAGAATAAATCCAGCCAAATCACAGAACCGAATGCACCGATATAAATCAATCCGATAAAGGGTGCAACCAATATCTTTGCAATCACCGGAACGTCCGAATTTTTAAGCACGCTTTCATATAAAGCCTTTGCATCGCCTGTGCTCGGGAACGCATGCATCAAAATGGAAACTCCAAGCCAAAGCAACAAAACATTTAATAGTGTCACAATTCCGCCGGACATACTTTCAGCCCCGTCAAAATACAATATCTCAACAGATGCCGGCATCACAATCAGTGCACCAAGCAGCGTGTTGAAGAAAAAAGGCCCCATTGCTGTCAGAAAATTCTTCATGGGATTTGCTGTTACTTCATGAATCACATAACCACATGGATTTTTTAATTGAAAATACTTTACTTCAAACACCGGTATCTTGCACCATCTGCAAAATAATTGATGAGCCAGTTCATGAACAATGACTCCCGGAAATGTTACAATCGAAATCACAAAACCTGGTATGAACATGTTTCTTCCTCCCCTATTACATATAATACTCTTCTAATGTCATTTCACCGTCTATGAATTTTTGCAGTTCCTCATCAAATTCACATTCTTCTTCCAAACTATCCTTAAGCGTCTGAGCCTCTTCTGCCTTACCATTTACAAC
>DATESB010000250.1:0-7438 GCA_035271065.1 Lachnospiraceae bacterium | reverse complement strand
GATATCGTCATCAACTGTCTGTTTAGCTTTCAAGAGGATATCTTTGATGTGAACGCGAATTCTCTGGTGTTACATTTTGACATAGCAGGTGTTACGATGCTTGTGACCGGAGATATTACGGATAAGACTTTATCCGTGATGAGACAGCATTGGGGTGATACCAACCACTACTTCAATGTTGATTTTCTGCAAATTCCGCATCACGGATATATAGCCGGAATATCAAACGATATTCTGTTCCAACTAACGATGCCGGAGTATGCATTGTTGGATTGTTCGGCGGAAGAATACCAAACCAATGCTGTCAATATTTTAACACTTACAGAATGGGTAGAGGAACTTGATATACCGGTTCTGAAGCGTTTTGAAGGACCAAATACAATCACGATACAATAACGCAACTAATCTAAGATCTATTTTATAATTCCGGTATTTCACCGGAAACCAAGATACGAGAGCCCAAATCTTCCTCTGCTGTGCCGGTCTTATAACTTTGATCTGCTATGTAGAGTCTGTTGTCGATTAAGAATGCTTGAGAATAATGATCATGTTCAGCAACATCACCGCCCACTGTAGCAACCAGGCTGTAATCGGATAAATTGTAGATTTTAACAACCGAACTCTCTGCCTGATAGGTTGATACAATCAGGTAATCCCCTGAAATTGAGATGCCATAGGCTTCTTCACAGTCAATGATTTTTTCAAACGTGTTGCCGTCGTTACTGAACTTTGCAATCGCATCTGCTTTAGAACCCTGTGCCAATTTCATAGTTACATAGAGACTTCCGTCCGGGCCGATTGCAATGTAGTTTGCATCAGCTTCCGCAACGCCGGTTTTAACAGGCAGATTGACAATACCGTCTACGCCGAAGTCTGTGTTGATGACAGGCGCTGTTGGATCAGTCACGTCATAGCAATAGATGCGGTTTGCACCATAGTTGGTGATGAAATATGCATAATATTTATCTCCGTTTTTGTAAACAGCAATACCATTTGCACCGGTATCCACAAGACCCAAATCAACTGTGGTTTCGGAAACAACACTGCCGTCACTGTCGTTCAATACAGTCAGTGTAATGTGACTTACCCCACTATAAGTAATGGTAGCATAGACATAGCCACGGTCATCTGTAGCAAGCCCTTTGGCATATTCGTTATAACTCTCAGTGCTGCCATCATGGAAGATCCATTGTTCCGCACCGGATGCCGTATCAATCTTACGGACACCATTTGCCGTCAAGAGAATGTGACCGGTATAGAGGCTTTTGCCGTCTTGTGAAACAGCCATACCACGCAGAGATTTGGTTGGTGCCTCAAACACCTTGTAGTCAGTGAAGGTAATCCCTTCAAAGTTGAGTGCTTTTGTTTTTTGTCCACAGCCTGCGATGCAAAGAAGTGTAGCCAGACAGAGGAATAACATAGTCATCTTTTGTTTCATATTCATTTCTCTTATTCTTATTTCATATAATTTGGTTCAGGCAAATCAAATGGTGATATAGATGCCTGTGAAGCACAGTAGGATGCAAGAGTCTCTGTAAGAGTTGACTCAAAAGACCCTGCATGGATATATCCGTTTTCCGAAAGAACGAGGTTACTTGACATGCAGACTTTATATTCTGCATCCGGATTAAGTGGCTCACCATCAGGTAAATGTGCACCGGTGAGTAAATAGATGTCTTTCTCTTTGTGATACGTATAGTCTAGTGTGATGCCAAGGCAAACATTATTTGTTTTATTGGCATCTACGAGAGCTAATATCTGTTCTCCGGACATCGTATAAACAGAGACATCATAATCGCGAATTAACGTGGATTCCAGGATAGGAAGCGTCACATCTCCCTCATAGAGTTTGGAATGTACAATTTGGGTATCATGATGATGTCCGTAATAATCCGGGCGTGTCATTGCAGGAACAATTGCAATATCACTTTTTGTCTGTGTTTTCATGGCCTCCATAGTGAAATTTAATACCTGCTGTTCAGAGAAGGTTTCAGTTGCCTTCGCTAAAACCTTTTGTTTTTGTCGGTCGGAAGCAAGCCAGAGGGCACGTGCATGATTGAGGTCAGCAAGCAGTTTGTCTTCTGTTGCAATCGTGGTATCACTGAATAGATATTCCATGACTGACTCGTCAAATGAGATGTCTACAGAAAACGGTGCAACCTCTTCTACCAGATTACCACTTTCCAGTACACGCTTAAATTCCGATAGAGATCGAGAATTCAAATCCTCCATTAGTCCATAACAGGGTGAGACTAATCCTCGACAACTTTCCAATAGACGAAGCTGTCCTTTTTCGCTGTAAATATATTCAGCAATTTTATTGAGGGCCTCCGCTTTTTCAGGGTATTCCATTGCCTTGGCGCTCATGCCCATATACAAAGTATTGTGCTCGATAATAACACCATCAGGAAATGCTTCGGAGTAGAGAGGCATCATGGCAAATTTGTCATGAGTACCGCTGTTATACACTTGAGAAAGTGATTCACCGTTGGCAATGCACATGGCAACATCACGGTCTTTCATTAAATATGCAATCGGACGATCAAACGCTTGAGGGTCATCTGCAATATGCCCAACTTTATCGAGCATGCGCAGATAAGAGAGCGTACCGGAAAATGTGGTTCGATTCGCTACAGGATTATTTACTGAAAATTCAGTTAACCAATTATGACCTGCAAGGGTTGCACCATCGTTAATCAAGAAAGAAGTTGATACAAGACCGGCACCGAGGTCCGTAAAGGTTCGTACAGAAATCGGAGACTGACCGGACTGATAAATAGTAGTCAGTAATTCAGTGAATTCAGCATAACTTTGCGGAACTTCCCAGCCATTTTCTTCGAACATAGTTTGGTTATAGACAATTCCCTTCAGACCGATGAAAAATGGCAGATAGTACAACTTACCGTCAATGGCAACTTTATTGAGGTGCGAGGTTTGAAAATGCGAGGTATAGTGTTCTCCTGATACCTCAGCAAATGCGTTGGTGAGGTTGGGTATCCTGTCACTGAATGCATCAGAAATGATAATATCCGCAACATCAGAATTTGCAGCCGCTTGTGAGAGGATAACGTCTGCTTGCTGCTTGTCCGCGATACCGTCCATATGACCACGGCGCACAATAGACTGAAACTCAAATTCATATTCAGGAAATACATCGCGCAGTTCGATAATGTAGTTAAAGATAGAAGAACTATCATCAAATTCAAGTGAGATGGTTAGTTTGTCCTTAACTGTATCCGACTTATCTTCACAACCTAAAAGACCAAATAAGAGCGAAACAGTCAGTAATAAAGAAATCGTTTTATGTATTTTATGACTCAATTCACTCATCACCTCCCAGGTATTTAAACAATGCTAATTTCAATTCTTCAACTTCAACCGGTTTTTTCAAATGTGCATTCATACCATGCGACAATGACTGACGAATATCATCATCAAAAGCATTGGCACTCATCGCAAGGATCGGAATTGTATGTGCATCAGGACGTTCCAGTTTGCGTACTGCTTCGGCAAATTCATATCCGTTCATTTCCGGCATTTGAATATCTGTAATGATAATGTCGTAATAGTTCGTTTCTGAATCTGTATATTTACGAAGTGCCGTTACGCCGTCGATTGCTGTTTCAACAAGTAATCCAAAGCGAGTAATAATATTGGTTGCAATAATCAGATTGATTTCATTATCCTCAACCAGCAAGACACGTTTGTTCTTCAAAACACTATCATTCATAGATTGAACGACTTGCTCTGCCACAAGGTCTGAAACATTGCCGCGTTCCAATTCAGTCATAACAACAAAGGAAGAACCTTCGCCCTTTTGACTTGTGACACTAATGTCTCCGCCCATCATATCCAAGAAGGATTTTACAATGGACAGACCAAGACCGCTTCCACCTGTCGAGTAAGTGCCGGCTGATGCATCCTGCATAAAGGGAACAAATAGATTTTCCATGAATTCCTCTGTCATTCCAATACCGGTATCTGAAATTGTCAGACGAATTTTGTCTTTGCTTTCATTACGTTCTTCCAATGCAAAGACAATATCAATCCTTCCTTCGCGAGGAGTGTATTTGACGGCATTGTTGGCAAGATTCATGAGTATCTGTGCCAGTCGTTGTTTGTCGCCGATATAGGCAGCTGATAAATTGTCATCTATCTGAACATTGAAGCTAATATCTTTTTCAAGAGCCTGCTTACGCGTAATGGCAATGATGGTGTCAATACATGCACGTCCGTCAAATAGCTCATTGCGCAGCTCCATCTTACCACTTTCGATTTTGGACATATCCAAAATATCGTTCAGAATACCGAGTAAGTATTTTGCTGAGGAATCAATCTGCTTGAGATATTCAGTTACCGGAGCGGTTTCCTCAACCTGCGTAGTGGCAATATAGTTCATACCGATAATGGCATTGAGCGGCGTACGGATATCATGGGACATCTTAGCTAAAAAGTTGTTTTTCGTAGAGGCAACACGGTTCTTTAATTCCAGTTCATACATTTGCCGGTTACGCTCTTTGGATAGGCTTGCATTTATGGCAATGATGACAATGACAAGAAGCGCCAAGCCGGCAATGACACCGGTTACCGACAATAATGTATTTCTCATGGCAATAGTAGCTTCTTTTGAGGTGGAAGCAATGGGTGCAATGACGACAGCCATTTCATCCGAATCCGCAAGTGGTTCATACTGTACAGCCCAATTGGTGCCATTGAAATCAGCAAACAGGCTGTTTTCCTTTTTCTGCTTAATATCTTCCTCAATCTGGTCAGCTAAGCTGCTGTCTATTCCGGCTTTTCTCATACTCGAAATTAAGTTATAGCCTATGAATTCCACATCGATAATCGGACCAAGCTGAACGCCTCCGTTCAAATCTACAAGATAGGTATATCCATCGTTTCCGAACAACCCAAGATGCAAATCGTCATGGAACTGCTCAACGTCGTATATTTCATATATTGCAACAATATGAATGCCATCTATCATACGGGGAGTAATTGCAGAAGAAAAAACCCAATAATCCTCACCATCGGAGGATTTATCGAAATGATACTGTGCGCGGTTGCTTGCGAGAGTGTCAGAAAGAATATCCAGATTACGTATCTGTGCGGTTTTACCGTCTAGAGTATAAGTGGAACCGATATTATCTGCCAATAAAACCGTGTAGTTTTCATCGGTTTTATATGCAAATAATTTACGCGCCTCACCAAAAGAAGTCACATCAGACTGCTCTAGGGAAGACGCGCTGTTGCCGATACGGGACATGAGCCCTTCACGTTTCACGGTAATGGAACGGGTTAACAGTCCTGTAATCTCATTTACATAGAGCGCACGCTCATCACGCAGGCGCTCGTTTAATTCTCGATAATGTTTAATAAATCCGGTAAAGCATGCAGCAATGGCAGCACAAATACACACATATAATACTGCTTGCCATAGTTTCATTTTCGCTTGTTGGGGCTTTTTCATTGGTCACCAATCACTGTCTGTGGGAATACGTCTCTTGGAACTCTATTATAATAAAAACGAATAGAAAAATTCAATTATACATGAAAATGAGTAAAAGAGCAACGAATAATAGTCTACATTCCCACATTTATCATATATTTCTAATAAGGGATACATACGGGGTATTTTTATGCAATCAAATAAACAAAGAAAATGGGGAGAACTTTGGGAGAAAGTTACTGGTAATGCAACGTTCATGCAAAGAGCGAAGGCAGGTATCCTCTGGGTAGGAGCATTTGTGCTAGTTGCAGGGGCAGTCATCTATCTGCCACAGTTTATCACCGTGAGCAATTCAGTGAATGGGCGAGAACTGCCAATTTATTGTGTTGAGACGGATAAAAAGGTGGTAGGGCTTAGTTTTGATGCAGCTTGGGCGTAGTAAATTTAGGGCTAAGGGGTTTTTTGTAGAAAAGCCGATTTGCATCGACAGTAAATCGGCTTTTTAGATTAGAAATTCAGAGTTTAGAATGGTGTCCAATTCATCTGTAAAATTATATGTAATTACAATCTTCTTGTTCTCATATACAGCTATATTATGCACCATTTTGAGAACAATGTCACGGTCTAATTCTTTGATTTCTTTATACTTTAATAATTCTTTTATCCATGCACTTTCCTCAAACAGTATTTCAGGAGTTTTTTGAATCTTTTCAGTCAGTGTTTGTATTTCCAGTTTAAGGGCTTCTTCTTTCTTGGAATAGTTCTCCTTGTATGATAAAAGCTCTTGCTTTGTTAATAAGTTATTGCAGTAATCTTCATATAAATTCTGTTTGATTTCCTGACATTTGGATAATTCTTTTTCGGCTTTCTGGATGGCGAGTTTTGAACCATCCAGACTTTCTGTTTTTTTTATAGGTTTATGTTTCTCAATTATCTGCTGTAAATCATGAACTGATTTTATACAGGCATTCAAGTCGGACAGGATAATCTGATATACAGTATCATATTTAATGGTATGTCTACTGCATGTACCATAGTGTTTGTTACTTCCACAGACGTAATAAAATATACCAGTTGAAACATTCTTGCACATTGCTCTTTCGCAGTCACCGCATATAATTAATCCTGCAAAAAGGTGATTGTTTTGTTGTAATCCTGACACAACATCAATATTTTGTCTTGTATCTAAGGATAAAAGCATTTGCGCTTTATCCCATGTGCCCCTGTCTATAATAGCAGGGTGTGTATTTTCTACGCGAATCCATTCTTCTTTCGGTTTCATAGTTGCTTTTCCTTTCATGATTTTTCGATAGCTTTTTCCCTGAACCATCGTACCAGTGTATATTTCACTTTGCAAAATGCGATGCACGGTAGAGTATGTCCAATAAGAAGTATCGCGTAACCTGTTACAGTTATGGTATTTCAGTCCTTTACTACGTTTGTAGGCAGTAGGACACAGAACATTTTCTTTATTCAAAAGTTTTGCAATCGTTATCTGTCCAGTTCCGTTACAAAATTCATGAAAGATTCTTCGGACAATTTCCGCAGGATATTCATCGATAACTAGCTTATGCTTGTCTACAGAATCTTTTTTGTACCCATAGCTTGCAAATGAACCGATGAAAGCTCCTGACTGCCTTTTGGCAGATAAACTGCTGTTTACCTTTGTCTGGATATCCTTTGCATATTGTGTATTAAAAATATTTTTGAATAAAAAACCCATATCATAGGCTTGTGTAAGGCTATCTATGTTATCGGAAATTGCAATAAAGCGGATATTCATCATAGGAAATACTCGTTCAAGATAATTTCCTACGTCGATATAGTCTCTTCCGAATCTTGAGAGGTCTTTTACAATAACACAGTTAATTCTTTGGCTTTGTAAATCAGACCACATTCGTTGAAAATCTGGACGATTAAAATTAGTTCCAGTAAATCCGTCATCCGAATAGGTGTCTACATACTCAATGTCAGTATGAGCATTAATAT
>DATESB010000249.1:0-2876 GCA_035271065.1 Lachnospiraceae bacterium | reverse complement strand
GCTTCCACCACATCCGTATTTTCACTGCCCCAATGTACATAGACCACTACAAAATCACTGTTTTTCTCTGCCTCTTCTATTACGGTCAAAAAAGCGGTCGGATCAAGTGTGCGCAGCACGCCTGCCGAAGACACAGTTGCTTCTTTTGTATCCGGATTGGGAAGTCGCTCTATCTGTGTTGCGGAAACATACGCGATTGTCTGCTCATTTGCAATAAAATACACCGGTTTCATTGCCTCTTCCAGATTCTTTCCGGCACCCACAAACGGCACTTTTGCCTCATTTAATATATCCACTGTATCAAGCAATGCCTCTTCGCCGTAATCATATGCATGATTGTTGGCAAGACTGACTATATCCACGCCCATGTCATGCAGAATATTTACATTTTCCGGCTTTGAACGAAACGTATACGTCTTTAATGGCGTCGGCGTCCCACGACTGCTATAGGGAAATTCGTTGTTCACCATGAAAATATCCGCGCCTTGCATTTCCTGCATCAAATCAGCCGTAATGCAATCAAATATTCCGTTTTCACGCGAACGGTATGCCATCATATTAGAAAAATCATCATGGAAACATATATCACCGCCAAATGCCAACATAACGCTGTCATCAGCCGAGGGCTCTATGGTATAGCGTTTATTGACATCATCATAAATCACTTCCGGTTCCGGTTCTTCTTCCGGTACTTCTTCAACCGGCTCCTGAGATGAGACTTCGCCATTCTCCTGTTCTGCCTTGAATTCCTCTGTTTGGTGTACAATCACCGGAATCTGCTCTGTTTCATCCGTCGCCTCATCGGTTTCTTCGTCTTCCTCCGAAGTACCTGACAAATTAAGAAGATCAGAAAACCCGGAAACCATTGAATCCATAGAGCATCCCACAAGCATCCACGTACACAGCAGTACGCACAGCAGAAGCATTGTACGCTTCCAAACTGAACTATATTCTTGTTTTCCCCGCGTCATCATTGACATATCCCATGTCTCCTATTCCATAATACAATAGCACTATATATGGAAGTATAACATACACTCCATACATTTTATAGTCTTTTATTGTAGAATACAGGTGAAAATAGAGCCCGGTGTAAATCTATTTACGCAAAAACGAACCGGTGAAAATCACCGATTCGTCTTCTATAATTGCGAATGTTAATCCTAGTATTTTGCTGTTGAAACCTTTACCCCAGGGCCCATTGTTGCTGTCAGTGTAATGCTCTTCAAATACTGACCTTTTAATGAACTCGGCTTTGCTTTTGCGATAGCTTCCATCAATGTGTTGAAGTTATCATTTAACTTTTCTTCTGTAAAAGAAGCCTTGCCAACCGGTACATGGATAATGTTTGTCTTATCCAGTCTGTACTCGATCTTACCTGCTTTGATATCGCTGATAGCCTTAGCTACATCCATTGTAACGGTTCCGGCTTTCGGGTTCGGCATTAAGCCCTTAGGACCAAGTACCTTACCAAGACGACCAACAACGCCCATCATATCCGGTGTTGCAACTACTACGTCAAATTCTAACCAGCCTTCATTCTGAATCTTCGGAATGAGTTCATCGCCACCTACAAAATCTGCTCCGGCTGCTTCTGCTTCTGCAACCTTATCACCTTTTGCAAATACAAGAACTCTTACAGTTCTTCCTGTTCCGTGAGGCAGTACAACTGCACCACGAATCTGCTGCTCAGCGTGACGTCCGTCACACCCTGTTCTGATATGAACTTCAATTGTCTCATCAAATTTAGCTGTTGCTGTTTTCTTAACCAATGCAATCGCATCTGCAGGCTCGTACTGTACTGCACGATCTACCTGTTTTGCGGCTTCAGTATATTTTTTACCATGTTTCATCTCAAGCCACCCCCTTATTCTTCTACGGTCACGCCCATACTGCGTGCCGTTCCTGCGATCATACTCATTGCTGCGTCAACATCGGCTGCGTTCAAATCCGGCATCTTCAGTTCAGCGATTTCTCTTAATTTATCCTTTGAAATCGTTGCAACCTTGGTCTTGTTCGGTACTGCTGAACCTGATTTGATGTTACATGCCTTCTTAATTAACACTGCTGCAGGGGGAGTTTTTGTTACGAAACTGAAACTTCTGTCTGCATAAACTGTGATTACGACAGGGATTAATACGTCACCCTTGTCTGCTGTTCTTGCATTAAACTGCTTTGTAAAATCTACAATGTTTACACCATGCTGTCCAAGTGCGGGACCAACAGGTGGAGCCGGTGTAGCTTTGCCGGCAGGAATCTGCAGCTTAATGTATCCTTCTACTTTCTTTGCCATTGTGGCACCTCCTAAAAATAATGTGGTAGTGGCGGGAACTATTTCCCTCCCACGGTACTGCTGGTAAATCTATATAAATAGTTCAGCCGACAGCCGTCCTATTTAAATCTTAATTCATTTTATTAATCTCATCAAAACTAATCTCAACAGGAGTTTCTCTTCCGAAGAGTTCTACGTTGATGGTAGCCACCTGCTTGCCCATATCCATTCTCTGAACAACACCGATGGTATCTTTCCAAACACCTGCAATTACAGAAACTGTATCGCCTTCTGTGAAATTGATATATACATTCTCTGTCTTGATACCCAGTGGCTTCATTTCACCATCTGTAAGTGGTACCGGTTTGCTTCCCGGCCCTACAAATCCCGTAACGCCTCTGGTATTTCTGACAACATACCAGGTATCATCATTCATAACCATATTAATAAGAACATATCCGGGGAACATTTTCTTCTGAACTGATTTCCGCGCGCCGTTCTTTACTTCAACGACATCCTGCATCGGAACTCTCACTTCTAATATTTCTTCCTCGAGGTGTCTGTTCTCTATGGTCTTTTCTATATTGGCTTTTACCTTATTCTC
>DATESB010000248.1:0-14209 GCA_035271065.1 Lachnospiraceae bacterium | reverse complement strand
ATCTAGTGATGCTGAAAATCTGTTCGGACGACATCTTGTATTTTCTTGTCGAAACATCAAAAAAGCCCAAATAATAAGCAAAAATACCATTTGCTTTTCTCAAAAATTCTGATTATAATGATATTCGTAAGTGTTATTGAGAAGGAAAAAATGTTACGAGGGAAGGGCTTTGTACTGTATGGAACAAGAGATATCAGGATTCATAACTTATTTACATAATGTTAAGAAAACTTCTAACAATACAGAGATGTCCTATCGGCGTGATTTGAATAAATTACAAACGTTTATGGCTGATCAGGGTGTTGCTCAAATGACAAAAGTTTCGGCAACTAATCTTAATTCATATATATTGTATTTGGAGAAGAACGGATTTGCGGCAGCTACCATTTCCCGCAATATTGCGTCTATCAAAGCTTTTTTTCATTATTCCTATAAGGAAGGCATGATAAATGAAGATCCGTCCGAGGCTTTGAAATCCCCGAAGATTGAGAAGAAGGTTCCGGAGGTTATGACACCGAAGGAAGTGGTTCGTTTACTCGAACAGCCCAAAGGTAATAATCTAAAGGAAATCAGGGACAAGGCAATGTTAGAGTTGCTGTATGCAACCGGTATCCGTGTATCGGAATTAATCGGGCTACAGGTTTCGGATGTTAATATGCAAATGGGTTATCTGGTATGTAAGGATGCAAACAAAGAGCGTATTATCCCATTTGGTTCAGAGGCAAAGCATGCACTGGCCAATTATTTAGAAAATGCACGTGAAGCAATGATTGAAGATAAGAGTTCAAAAGTTTTATTTGCCAATTGTTCAGGAAAGCAGATGAGCAGACAGGGCTTTTGGAAATTGATAAAGTATTATGCAAAGAAAGCAGGAATTACAGCGGATATTACACCGCATACGCTCAGACATTCATTTGCAGCGCATTTGGTGGAAAATGGAGCAGACCTTCGTTCCGTTCAGGAAATGCTTGGTCATTCCGATATTTCAACAACACAGATATATGCAAGTATGAATCATAACAGAATACGCGAGGTATACGCAAAAGCACATCCCCGCGGATAACATAGTAATCATGATAAAAGGAATCGGGCAAAAGTTCGGTTCCTTTTATGTTTTTCGGGAATATTATAAAGTAGAAAAGACTGCCCCAAAACACGAAAACAAATTCATGTTGACAGGTGAAATAGGGAGTGTTATTATGCATATGAATGAATTCGTAGGGGTTTACTAGGAATTAACGGACGGGAGTTGAAATAGATGACAAATCAAAAGGAAAAGAAATATATTTATCTGGATAATGCGGCAACAACAAAAACTGCACCGGAGGTCGTAGAAGCGATGTTGCCTTATTATACTTCTATGTATGGTAATCCGAGCAGTATTTATGAACTGGCATCACACAGTAAGAAAGCAATTACGGAAAGCAGGGAAACAATTGCACGGGCAATCGGTGCGGATACCAATGAGATTTATTTTACAGCAGGTGGTTCTGAGGCGGATAATTGGGCATTGATTGCAACGGCAGAAGCATATGAAAATAAAGGCAGACATATTATCACTTCAAAGATAGAACATCATGCAATATTGCATACCTGTGAGTATTTGGAGAAGCGTGGTTTTGAGATTTCTTATATTAATGTGGACGAGAACGGTATTTTGGATTTAAATGAGTTGAAGCAGACCATTCGTGAAGATACCATTTTGATTTCGATTATGTTTGCAAATAATGAAATCGGGACGTTGCAGCCAATCAAAGAAATCGGTGAACTTGCAAAGAAACATGGGATACTCTTTCATACCGATGCGGTGCAGGCATTTGGACAGTTGCCGATTCAGGTGGATGAATATCATATTGATATGATGAGTGCAAGTGCGCATAAGTTAAATGGGCCAAAAGGAATTGGTTTTTTGTATATCAGAAGAGGGATTAAGATACGTTCCTTTATTCATGGCGGGGCGCAGGAGAGAAGCAGGCGTGCCGGAACGGAAAATGTGCCGGGTATTGTAGGATTTGCGAAAGCAGTTGAACGCGCGGGACGCATCATGGAGGAGAAAACCAGAAAAGAGATTACACTCAGGGATTATCTGATTGAGAAAATTATTAGAGAGATTCCTTATGTGCGACTGAACGGTGATAGATTAAGACGTTTACCGAATAATGTGAACTTTAGTTTTCAATTCATTGAAGGTGAATCATTGCTGATTATGTTGGATATGGAAGGCATCTGTGGTTCCAGCGGTTCAGCGTGTACTTCAGGCTCTTTGGATCCGTCGCATGTACTTTTGGCTATTGGACTCAAACATGAGATGGCACATGGTTCTCTGCGTTTGACATTGAGCGAGGAAAATACAAAAGAAGAGATGGATATCGTGGTTGAAAAGGTGGCAGCGATTGTTCAGAAACTCAGAAATATGTCGCCGTTGTATGAGGATTTTGTTAAAAAAGGATAAATTTGGATTTACTATTCGTAAAGGAGGACTTATAATGTACTCAGAAAAGGTGATGGATCATTTTTCAAATCCACGTAATGTGGGTGAAATAGAGAATGCAAGTGGTGTCGGCACAGTCGGCAATGCAAAATGCGGCGATATCATGCGCATTTATTTGGATATTGATGAAAATCAAATCATAAGGGATGTCAAATTCAAGACATTTGGCTGCGGAGCCGCTGTTGCAACCAGTTCTATGGCAACAGAACTTGTGAAAGGTAAATCGATTCAAGATGCCATGCAGATTACGAACAAGGCAGTTATGGAGGCTCTTGATGGTCTGCCACCTGTCAAAGTACATTGTTCTCTGCTTGCGGAAGAAGCCATTCATGCAGCACTTTGGGATTATGCGCAAAAGCATGGTATTGTAATAGAGGGGCTGCAACAGCCAAAGAGTGATATTCACGAAGGTGAAGACAGCGACGAGGAATACTAAACAAGATACAATTAGATACGATACAGCATAAGGAGTGAGTCACGTAGTTATGAGTAAGGGGAAAGTAGTGGTAGGTATGTCAGGAGGAGTAGATTCCTCAGTAGCGGCATATCTGCTGAAAGAACAGGGATATGAGGTCATCGGCGTTACGATGCAGATATGGCAGGAAGAGGCAAAGGAAGTCATGGAAGATAACGGTGGCTGTTGTGGGCTTTCTGCAGTTGATGATGCCAGACGTGTGGCTGAAATGCTTGATATTCCCTACTATGTGATGAACTTTAAGAATGAGTTTCAGAAGAATGTTGTGGACTATTTTGTAGAAGAATATCTGCAAGGGCGGACACCCAATCCGTGTATTGCCTGCAATCGGTATGTAAAGTGGGAATCACTTTTGAAAAGAAGTATGGATATCGGTGCAGATATGATTGCAACAGGACATTATGCACGTATTAAGCAGTTGAATAACGGACGTTATGTATTGCAAACATCAGCAACAAAAGCAAAAGACCAGACGTATGCACTCTATAATCTTAATCAGGCACAATTGAAGAGAACATTAATGCCGGTTGGTGAATATACCAAAGAGGAAGTACGCAGAATTGCAACTAAGATAGGGTTGCAGGTTGCGGACAAAGCGGACAGTCAGGAAATCTGCTTTATTCCGGATCATGATTATGGAAAGTTTATTGAAGAGGCGGCAGGTGACCGTGTACCGGGTGAAGGAAATTTTGTACTGACAGACGGTACCGTAATCGGCAAGCACAAGGGCATTATTCATTATACAATCGGACAACGAAAAGGGCTAGACCTTGCAATGGGGCGTCCGGTGTTTGTAAAGGAAATCAGACCGCAGACGAATGAAGTGGTAATTGGGGAAGGCGAAGATGTATTTGCGAAGCAATTGCTTTGTAAGAATATCAATATGATGGCAGAGGAGCATCTGCCGGTTGAAAAGAGGCTACGCGCCAAGATACGTTACAGTCATCATGGTGAAGGGTGTATTGTGAGACAGATGGATAGGGATACGCTGTTTGTCGAATTTGATGAACCGGTCAGGGCAATTACTCCCGGTCAGGCTGTTGTATTATACGAAGGCGATTATGTTTATGGTGGTGGCACCATTGTATAAAAGATGTATTTTTGAAAATGAAGAAAAGAGTCTGCTGATGTATGTGAGCAGGCTCTTTTATATTAGTTATAGTCTTACAAATTTGGGCTTTCTGTTCTCGAAATAGGTATAGTAGCTGAAACCGCATTCTTGTAATATGGCGGCGGCTTTTTTGAATTCAAATGCCACATATTCAGGTACATGTGCATCGGAGCCGACGGTAATGATTTCTCCCCCGAGTTCATGATAGCGTCTGATGATGTCTTCTGTCGGATTAGGATGTCCGAGTCCGTATTTTAATCCGCCGGTATTGATTTCAATTCCTTTGCCACGTTCGATTAATGCACGTAAGATTTCATCGAGAATGTCCGAGAACTTTTGATAGGAATAAAACTGGTTCTTGTTTGGGCCGTAACGCACCACATAATCAAGGTGTCCGTAGACATCGTATGTATTAAATGATTTGACATTTTCCAATTCACTTTCAAAATAGATGCGATAGGATTCATCTTCCGGATGACCTTCATAAAAGGCAGGGAAGAAGGGGTCTTTGCCATTTACAATATGGGAAGAACCAATGATGAAGTCAAAGGGATAGGAGTTTGCATATGCTTCACAGCGTTCTGCTAAGTGAGACTGAAACCCTAGTTCAACGCCAAATAACACCTGTAATTTATCTTTGTACACATCTTTTAGCTTGCATAATCCCTCGTAATAAGCATCTGTATCAACCTCAAAGTCCATAGGGTCTTGCGGCGGTCTCGGAAAATCCATATCCATGTGTTCTGTAAAACACATAGCAGACAGACCAAGCGAGATACCGCGCTCGATCATATCCTGCATGGGAGTATCTGAGTCACTGGAATAGGACGTATGTAAATGAGAATCATGTTTAATCATAATCGTTTGCTCCTGTATGTTTATAAAAATAGTATATCACGTTGTATGAAGCAGGCTCAAGAGAAGCAACTGAAAAAATTCATAAATTTTGTGGATGAAAATGCCCTTTCATTAGCATAATTGTTAAAAAGCACCGTTTTTTGCATATTGTACAAAAAAGCACTTGAATTATTGGTGTAAATTTAGTAGAATAGGTGTGCTGATAATTTTGGCGCATTTTTTGCGCTTACATTATAGTACATGCTGTTTTTCAGTGTGTACGAATAACAGTAACTCAATCATATTACAAAATTAGGAGGAATTTCAAATGGCAGTAAGAGTAGCAATCAATGGATTCGGCCGTATTGGTCGTCTTGCATTCAGACAGATGTTTGGTGCAGAAGGATACGAAGTAGTAGCAATCAACGATTTAACAAGCCCGGCAATGTTGGCACACTTGTTAAAGTATGATTCATCACAGGGTAAGTACGCTAAGGCTGACACAGTTGTAGCTGGTGATGATTCAATCACAGTTGACGGAAAGAAAATCACAATCTACAAAGAAGCAGATGCTTCTAAGCTTCCTTGGGGAGAACTTAAGGTAGACGTAGTTCTTGAATGTACAGGTTTCTACACATCTAAAGAAAAAGCTATGGCACATGTAAATGCCGGCGCTCGTAAGGTTGTTATTTCTGCTCCTGCAGGAAATGACCTTCCTACAATCGTTTACAATGTAAACCACAAAGAATTAAAGGCTTCTGATCAGGTTATTTCAGCAGCTTCTTGTACAACAAACTGCTTAGCACCTATGGCTAAGGCTTTGAATGATCTTGCAACAATCAAATCAGGTATCATGAGCACAATCCACGCTTACACAGCTGATCAGATGATCCTTGACGGTCCTCAGAGAAAGGGTGACCTCAGAAGATCTCGTGCAGGCGCTGTAAACATCGTTCCTAACTCAACAGGTGCGGCTAAGGCTATCGGCCTTGTTATCCCTGAGTTGAATGGTAAGTTAATCGGTTCTGCACAGCGTGTACCGACCCCTACAGGTTCAACAACAATTCTTGTTGCAACAGTAGAGAAGTCAGTTACTAAGGACGAAATCAATGCAGCTATGAAAGCAGCAGCAACAGAGTCATTTGCATACAACACAGATGAAATCGTTTCTTCAGATATCGTTGGAAGCACATACGGTTCAATCTTTGATGCAACACAGACAATGGTTGGCGAAGATAACCTTGTACAGGTTGTTTCATGGTATGACAATGAGAATTCTTACACATCACAGATGGTAAGAACAATCAAATACTTCTCAGAATTAAAATAGTCTAATCTGAGATAATCAGTAGACCTATCAAGGTCCGGTCTTAAGGACCGGACCTTTTTTACATTATTAAAAAACCAGGAGGTAATACAATGGGATTAAATAAGAAATCAGTTGATGATTTTAGTGCAAACGGAAAAAGAGTATTGGTAAGATGTGATTTTAACGTACCTTTAAAGGATGGAAAAATTACAGATGAGACACGTATTGTAGCAGCATTACCTACAATCAATAAGTTATTGCAGGATGGCGGCAAGGTAATCCTTTGCTCACATCTCGGCAAAGTAAAGAATGGCCCTAACGAAGGCGAGTCACTTGCTCCTGTAGCAGAGAGACTTTCTGAGAAATTAGGCAAGAAGGTAACTTTTGTATCAGATTACAATGTAACAGGCGATGCAGCAACAAAGGCTGTAGCTGATATGCAGGCAGGCGACGTTGTATTACTTCAGAATACACGTTTCCGTGGTGCAGAAGAGACAAAGAACGGCGAAGCATTCAGCAAAGAATTAGCTGATTTATGTGATGATTATGTATGTGATGCGTTTGGCTCTTCTCACAGAGCACATGCATCTGTTGCAGGCGTAACAGAATTTGTTCGTAAAAAAGGTGGCAATTGCGCAGTTGGATATTTGATGCAGAAGGAAATCAATTTCCTTGGAAATGCAGTAGAGAATCCGGTTAGACCTTTTGTAGCAATTCTTGGTGGTGCTAAGGTTGCTGATAAGTTAAATGTTATCTCTAACTTGCTTGACAAGTGTGATACACTCATCATCGGTGGCGGTATGGCATTTACATTCTTAAAAGCTAAGGGATACGAAGTAGGTAACTCACTCGTTGACCTTGAGAAGTTAGATTACTGTACAGAAATGGTAGCAAAGGCTGAGAAACTTGGTAAGAAGTTATTACTTCCTGTAGATACAACAGTAGCATCTTCATTCCCGAACCCGATTGATGCTGAAATCGCAGTTGAAGTAGTAGACGCTGACAAGATTCCTGCTGATAAGGAAGGTCTTGACATCGGAACCAAGACAGCAGCTCTCTATGCAGATGCAGTGAAATCAGCAAAGACAGTTGTATGGAACGGACCTATGGGTGTATTTGAGAATCCGATTCTTGCAAAGGGTACCATTGCAGTTGCTAAGGCACTTGCAGAAACAGATGCTACCACAATCATCGGTGGTGGTGACTCTGCAGCAGCAGTTAACCAGTTAGGCTTTGCAGACAAGATGAGCCACATCTCAACAGGTGGCGGTGCATCACTTGAGTTCCTTGAGGGTAAGGAATTACCTGGTGTAGTAGCAGCAGACGACAAATAAAAGTTAAATTTGTAAAATAGGAAAAGAGGAAAATCAAAATGGCAAGAAGAACAATCGTAGCTGGTAACTGGAAGATGAACATGACTCCCAGCGAGGCAGTTAAATTATGTGCAGAATTAAAAGACTTAGTAAAATCAGACAGCGTAGATGTAGTATATTGCGTACCTGCAATTGACATCGTACCTGTAGTAGAAGCAGTAAAAGGCACAAACGTAGCAGTTGGTGCAGAAAACATGTACTTTGAAGAAAAAGGTGCATTCACCGGAGAAATCTCAGCAGCAATGCTTGTAGATGCAGGCGTTAAATATGTCATCATCGGACATTCAGAGAGAAGAGAATACTTCAAAGAAGATGACTGCTTACTCAACAAAAAGGTTAAGAAGGCTTTTGAAGCAGGCTTAACTCCGATTCTTTGCTGTGGTGAAACACTTGAGCAGAGAGAAATGGGCGTTACAATGGATTGGATTCGTCTTCAGATTAAATCTGATTTAGACGGAATTACAGCAGCACAGGTTGCTTCCATGGTTATCGCTTATGAGCCTATCTGGGCAATCGGAACAGGAAAGACAGCTACAACTGAGCAGGCTCAGGAAGTATGTAAAGGCATTCGTGACTGCATCGCTGAGATGTATGATGCTCCTACAGCAGAAGCGGTTCGTATCCAGTACGGCGGTTCTGTGAATGCAGCAACAGCAGCAGACCTGTTTTCACAGCCTGATATCGACGGCGGACTCGTTGGCGGCGCTTCACTTAAGGCTGACTTCGGAAAGATCGTTAACTACTAGGCGTCAGAGAACAAATTTGTAACTAATACAGCAAAGAGCCAATTTATGAAAATTAAGTTGGCTCTTTTTTGAAATGATATTTATCTGATAAATGCAAGAAAGCAGGCTTCTATATGGTAAGTTTAAAAGTTGAAAGAATCCTATGCGCTGGAGGAAACATTGCCAAAGTGCGAATCATATTCTGATAAAGCAGTGATATGGCTTTTGTTAGCTTTAGTGTATTATAAGGACGGCAAAATGGCAGAGGCGCAGAGATACATTGATTTGGCAGTTGGGATTAGACCTTATTTTGGCTCGGCACTTATTTTACAGAAAGAAATTATTGCTCAAAACAGTTAAGGAAGTGGGGTTCACATGAAGCAGAGCGGGACTGATATGACACAAAGTGAGAGAAGAGAATTTCTGATAGAGGAATTGCTCAAGGAAAACAGTAGATACAGCGATATGGCAGTGCCGTCTGATGCTGAGGGACAGAAACAATTGTTACGCGGACTGATGAATATTCGGATGCCACAGGTGATTTCCGAACGGTTTCTTGCGGTGCAGGATCTGTATCTGAAAGAGGCAACGGCAGAAAAAGGCATCACGCAGTTGGACGACTTAACTCCGATTAAAAATCAGATTTATCTTTGGCAAGGAGATATCACAACGCTTTGCTGCGACGCGATTGTCAACGCTGCAAACAGTGGCATGACAGGCTGCTATGTTCCTAATCATAGGTGCATCGATAATTGCATTCATTCTTATGCCGGAATCCAGTTGAGAATTGAATGTGCAGAAATGATGCATAAACAAGGGTTTGAGGAGCCGACAGGCAAAGCGAAAATAACAAAGGCATATAATCTGCCTTGCAAATATATCCTGCACACGGTCGGACCGATTATTAGCGGAAGGTTGACGAAGAGTGATTGTGATTTATTGGCGAGTTGCTATCAATCGTGTTTGGAACTGGCAGCAGAGAATGGGTTGGAGAGCGTGGCATTTTGCTGTATTTCTACGGGCGAATTTCATTTTCCAAATGATAAAGCCGTAGAGATTGCGGTACAGACAGTTACCGAATTTATGAAAACGGAAACCAGTGTGAAGAAGGTGATATTTAATGTCTTTAAAGATGAGGACAGAGAAATCTACAGAAGATTACTCAGATAATATAGCAAGATTGAAAGAAGCAATTGCTGAAGCAGATGCAGTTGTCATTGGTGCAGGAGCAGGGCTTTCCACCGCGGCAGGATTTACTTACAGTGGGGAACGTTTTCGGGAATTCTTTTCTGACTTCAGTGAGAAATACGGATTTCAGGATATGTATTCCGGTGGCTTTTATCCCTATGAAACACTGGAGGAGTATTGGGCATATTGGAGCAGATATATCTATATCAATCGGTTCCTGAATCCACCGGTTTCTGTCTACGATAAATTGTATAATCTTGTGAAGGATAAAGATTATTTTGTTCTGACAACGAATGTGGATCACTGTTTTCAGAGAACAGGATTTGACAAGAAGCGTATGTTTTATACGCAGGGAGATTATGGCTTACTTCAATGTAGTAAACCATGTCACATGAGCACTTATGATAATGAAGCGTTGGTGCGGCAAATGGTTGAGGCACAAGGTTATGTGATAGAAACCGATGGGGCGTTGACTTTGTCGGATGATGTTACTCCTAAAATGTCGGTGCCAACGGAACTGATTCCCTATTGTCCGAAATGTGGCGCGCCTATGAGCATGAATCTTCGAGCTGACGATACCTTTGTTGAGGATGAAGGCTGGCATCTGGCAGCGGAAAGATATGCGGACTTCTTGCGAACCAGAAGTAATCAGAAGGTTTTGTTTTTGGAACTGGGAGTGGGGAGCAACACACCCGGCATTATCAAATATCCATTCTGGCAAATGGTGCAGGAAAATTCAAAGGCAGTTTATGCCTGCTTAAACTTTGGAGAGGCATACGCACCAAAAGAAATTGCAAGTCGAAGTATTTTAATTGATGGGGATATTAATGAAATATTGGCGAAGCTGCTCTGACGAATTTGTTGTAAATGACTGGGATTCAACCAATGGTAGAATAATTGTGATTGTTCAATCAATAGGTTATTGGAACGTGAGTCGTTTCAGGTTAGAATAAACCAAAAGGAGGCGTGATTCATGAATCAGAACAAAATAGGAACCACTTTAATGAAGAAACGCAAAACTCTTGGTTTGACGCAGCAAAATCTAGCGGAGATGCTACATGTTTCATTTCAGGCAGTTTCCAAGTGGGAAAATGGAACTGCGTATCCTGATATTGAATTATTAGGACAAATTGCTTCGGCTTTGGGAATAACGGTTGATGCACTTCTTGGGTATCCTACACATTCGTTTACGGATTACGAGGGAAGATATGATTGCAAGGATTACTATTGGGGCATTGAACCCAATAGTATGTGTTATGAAATTATGAAGTTGAAACCACCAACGAAGTCGTATCGGATATTGGATATTGGATGTGGAGAGGGAAAAGATGCAGTGTTCTTTGCAAAGAACGGATATATTGTAACAGCATTTGATGCTGTGGAGAACGGGCTCAAGAAAGCAAGGGAACTGGCTGACAGAAATGGAGTTCATGTAGATTTCTTTCAAGCAAACATTTTGGATTATAGACTTGATGTAGATTATGATATTATTTATAGCAGTGGTGTGTTTCATTATCTTCCCCTAAAGGACAGGAAAGATTTTATTAAGCACTTGAAAGTACACACTACGCCCAGAGGATTGAATGCCATAAATGTATTTGTAAAGAAACCATTTATTGAACAACCGCCTGATAATGAAGATATAGAGAATGCGACAGAAGAGTGGAAGTCAGGGGAGTTATTTATGCAGTATCATGACTGGTTTTTTCATAAGAGTGAAGAGATTATCTTTGATTGTAATAGTGGAGGAACTGCCCATAAACATTGTATGGATACATTGATTGCAGAAAAGGGGTATGACCATTGATTTGGTTATGCTCCTTTACTTTTGAACTAATTTAGAATATAATATTAGTACGAAAGGAAAGAAACTATGACGCAATTCGAAAAACTTGATGAGTTAATTGAAATTCATAATGGAATTATTCGAACATCACAGGTGGTTGATGCCGGAGTTGTAAAGCCGACTTTCTATTCATATGTGAATGAAAGAGGATTAGAGAGGATGGCCCATGGAATTTATGTATCTTCGGATGCATGGACGGATGCTATGTATGTGCTGCATCTGCGATGTGAACAAGCTGTATTTTCTCATGAGACAGCTTTGTTTTTTCATGACTTAACAGATAGAGAGCCGATGCAATACACAATCACGGTGAAGACAGGATATAATCCGACAAAGTTGAAAGCAGACGGTATGCAGGTCTATACTGTAAAAAAGGAACTGCACGAGATTGGGCGGATTATGATGAAAACGTCATTTGGACATGAGGTGCCGGTTTATGATATGGAGCGAACAATTTGTGATTTGATTCGAAATCGGAGTAATATTGAGATTCAGACTTTGCAGGGAGCGTTAAAGCAATATACGAGGACTAGGGGTAAGAATTTGCGGACATTGATGCAGTATGCGAAATTGTTCCGAGTGGAACGGATTTTGCGGCAGTATTTGGAGGTATTATTATAGTGATAAAAACAGCAAGACAGTTAAAGGATTTAATCCGGAAAACAGTGTAGTGATGGTCAATCTTTGGAAATTGTACCAGAAGAAGTTTTCATACGCAGCAGAACAATCTTGGAATGAAATTATGAAGTCAGTGCGTGATTTGTATGTTCTATAAAAAAGGTGCTGGATGAGGAGACATATGAACTGTTTACAAAGCATAGCCGGTCAGGTTATGATATAATGTATCATAATTAAGAAAAGATTCCGAAGGGAGATAGGGACGCCATGCAATACCGTATCTTATTGGTAGAAGATGACCGCACGATTGCGGAGGAAATCAGTCAGTATTTGAAGACGTGGGACTTTGATGTGAAGTTGATTGCTGATTTTTCTGCTGTCATGGAGGAGTTTGGTGCGTATGATCCGCATCTTGTTTTAATGGATGTGTCGCTGCCATTTTTCAATGGTTATCATTGGTGTGCACAGATTCGGCAGGTGTCTCAGATTCCGGTGATTTTCCTGTCTTCGGCAAATGACAACATGAACATTGTCATGGCGATGAATATGGGTGCGGATGACTTTATTGCGAAGCCGTTTGATTTGCAAGTGTTATCGGCAAAGCTGCAGGCGATGTTACGTCGGAGTTATTCCTATCAGGGAAAGAGTGAATTGTTGGAGTGTAAAGGCGTTCTGCTAAATACATCAAACGGAACCATGGATGTAGACGGTCAGAAAGTGGAACTGACAAAGAACGAGTTTCGGATGCTGCAGATTTTATTTTCCCATAAAGGAGAAATTGTGACCAGAGAGGCAATTATGAACCACCTGTGGGACGGGGATTGTTTCGTGGATGACAATACACTTGCGGTCAATATGGCGAGACTTCGGAAGAAACTTTCGGAATACGGGAAGGAAGACTTGATTACAACCAAGAAGGGCGTTGGCTATCTGGTGGAGGATTAGGGTATCTATGAGAATTGTGGGTAAGTGGCTTAGAAAAGAACTTGGATTGATTGGCGGAGTGCTTATCATGGCAGGACTACTGTTGGTATGCACCTATTTATATGGAGAGAGTATGCGTCCTGTTCAGTTGACATTATGGATGTGTGGCTTTCTCTTTTTGTTTTGGTGCGGTGGTTCTCTGTTTCTATATTGGAAGAAAGAGGCTGCACTGTTAAAGACACAAAAGGAATTACAGCATTCTTTGGAGAGTCTGCCACAGGCAAGCAACGGCATCGAAGAGCAATATCAGGAGATGATTAAGGAACTGCATGAAAAGTGTGGGCTGTTAGAGCAGACTTTGAAGGAGCGAGTGAGTGAAGAAAAAGACTATTATACACTCTGGGTACATCAAATTAAGACGCCGATTGCGGCCATGCGTCTGACGTTACAGAATATGGAAGAACAAGTTCGGGACTCTGAGACAAAAACGATACAGATGAAGACGGCGCAGTTACATCATGAACTGTTTCGGATTGAACAGTATGCCGGTATGGCATTGCAATATGTGCGTTTGCAGGAAACAGGGGCGGATCTTGATATCAGGCAGTGTGATGTTTATGAAATTGTGAAGCAGGTTGTGAAGCAGTATAAGACAGTCTTTATAGAGAAGAAGCTGTCGATTGACTTTGAACCATTTATATGTGTGACAGTGACCGATGAAAAATGGCTTGCGTTCATTTTGGAACAGATATTATCAAATGCGGTGAAATATACGGCAGAAGGTGGTATTTCTATAAAATGCAGGGAAGAAGAACATGCATATTGTATACAGATTAAGGATACCGGAATTGGTATTCGCGCGGAAGACCTGCCAAGAATATTTGAGAAGGGGTTTACCGGATACAACGGGCATATGGACAAGCGTTCTACCGGGATTGGGCTGTATCTGTGTAAGAAGTCAGCAGATATGCTGGGAATACAAATTTGTGCAAAATCGGTTCTGCATGAGGGCACAACGATGTATCTGACAGTACCGAAAGAGCCTGAAAAGAGTCTGAAAGTTAACAAAGTTGATTGACAACAAAAAATGGTATGATATACTAAAAAAGGAAATAGTTGTTTATTTATGGTAGAAAAGGGTATGGCATATGAAATTGCTTTACCCTTTCTTTTGTGCGCCTGGCGGCGCACGTTTCTAATGGGTGAAAGTCCCTAGTCTACCCTAGTAGTGGGAAGGACATAGCCAAGACCAAGGGTGTCCACCGCGAGGTGGAATCTGAAGGAAGGTGGAGGCAAATCTCTGGTCTGACGA
>DATESB010000247.1:0-14295 GCA_035271065.1 Lachnospiraceae bacterium | reverse complement strand
AATAGCCAAGCTGGGATATACATCCCTACTTGACTATTATCTAGTAGTTTGTGAAAACTAAAGAACCGCCGTGTACCGAACGGTACGCACGGTGGTGTGGGAGGACGGTAAATAAATTAATTATTTACCTCCTACCCGATTAATCAATTTTATCTGTTTAATAATCGACTTCTTCTCTTGCATTATATTTAGCCAAAATGCTCTGAATTTTCTCTGTAGTAGTTAATACATTGCTCATAGCAGCATCATGGTTCATAAAGTCAATAATCGATGTCAGAAACTTACTCATATTAGCCTCAACATAGTAAGGCTTTGTATCCAACTCCGGCAAATGATAATTCAGATTGGTAGTAATAATCTTATCAAAATAGCAACGCTCATAAGCTTTGTCAAAGTTATCGAGCCCTGAAGTGAACAGTCCAAAGGTAGCACAGATAAATACGCGCTTTGCATTCATAGATTTCAATTGCTTTGCTGTATCAATCATGCTTTCACCGGAAGAAATCATATCATCAATGATGATAACATCCTTTCCGTCGATATCGTCTCCCAAAAATTC
This sequence comes from Lachnospiraceae bacterium, assembly GCA_035271065.1. Taxonomy (GTDB): domain Bacteria; phylum Bacillota; class Clostridia; order Lachnospirales; family Lachnospiraceae; genus JAAYYM01. The sequence goes on along the minus strand of DATESB010000247.1, from coordinate 13,736 downwards.
ATGTGCAACAATCGGGTTCTTTCCATTTACAACAGTAGAATAATCTCTTCTCTTATAGAACATACCGGTATTAACACCAAGAACGTTGGCAAAGTATACGGCACGATCCAGAGCCCCTTCATCCGGGCTGATGACAACCAAGTGATTTTTATCAATAATTAAATCCTTCTCATAATGAATGAGAGAACGGATAAACTGATAGGGTGGAGTGAAATTATCAAACCCGCACAGTGGAACGGAATTCTGCACACGTGGATCATGTGCATCAAAAGTAATGATATTGTCGACACCCATTTCTGCCAATTCTTCCAATGCAAGCGCACAGTCCAGAGACTCTCTTGCATAGCGTTTATGTTGTCTGCTTTCATATAAGAAAGGCATAATGACATTGACACGGTGTGCTTTTCCCATAGCAGCAGCAATAATTCTCTTTAAATCCTGAAAATGATTGTCAGGTGACATATGATTCAATTGTCCGTTAACGGTATAAGTGAGACTATAGTTACATACATCCACCAGAATAAATAAGTCTTTTCCACGAACTGATTCGTTGATGATGCCTTTTCCTTCGCCGGTACCAAAGCGGGGACAAGAGGCTGATAATAAGTAATTATCTTCCGCATATCCGACAAAAGCCGGTGAATCATGATGAACCTGGTTGACTTGTTTTCTGAAATTAATGAGATATTCATTGACCTGATTGCCCAGTTCGGTGCAGCTTTCCAGTGCAATGATTTTAAGTGGAGCCACCTGCATGGTGTCTTCCAAATATTCGATGTTTGGCATTTTTCTCTCCCGAAAAAACTGTATGATTTGTGGAAACTGTCTTTCCCCTATCATTTATATCATTATGATGCGTGTGCGTCAAGAGCAAGATTTGTTTACTTTGCACGCTTGAAGTGATAAAATGAAGCATACTGAAATAAAAGTAAAATCTAATCAAAGTGAGAGAATAAACGCGTAGTGATGAAAAAGCATTTAATTAATAAAATTAGGGATAACAGCATAGCAGAAGAACTCGGAATTGAAGCAGGAGACTTTCTTTGCACCATTAACGGTGAAGAACTAGAGGATATCTTTGATTATCAGTTTCTGGTTGAAGATACCTATATTGAAGTACTGATTGAAAAGAAAAGCGGTGAAGAGTGGCTGCTTGAAATTGACAAGGAGCCGGATGAAGACCTTGGTCTGGTATTTGAGAGCGGGCTTATGGATGAATATCGTTCCTGTCGGAACAAATGTATTTTCTGTTTTATCGACCAAATGCCACCGGGAATGCGTGAAACTCTGTATTTCAAAGATGATGATTCGCGGCTGTCCTTTTTGCAGGGAAACTATGTGACACTTACCAATATGAGTGAGCATGATATTGACCGTATTATCAAGTATCGCCTGTCACCGATTAATATTTCGTTTCAGACAACCAATCCGGAACTCAGGTGCATGATGCTGCATAATCGGTTCGCAGGGGAAGCACTTCAAAAAGTTGATTTGTTATATGAAGCAGGAATTGAAATGAACGGGCAGATTGTTCTCTGCAAAGGTGTCAATGATGGGGAAGAACTTGAAAGAACGTTACACGATTTGGAACAGTATGCGCCACATCTCAGAAGTGTTTCGGTTGTACCGGTAGGTTTGTCGAAGTATCGTGACGGACTACATCCGTTGGAGCCTTTTACAAAAGAAGATGCAAAAGAAATACTGAGGACAGTACATGCACATCAAGAGAAAATGATGAATGAATATGAAATGCATTTTATTCATGCTTCCGATGAAATATATTTGTTGGCAGAGGAAGAACTGCCGGCAGCGGACACCTATGATGACTATCTGCAACTGGAAAATGGAGTGGGTATGCTGCGCCTTTTGTTGGACGAGTTTGATGATGCCTGCAATCGCATAAGTCATGCAGACGGAAACGTTTCGGAACGGCGCGAACTATCCTTAGTAACCGGAACATTGGCATATCCGTACATTCTTCAAATGGTGGAACGGGTACAAAGACTATTCCCACAAATCAAGGTGCATCTCTATCCGATTATAAATCACTTTTTCGGGGAGAATATTACGGTATCCGGGCTGCTGACGGGGCAGGATATCATCAATCAATTACAAGGGAAAGCACTTGGAGAAAAACTGCTTCTGCCAATCAATTTATTGCGCAGTGGCGAGACGGTTTTACTGGATGATGTGACCGTAGAGGACATCGAAAAGGCTTTACAAGTACCAGTAGATATTGTAAAATCAAGCGGGTGGGATTTTCTTCAATCCCTAATAGAAGGAGAATTATTATGAGTAAGCCGATAGTGGCGATAGTGGGCCGGCCAAATGTAGGTAAATCTACATTGTTTAATGCATTGGCAGGTGAAATGATTAGTATTGTGAAGGATACACCGGGTATTACGAGAGACCGTATCTATGCGGATGTGACATGGCTTGATAAGTATTTCACAATGATTGATACCGGCGGAATTGAGCCGGACAGCAAGGATGTTATTTTATCACAGATGCGGGAGCAGGCTGAGATAGCCATTGATACTGCAGATGTGATTTTATTTATGGTGGATGTAAAACAGGGCTTGGTAGATTCAGATGCCAAGGTTGCAGATATGTTGCGCCGGTCTTCAAAGCCGGTACTTTTGGTTGTGAATAAAGTAGATAGTTTTGAGAAGTTTGAAGCAGATGTCTATGAATTTTACAATCTTGGAATTGGTGATCCGATTCCGATTTCTTCAAGTAACCGTATGGGACTTGGTGAATTGCTGGATGAAGTCATTAAGCATTTTCCGGATGATTTGGATGCAGAAGAAGAGGACGAGCGTCCGAAGATTGCAATTGTCGGAAAACCCAATGTAGGAAAGTCGTCGATTGTTAATAAATTGCTTGGTGAAAATCGTGTCATTGTATCGGATATTGCAGGTACCACGAGAGATGCGGTTGATACACCTGTCATGCACAATGGAACAGAATATGTGTTTATTGATACAGCAGGTCTTCGAAGAAAGAATAAGATTAAAGAAGAATTGGAACGATACATGATTGTCCGTACGGTCGGAGCAGTGGAGCGTGCAGATGTTGTCATCATTGTAATTGATGCTGTAGAGGGTGTGACCGAGCAGGAAGCAAAGATTGCCGGTATTGCGCATGAACGCGGAAAAGGCGTTATTATTGCGGTAAATAAATGGGATGCTGTTGAAAAGGATGATAAGACCATTTATCGTTTTACGGAGAAGGTCAGAGATGTGCTGTCCTATATGCCTTATGCCGAGATTACATTTGTTTCGGCAGTAACCGGACAGCGTCTGAATAAACTATTTGATTTGATTGATATGGTCATTGCCAATCATGCAATGCGTATCGGTACAGGTGTGTTAAATGAAATTATGTCAGAAGCAGTTGCACTGCAACAGCCGCCGTCAGATAAGGGTAAACGTCTGAAGCTGTTCTATATTACGCAGGTTGCGGTGAAACCGCCTACGTTTGTTATCTTTGTCAACGATAAGGAACTGATGCATTTTTCCTATACGCGTTATATTGAGAATCGCATCAGAGATTCATTTGGTTTTAAGGGTACACCACTGAGGTTTATTATTCGCGAAAGAGGGGATAAATAGAGATGGAACGTATTATTTGTCTAGTCATCGGATATGCTTTTGGGCTGATACAGACAGGTTATTTCGTAGGAAAAAAGAACGGAATTGATATTCGGACAACAGGCAGCAAAAATGCAGGAACAACGAATGTGCTTCGTACGCTGGGAACAAAAGCCGGATTGGTCGTATTTGCAGGCGATGCTTTGAAATGTATTGTAGCGGTATTGATTGCGAGATTGTTGTTTCATAATTCCTGTGCCGATATGATGCCGTTACTTGTGTTATACGCAGGTGCAGGTGCAATATTAGGACATAATTACCCGTTTTATATGAACTTTAAGGGAGGCAAGGGAATTGCTGCAACCGGCGGAATGATTATTGCGTTTGATCCGATTTTTCTCGGACTTGGGCTGATTACATTTTTCAGTGCATTCTTTATCACACATTATGTATCACTTGGTTCTTTGCTGGTATATGCGGGATTTATGGCTGAACTTGTTATATTTGGTGAACTTGGACACTTTGGAATGACAAGACCGTTGCTGTTGGAGTTTTACGGAGTGGGATTGTTCTTAACAGTGATGGCATATTGGAGACACAGAGAGAATATTAAACGCCTGCTTCACGGTAACGAACGAAAGACTTATCTTTCAAAGAAAATGCAACAGGCGCAACGGGAGGCAGAACATGAGCAAGGTTAGCATCATAGGAGCAGGAAGCTGGGGGACAGCCCTTGCACTATTATTACATAAAAACGGACATGAAGTGACCGTGTGGTCAATTGTAAAAGCAGAGATTGATATGCTCAATCAAGAGCATGAACATAAAGACAAACTGCCCGGTGTGAAACTGCCGCAGGACATGAAATTTACGAATGATTTGAAAGAAGCGGTACAGGGGCGAGAGTTGCTTGTATTGGCTGTTCCGTCACCCTATACGAGAAGTACATCTGCTTTGCTTAAGGATGTGGTGGAAGCCGGACAGATTATCGTGGATGTGGCAAAGGGAATAGAAGAGAAAACTCTTTATACGCTGAGCCAGATTATTAAGGAAGAAGTTCCGCAGGCAAATGTTGCAGTCTTGTCAGGACCTTCACATGCAGAAGAGGTTGGAAGAGGTGTTCCGACAACTTGTGTCATTGGTGCAAAGGATCAAAAAACAGCAGAATGGTTACAGAATGTATTCATGAATGAGGCATTTCGCGTATATACCAGCAATGATATGCTTGGAATAGAACTTGGTGGAGCACTTAAGAATGTAGTTGCACTGGCTGCCGGTATGGCAGACGGACTTGGATATGGAGACAATACAAAGGCAGCTCTGATTACACGCGGAATTGCTGAAATTGCAAGGCTGGGAATTGCCATGGGCGGTAAATCCGAGACATTTTACGGCTTGACCGGTATCGGTGATTTGATTGTAACCTGCGCCAGCATGCATTCCCGTAACAGAAGAGCCGGTATTCTAATCGGACAGGGAAAGAGTATGCAGGAAGCCATGGATGAAGTAAAGATGGTGGTTGAAGGCGTTTATTCAACCAAAGCTGCTGTTGCACTTGCAGAAAAATACCATGTTGAGATGCCGATTATCGAACAGGTAAATGCAATCTTGTTTGAAGGAAAAGCAGCCGATGAAGCAGTCAGAGACCTGATGATCAGAGATAAAAAGCTGGAACATTCAGATATGGATTGGAAGTAAAGTAGGAGGTATTGAATGGACGGAATAGAGAATGGATTTAAAAGTACAGGCGGATATGTTGCATCTAAGGAATTAATGTCTGCCGTAAATGTGGCAATTGCTTTACAGAAGCCGTTGCTCATCAAGGGAGAACCGGGTACCGGCAAGACAATGCTTGCACAGGCAATCGCGGATTCTCTTCAGAAAAAATTGATTATATGGAACATCAAGTCAACCACAAAGGCACAGGACGGACTCTATGTTTATGATACCATTCAGAGACTATATGACGGTCAGTTTGGAGAAGAAGGCGTAGATGATATTGCCAGATATATTAAACTTGGTAAACTTGGCGAGGCATTTTCCGCTGAAGAACAGGTTGTGTTGTTGATTGATGAAATTGATAAAGCTGATTTGGAATTTCCGAACGATTTATTATGGGAACTGGATCAAATGGAGTTCTATATCCATGAGACAAAGGAGACTGTTACCGCAAAGAAGCGTCCTATTGTAATTATTACTTCCAATGCAGAAAAGGAATTGCCGGATGCGTTTTTGCGCCGTTGTATTTTTCATTATATTTCATTTCCGGACAAGCCTCTTATGGAGGAAATCGTGAAGACTCATTTCGACCATGTAGAAGAGAGTCTGTTGCACAATGCAATGGAAGCATTTTATGAGATTAGAGAAATCAGGGATATTCGTAAGAAGCCAAGCACTTCAGAACTGATTGACTGGATCAGAGCCCTTCAATTGGGTGGAATTGATGCGGAAACTATCCAAAAGGAATTGCCGTTTGTCGGTGTGGTTGTCAAAAAAGATGAAGATATAGAAACATTACAACACCGAGTATAATATAGAAAGGCGAAACAATATGTTTAGCGATTTTTTCTATTTCATGCGGGATAAGGGTTTTGATATTTCGCTGAGTGAATGGCTGGCATTGATAGAAGCACTTGATAAAGGACTTTGTAATTCTTCTTTTACGGAGTTCTATTATGTTGCGCGCATGATACTTGTAAAAAGTGAGGCTGACTTCGACAAGTTTGACGGGATATTCGAGGAATATTTTAAGGGCATCAAAATGCAGGATGAAGATGATATTGATAAGTTCTTAAAATGGCTGGATAAGCCGGACTTTGCAGAACTTCAGAAGGAACTAGCTAGGTATGAACTGGAGGGCGAAGCGCTTAGAATTGATTTGGATAAGGAAGAAGTGCTGAAGAAGTATCATGAGCGTTTGAAAGAGCAAAATGAAGAACATAACGGCGGAAGTCAGTGGATTGGCACCATGGGTAAATCATCCTTCGGCAATCTAGGCGGTCATCTTGGTGGTGTTCGTATCGGTGGAACAACAGGTTATCAATCGGCATTTCAGGTCATTGGTGAGCGTAAATTCAGAGATTTTCGAAATGACAAATTACTGGACAACAGACAGTTTCAGACGGCACTCAGAAGACTGCGTCAGTTTTCAACAAGACTTGATATTCCAAAGACGGAACTTGATATCAATCAGACGGTAGATAAAACCTGCAACAACGGAGGATGTCTGCAGATTGTATTTGACAGACCGCGTAGGAATGCAGTTAAGCTGCTGATGCTGATGGATTCCGGTGGAACGATGATACCGTATAGTAACCTTTTGAATGAACTGTTTCAATCCGTGAATAAGTCTAACCACTATAAGGATGTTAAAACATATTACATTCATAATTGCTTGTACTCTAAGGTTTATAATACCCCTGAGTGTGAAAATGGAGACTGGACAGATACAGAATGGCTGTTCAAAAATCTTGGCAGTGATTACAAAGTCATTATTGTCGGAGATGCAGCAATGGCACCGGAAGAACTATATTCAACATCCGGCAATTACAGAGGACCCAACGGCGGTCTTTCAGGTTACGAATGGTTGATGTTATTAAAGAAGAAATATAAGAAAATTGTATGGTTAAACCCTAAAATGGCACCGGGTGATGCCCCATGGCGTGAGGCTGAAACGGTTTTAAAGCAACAGTTTCCGATGTATAAACTAACCGTTGACGGATTAAATCAGGCAATGAGTCATCTCATGGTTTCGCGCTAAGTCATGAATTGCAAATCAAATAGTGACATGGTATAATATTGTAAAATATTTTATTTGGCAGGAGGCGATAGAACTTGCATAAGGTAATGATTGTTGATGACAATATGACGAACCTGATTATGGTCAAGAAAGCATTGGAAGATATCTATGAAATCGTTCCTGTCAGTTCCGGTGAAATGGCATTAGAATTTCTACATGACATGCCGGAACCACCTGATTTGCTACTGCTGGACGTGGATATGCCACATGTAAACGGCTTCTATGTCATCAGTGAAATGAAAAATAGTCAGAAGCTTGCCAATGTACCTGTTATTTTCCTGACAGCTCAGGATGATGATACCACGGAAGTGGAGGGATATTTCCTCGGAGCCATTGACTATATTAAGAAACCATACTCAACAGCATTGCTTCGTAAGCGTCTGGATATTCATATTCAGTTGATTGAAAGCGAACGAAGAATGAAAAAATATAATGTGACATTGTCGCAGACGGTTAAAGAAAAAATGCACAATATCGTTGAATTGCAGTATGCGATTGTTGAGATGTTTATTGATTTGATGGAACGACGAGACTTTACTGCAGCAAATCATGCAAGACGTGTAGAAAAATACATGGACATTTTTTTGGATGAGGTTATTAAGAGTGGCAAATTTGATATCTTTGCAGAAGATGCTGAGATGCTGATATTTGCGTCAAAGATACATGATGTCGGTAAGATTTCAATTTCAGACAGAAGCTTGTTGACGGGAGTGGCAGATCTTTCTCTGCAGGAAGTAGAGGAATTAAAGAGTCATACGCTCCTCGGTGCATCAGCAATCCAGAAGGTTATTGCAGTTATCTCACAGAACAGTTTTTTGAATTATGCATACAATATGTGCAGAAGTCACCATGAACGTTGGGATGGAAAAGGATATCCGGATAAGTTGATTACGACTGATATTCCGGTGGAAGCGCGTATTCTTGCAATTGTAAATGCCTATGATGAATTTCGTTCCAAGAATGACGGCCGAAAACCATTGACCCATGAAGAGGCAATGAATCGCATCAGACTTTGGAGCGGTACATACTTTGATCCGGAATTGGTTGAAATGTTTTTAGAGATAGAAAAAGATATTGAAAGAGCTTCCTCATAGGGAGGGTCATATATGTTTCAAACACTTTATCACAAATATTTTGACACAGAACTCCCAACAGAAGTGAAGGTGTTCAATACAAATCATGTTATTATCAATATCAGTATATTGATAGCGATTGTTTTGGCGCTGATTTTTGTGCCGGATTTGAAAGCGACCTTCTTTCTTGCAGGAACTTTGATGCTGGGAATTATTACGTTTCTTGAAGCCAACAGAACAGGACGATATTTATCCTGTTCTGTTGTTATGTCACTTGTTCTGAATCTGGCAACACTGCCGTATCTGATGTATGCCTTTCATAGCTTAATCTGCTGTATTCCAATCTATTGCTTATTGGGAATTGTATATACCATAATAATGGTGCCGAAATGGCAGGGCGTTCTGCTGGCGGCTTTTGAGATTCTGGTACATGCAGCGGTTATTGCTCTTGGGTTTCGCTATATACCAGCAAATATACTTAAGGTTACTCTGTTTGATGCTGCTGCCGTTACGATTGGTGTCTTGTATACAGGTATATTAACGGGTATTACAATTCGATATCGGTTATTGGTCTACAAGAGTGAACAGCAGCTTGCCGAACAGACTCATATTGAGGCTATGGATGCTTATATTGCAGAAGATATGTTTCTCATTAATATGTCACATGAAATCCGAACACCGATGAATGCAATCCTTGGCACAACGGAATTACTTTTGGATTTGAATGTTAATGGTCATGTCAGAGACAATATATACAGTATTTTGAATTATTGTAATGCGCTTTTGTCCATTACGAATGACTTGCTGGATTTGTCGAAGTCTGAATCAGGTAAGATACAGGTATTTAATACAGAATACAATGTTGCAGAGATTTTTACGGATATTATTAACATGATGTCTGTCAGATTGATGGATTCAAGTGTGAAATTATATGTGGATATAGATGGCGGAATTCCGTATAAGTTGTATGGAGATGGTGTCAGACTTCGTCAGGTGTTCATTAATATACTGAATAACGCAGTTAAATATACGAAGCGCGGAAGCATTACGTTAAGGATTACGCAGGAAAAGTCAAAAGAGAATGATAATATCATTTTGTTAAAGGCAGACGTCATTGATACCGGTATCGGCATTAAGGAAGAAAGCCTTTCGAAACTTTTTTCGGTATATCAAAGAGTGGAAGAAGGAGAGGCAGACAGGCGCAGTATTGAGGGCACCGGTCTTGGACTTTCTATCTGTCGTGAGATATTGAGTTTAATGAATGGTGAGATTAGCGTAAAGAGTGTGTACAAAGAGGGAAGTACTTTTTCTTTTGTTGTACCTCAGACATTAATTACAGACATTCCACTTGTTCAGCTTGAGACGAGCGAACGACCGAGTATTCTGATTTTTGAAGAAAATGAGGAGATGCAGCAAGTTCTGTTCAAGATTATTTGTGATATAGGTTATTCGGCAGATTGTGCGCAGAATAAGGTGATGTTTGGAAACTTATTGTCGGAGCAAAGATATACACATATATTTATAGCACAGAAACGCTATCAAGAAGTAAAGGCGATGCTTGATGAGCAACTGACAACAGAGCATTTGGTTGTAATCTCAAATATTAATCAAACACCTCCGATTGACAAATTCGGCTCTATTTTGATGCGACCGCTTTACTGCATTAATGTTGCGGCAATCTTCTCACATGAAGGGAATAAGTCCATTCGCGAGGTCATCAAAAAGGGTGGATTTATTTGTCCGGAAGCACATATTTTGGTTGTGGATGATAACCTGACAAATCTGAATGTAGTGAGCGGTCTGCTCAGAAAATATGAGGCAGATGTCATTACCGCAACAAGTGGTGCGGAGTGTTTAGCAACTATACAACAGGAGAAAGTAGATTTGATCTTTTTGGACTACATGATGCCGGAAATGGATGGTATTGATACATTACTTAAAATGCGGGAAATAGAAAATGAAGATATTCAGAAGATTCATGTGATTGCCTTAACCGCCAATGTAATCAGCGGAGCACGAGAGATGTTCATGGAGGCTGGATTTGATGACTATATCTCAAAGCCGGTTGAAATTGATAAAATAGAAAGAGCACTGAAGACACATTTGCCTCATAATTTGATTATAGGGAAAAATCAATGACAGAAAAAAGAGACTTTTTACTAAAAACCTACATACAGAAGTGGAGAAAACTTTTTCAAGGCAATGTGATGCCTTTACAGACGAAGAAGTTCTATTTGGCTGTTTTCTATTCGATTCCGGTCTTTTTTCTCTCTATCATCATGATGCTGATTGTCAAGGACAATATAGCCATTGTTTTTCTGATGATTGGTGTTGTTTTGGTAGTTTGCGGAATTGCTTATATGGCACGTAGTTTTGAAAAATATGAATCGGGTTCTGTTTTACTTTGTCTTGTTCTGAATTTATTTGCTTTCCCGCTGATGTTCTTTTTGTTTAGTGGGGTGTATGGTGCAATGCCACTGTTTTTTGCTACCGGTATTATTCTGTCTTTCTTCCTTTTAGACGGAAGAAAATTGGCAATTACGGTAGTAGTTGAAAGTTTATGGTACTGCTTGATTATCTTTTATTCGGTATTGCGTCCACAGGTAGTATATGCATATGGTACAGAGAATATGGGCGGAGTGCTGGTACTGGCAGTAGGCTGTTTTCTGTTGGCGGCGGTTGGACCGGTATTCATGAATGTTTATCAGGCAAAGATTCAGTTGAGCATTAAAAAAAATGTTGCACAGTCCAGACTTTCTATTGAAAATGCCAGACAGAGTAAAAGTAAGTTCTTGGCCAATATGACACATGAAATTCGCACGCCGATGAATGCAATTGTTGGTATGACAGAATTAATATTGAAAGAAGATCTGGATGCTATGGCAAGGGAAGAAACTGAGATTATCAGGGATGCTTCAGCGGAACTTCTGACTTTGATTAATAATATTCTGACTTATTCCAAGCTTGATTCCGGTAAATTGGAATTGTTGCCGACGAAATACCGTTTTGACAAACTATTAAATGAAATCATTCAGACAGTTTCAGGCGATTTGCAGGGGAAGAATGTGGAATTGCAGGTTTCACTGTCGAGAGATATTCCGATTACTCTTTATGGTGATGACATTCGTATCAAACAGATTTTTTTATACCTGTTGTTTAGTTCAGTGAAACATTCTGAGGAGGGACGTATACTTCTTGAAGTAAAAGGAAAGCGCAATCAAGAGGAACAGAGTGTTACTTTCCAGTGCAGAATTGCGGATACAGGGCCGGGGTTATCTCAGATGGATATAGATGCTATATTTGGTGCTTATGAGCGCTACGACTCTAGGCAAGGAAGTAATATGAAGGGGTTGGGACTTGAACTGAGTATTTGCCGTGAACTGCTGCAATTGATGGGTGGAGAACTAGATATTAAGAGTATTGTGGGCATTGGTATGGAAACAACCTTTAAGTTCACAAATTATATTGTGGATGATATTCCGATTGTCAGAATTCCGGAGGGAGAAGAAAGGCATGTTCTTGTTTATGTTTCAAATGTACTAAAAGAGAATATGTGGAGAAACCTGATGGACAGTATGAATATTCGTTGTGAATACGTATATGGAAACAGCGTATTTGAAATGAAAGTTCAGGAAAAGAGATATAGTCATATATTTATCTCGGACACAGAGTATCAGGGATTGAAACAGATTATAGAAAAATACGAATGCGAAGATTATACCTATGTTGTAACAGATTATCGACATGTATTCAAAGATTTCAACAACTGTAAAATTATCAGAAAACCCTTGTCATGTCTGAATTTGGGTGAGGTATTTAACGGAAGTTGGTCACAGGATGACTATCAGGCGCCGGCAGACAGAGAAAATATTGAATTCCCGAAAGCACGCATTTTGCTTGTGGATGATAATATGGTCAATCTGAAGGTGACAGCAGGACTTTTGGAAAACTTCAAAATAAAGCCGGATATGGTGCAAAGTGGCGAAGCATGTTTGAAGATGCTTAAAAAAGGAAAATATCATATGGTATTACTGGATCAAATGATGCCGGAAATGGACGGGATACAAACGCTGCATGAAATTCGGAATATTCCGGGCTCTTATTATCGAAACATTCCGGTGCTGTGTATGACGGCTGATTTCGGAACGGATGTACAGGAACGGCTGATTAAGGAAGGCTTTCAGGATTATATCGCGAAACCGATTAAAAGCTATTATATGGAACGGTTTTTGCGTGAATACTTACCAAAGGAATTGCAGGTGATTGGTGTGAAAAATGTTGCAGAGGAAGTGCAGTCAGCACAGACATCCGAGGAGACGATTTCTGCTGTGAGTGAAATGTCCTTATCACTCAATCCGGAGCAGGGCATCAGTACGGTTGGCGGAAGTGCGGAAGTATATGCTGCAATTTTGAATACTTATTACAGAGAAGGGTTAGACAAACTGGAGCAGATACCGAAACAATGGGAGGAAGGAGATATCTCTTTGTTCACAACAAATGTACATAGCGTTAAGGGTAGTTCGGCAAGTGTGGGCGCCGTTGGTATATCTGCATTGTTTAAGGCTCTTGAGATGGCAGGCAAGAGTGATGACAGAGTATTTATTGAGGAAAACTTGCAGGATACATTGGACAAATTCTCTGTCTTATTGGAGGAGGTTCGTACTTATCTGGAGGAACTCGGCACATTTGAAATGCCGGATGACACAGAAATAGAGGATGACGAAAATACGGTTTATGACAAACTGGAGAGAGCGGAAGTTGAGGCATTACAGGAAGCACTTGTTCAGATCAACTTAAAGGGTTGTGAAGCGATGTTGGCAGGCTTGTCGGCACGTAACTTTGGAAAGGATATGAACCGTAAGATTTCCGTTATGAAACAGAATTATGAGAAATTTGATTATCATAAGGTTAGAGATCTGATTACAGAACTGTTAAACGAATTGGAATAAAGAAAGCATATGAAAAGCGCCCCTTACATACAATGTAATAACGTATGGAAGGGGACTTTTTTATTATGGATGATACAACGTTTGATTTGTACAAAGATATACAAATCCGTACGGGCGGAGAAATATACATAGGGGTGGTAGGCCCGGTCAGAACAGGAAAGTCTACATTTATCAAGCGCTTTATGGACTTGATGGTATTGCCACATATTGAAGGAGAACATGAACTGAACAGAACCAAGGATGAACTGCCGCAAAGTGCAGGCGGAAGAACGATTACAACGACGGAGCCGAAATTCATACCAAAGGAAGCTGCACAGATATC
>DATESB010000246.1:0-2304 GCA_035271065.1 Lachnospiraceae bacterium | reverse complement strand
AACAGAAGAATGCCGTTGATTATCGAAATTCCGGATCGACACGGAACCGGACGGAGTCCTGATTTTATCACATCGTATGTGAATGAAGCAATCGGATTGAAACTATAGGAAACGCAAAGTAATGGAGTAAGAAGGTGAAGCGATGACAACCGAGGAAAAGATGCAGCATTTTTTGGATAATTCTATGATGAATGCCAGAAAACAGGCATATGACCTGATTAAGGAATACTATGCGGCGGCGGATAAGATGTTTGAGGAATATAAGAAAATCAAAACAAATGAAGCCGAGGCACGTATTGAAGCCGAAATATCGAGCATGAAAAGACAGATTAATAAGGAAATGTCTTCTGAGCAAATCCTCATCAGAAAAGAACTTTCCGACAAACAAGAAGAGTTGGAGACAAAACTCTTTGCGGAAGTAACCGAATTGCTGATTGCCTACAAAAAGACACCGGCATATAAGGAGTTACTGATTGCGCAGATTAAGGATGAGAAGGAATTTGCCGGAAATGAAGAAATGATCATCTATATTGATTTGGATGACAAGGATATGAAGTCTGAACTAGAAAGTGCAACCGGTTGTGAGCTTACCGTCAGTGAATATTCCTTTATCGGAGGAACAAGAGCAATTACAAATTCTAAGAAGATATTAATCGACAATTCATTTGAAACTCTGTTAAATGAAGAGCGTGAGAAGTTTGTCTTCCAAGGAGGACGACAGAATGGATAGAAAAGGTATTATTTACGGGATTAACGGACCTGTTATCTATTTGAAGGGTAACACCGGATTTAAAATGGCAGAGATGGTCTATGTTGGTAAAGAGCAGCTGATTGGTGAAGTAATCGGGCTGACTACGGAGCAGACCACCATACAGGTCTATGAGGAGACAAGTGGCTTAAAGCCGGGTGAAGAGGTCGTTGCTTCAGGCTCGGCAATTTCGGTGACACTTGGACCGGGTATCATTGATAATATATTTGACGGTATTGAAAGACCGCTGACCGAGATTGCCAAAAAATCGGGTATTTATATCAGCCGAGGGATCAGTGCAGAAGCCTTGGATACAGAGAAAAAGTGGGAAGTGCACATGACGATTTCTGTTGGGGAAAGAGTTGCAGGCGGTACGATTATTGCTGAAGTTCCCGAAACGGCAGCAGTTGTCCACAAGTCCATGGTTCCGCCGCAAGTAACCGGCATTGTAAAGAGCGTGGTACCGGACGGCGCCTATACGGTTACGGATGTTGTGGCAACCATAGAGCAGGATAATGGAGAAACTTATGAGCTGAAACTTGCGCATAAGTGGCCGATTCGAGTGACCAGACCGGTTGAGAAGCGTTATTCGATGCGAATTCCTTTGCTGACGGGACAGAGAATACTGGATACGTTATTTCCGATTGCAAAGGGCGGAACAGCCGCAATTCCGGGAGGATTTGGGACAGGTAAGACCATGACGCAGCATCAGATTGCAAAATGGTCGGATGCGGATATTATCATTTACATCGGTTGTGGTGAACGTGGAAATGAAATGACTGAAGTCTTAGAAGATTTCTCGAAGCTTGAAGATCCAAAGACAGGTAATAAATTAATGGCGAGGACAACCTTGATTGCAAATACATCTAATATGCCTGTTGCAGCAAGAGAAGCTTCTATTTATACAGGAATTACGCTTGCGGAATACTATCGCGATATGGGATATGATGTTGCTATTATGGCAGATTCAACCTCCAGATGGGCAGAAGCGCTTCGTGAATTGTCGGGACGTTTGGAAGAAATGCCGGCAGAAGAAGGCTTTCCGGCTTATTTGGCAAGCAGACTTTCCGGATTTTACGAGAGAGCAGGTATGACTTTGAATCTGAATCATACCAAAGGTTCTGTTTCGATTATCGGTGCGGTTTCTCCGCAGGGTGGCGATTTCTCGGAACCTGTTACGCAGAATACAAAGCGATTTGTCAGATGCTTTTTGGGATTGGATAAATCTTTGGCATATGCAAGACATTTTCCGGCAATCAATTGGCTGACCAGTTATAGTGAGTATTTGTCGGATTTAACACCGTGGTATAAAGAGCATGTATCACCGGAATTTATGAATTACCGTGCCAGAATGATTACACTGCTTAATCAGGAGAGTAATCTAATGGAAATCGTGAAACTGATTGGTGCCGATGTACTTCCGGATGATCAGAAATTGATTATGGAAATATGTAAGGTAATCAGAATCGGTTTTCTGCAGCAGAATCCGTTTCACGCAGAAGATACCTGCGTTCCAATGGAGAAACAGTTAAAGATGTTAGAGACGATTTTATATC
>DATESB010000245.1:0-3998 GCA_035271065.1 Lachnospiraceae bacterium | reverse complement strand
TCAGTGGCTGCGTGACAGCATGCGCATGATTAAGGAAGCAAGACAGTCGGAAGAATATGCCGATGAAGTTTCTGATACCAACGGAGTCTATATTGTGCCTGCATTTACGGGACTTGCGGCGCCTTATTGGAATCCGTATGCCAAGGGGACGATTGTCGGGATTACGCGCGGATGCAGGAAGGAACATTTTATCAGGGCAACGCTTGAATCGATTGCTTATCAGACCTATGAAGTGTTGCGCGCAATGGAAGAGGATTCTGGTATTCATTTGAAAGTTCTCAAGGTGGATGGCGGTGCAAGCGCAAATAATTTCCTGATGAAATTCCAGTCGAACATTGTACAGACAGTGGTTGACAGACCAAAATGTATCGAGACAACTGCACTTGGGGCGGCTTATTTGGCAGGACTTGCAAGCGGATACTGGAAAGATAAAGCGGAAATCAAGGAGAATTGGCAGCTTGGCAGAGAGTTTACGCCGGATATGGAAAATGAAGTGCGTGAAAAATTGCTCAAAGGCTGGAAACGTGCAGTGAAATGCGCGCTTGTGTGGGCTGAGGACGAATAAAGACAGACATAGAGATTTTAGCAGCCTGTTGGAGAGGAATAAGCAATGAACACAGAAGAAAAAGTATATCGTACCGCGAAGGGTGATGTCCATTATTGGCTGACTTACGATGCGGAGGATCAGAGCAGAAAATGGATGGTGTTTTTGCCGGGATTGACGGCGGAACATCATTTGTTTGATGCCCAAATTGCATATTTTCAAAAGGACTACAATTGTCTGACATGGGATGCACCTGCGCATGGTGAGTCACGTCCATATCAGTTGGATTTTACGCTTGAAGAGGTGACTTATGTGCTGCATGATATATTGAGCAGAGAGGGCATTGTATTTCCTATTATGATAGGGCAATCCTACGGAGGCTATATCACGCAGATGTATGTGTCACTATTTCCGATGTCAGTGCAGGCATTTGTATCTGTTGATTCATGCTCCTTAAAAAGAAAGTATAATGCGAACTGGATGATAGCCTCACTTAAGCATACGGAGTGGATGTACCGTCTGATTCCGTGGAAGTTATTGGTACCGTGGAGTCTGTCTATTGCAACGAGTGCCGCAGGAAAACAAAATTACAAGGAAGCAATTATGGCATATCCCAAGGCAGAATTCTGCAAATTATGCGGTCGTGGATTTGCTTCTGTGGCAGAGGCAATGGAACAAGAGCGAGATTACACAATGGATTGCCCGGTTTTATTGCTTTGCGGAAGTAAGGATGCAGCGGGCTACACAAAGAAACTGAACCAAGCATGGAGTAAAGGCGAAGGGTATAGGTTAGTTTGGGTAGAAGGTGCCGGGCATAATTCCAACATTGACAGCCCGGAAGTCGTGAACTCCTTTATAGAGGATTTTGTGAATCGGGTTTTAGGAAATGATGGTTTAGAGAAGTGAATTCAGGTTTACTTGCTTGAAGTCAAGAGATAGTTTCCATGTCGCCTGACACTACCGTCTGCAATAAGGAAGCCATCCTTTGACTTTATTTTGCTGACTCCAGGTTTAGCAGCTTAAGGTAATGTGTCTGAGCAAATCATTGTAGCAGACTTCACTTTGTCCATAAATGTCATATATCACTGTCCTTATGGACAAAATCATAATAATTAGTTGACATAAAGTTCTCCATTGTCCATAACAAGCTATTCCTTGACCCCTTATGGACAATAATCCGCCATATCGAGCACTTATTTTCCATAACCCCAATCTGAAACCATGATTATGGAAAAACCATTTACATAACGCTAAGATTACCGCAACCATTTTCCATAACACCATACCAAAATTCGAATTATGGAAAATATGAAATTGCAAAACACAGCCAGATGAAACAGATGAACGCTACGGCTTCCGATTTATGAATGTTCGTTGAATTCCTTAGTAAAACGAGAATGTTAGGATAAATCTGCCAAGGATGGCAGATTTAGGTGAGACGGCCATGGATGGACGTTCGAACCGACCCGTCCGGTACCAACAACTCCAACGCTTTACTTAGGAATACAGCGGTTATTCATTATGAGGAAGCCGTAGCGTTCATCTGTTTCATTTGGCGTCCGTTGCCAACAACCTAACGCCCCAAACCCGAATTTAGCAATTCATTTTATAGGATACGAGTATTCTTGAAATGTCTACTTTTCTTAACTACTACAGAAAAACGATTGTTTAGAGAAAGAAATATCCACAAATGGATAAAACGCTTGCTTATTATGGCCATAAGGAGCATAATGAAATTACCGTAAATGGTCATAAGGAGGAAAGCCCATGGATAAAGGATATTTTGATTTGGATCGAATGAGACAACAAAAGAAACTTTTGAAGCTTACCAATGAAGAATTGGCTACGCGTGCAGATGTCCCGATTAGTACGGTCAATAAAATCATGGGTGGGATTACTAAGTCACCGCAGTATGATACGGTCAGAAGGCTGGAACGTGTACTTGAAATCAATATGTATGTGGATGACTCCATGCAGAATCTGCTGGCAGAGGCGTGTCGCTATCAGACAACGGAAGAGAAATACACAATTGATGATTATTTTGCATTGCCGGAGAGTACAAGAGCCGAATTGATTGACGGAATGTTTTATTATATGACAACGCCGACGATTACACACCAGAGACTGGTTGGGGAAGTGTATTTTAGAATTAGATCTTATATTGCTCAAAACAAAGGAAAATGCGAGACGATGTTGTCTCCGATTTCTGTTCAATTAAGCGAGGATAATCATACGATATTAGAGCCTGATTTATTGATTGTTTGCGATAGAGATAAATTAAGTGATATTAAGTGTATTCATGGGGCACCGGATTTCGTGATGGAAGTTGTATCTGATAGTAGTAAAGGAAAAGACTATATGTTGAAACTAAATAAATACTGGAATTCAGGAGTCAGAGAATATTGGATTGTGGATCCGTTGAAGCAGATGATTACAACATATCTATTTACAGAGCAGGATATAGATATGAAAGCATATTCCTTTGCGGATAAAGTACCGGTTCGGATTTATGCAGATTTGGAGATTGATTTTGCAGAGATTTCAGCGCTATAATAGAACTTAGAATGAAATTTAATTGGAGGATGAGAAGATGCAGTTAGCAAAATTACAAAAAGACATGATGGAAGCGATGAAAGCGCACGATAAGGAGCGTAAGGATTCCATTTCCGTACTTTATGCAGCAGCAAAGAAATTGGGGATTGATGCAGGATGCAGAGAGGATATTCCGGAGGAACTGGTTGATCAGGCAATTCTGAAGGAATTGAAGAGTGTCAAGGAACAGATTGATACCTGCCCTGTAGAGCGTACAGAATTACTTGCTGAGTATAAGGCAAGACTTGCTGTGTTTGAAGAGTATGCACCAAAGATGTTATCTGCCGAAGAGGTTGAAAGTATCTTGAAAGCAAAGTTTGCGGAAGTGCTGGCAACCAAGAACAAAGGAATGATTATGAAGACAATTATACCGGAACTGAAAGGCAAGGCAGATGGCAAGGTCATCAATGAAGTTGTGGCGAAGATTTGCGGCTAGCAAATAAGGTAGATGCAAATAAGGTAGATGCAATAAGGGGCATACAATAAGGGCGATGTAATAAGAGGTGCAAGGAAAAGATGCAGGGAAAAGGTCGGGAGAGATTCTCCTGACTTTTTTTATCAAAGTAAGCAAACATGTTGAAAAGTTGTCAGAATATGTGTTACAATATAAACGTGTAAAGCAACGTTTGTATTGGTAGAAAAATAAGAATAATAATGTACTAATAACATACATTTTACAGGTGATGACAATAGAACACAAAATTAAGACAACAGATAAAAAGGGCCAGGTATTCAGAAGGTCGATCTGCTTAGTAGCAATCGGTATTCTTTTACTGGGTCTTTTTTTGTTTAACTTTATTTTTCTTGGCGGAACACAGAAAAAAACCACCATGGAAGATGCGCTACATAAGGGAACTTTGCA
>DATESB010000244.1:0-3506 GCA_035271065.1 Lachnospiraceae bacterium | reverse complement strand
GTACCACAATTGCCTCACTGCCGACACTGTAATCTGCAGGCGCATTAATGTTATAATTACAACTATATCCAACAGGACCGATACTTAATGTGAAGTCAACACTTGTACCTTCTGCAACGGTCATACCCGCCGTATAACTCTGCTTTGTTACAAGTCCTGCTGTTACCGTATCACTGTTTTCTTCATTAATCGTTGTCCATTTTAAGCCTGCTGCGGTGAGCAGAGCCTTTGCCGTTGTTTCATCCTTTCCAAGCAAATCAGGAACTGAAACTTCTGAACTTGCAGAGCCTGAACTGATAATAACTGTAATATCGCTTCCGCTTGCAGCATTGGCACCGCCAATCGGGTTCTGAGAAATAACGCTTCCCTTTGCCACCTCGGCACTTTCTCCCAACTGTTTTACCATTCTGAAGCCCTCGGCCTCTATTGCAACCTTAGCCTCTGCCTCTGTCTTACCTACAACTGTCGGAACTGCAATTCCCTGTGCGCCAAGACTTACAACCAGATTAATCGTTGTATTCTTTGCAACTTTTGTATCTGCAGCAACATCCTGCGCTGCTACAATATCTGCACCATACTTATCAGACGCTTCATAACTCTCTGCCGTTGCAAGTCCGAGACCATTCAATGTCGTCTTGGCATCTGCAATAGAAATACCGATTACATTAGGCATAGTCACTTCCTCTACTGCCTGTTCTTCCACTGCTGTCTCATCTTCCTTCGGTTCTGTAGAACCAAACAAGCCAAGCACTTTACCAACTAAAAAGATAGCAATCAATCCGATAATAATGGCTGTCACGATGGTCAGTACTGTCATGACTTTCTCCATTTTCGGATCTACATCATCCTCATAATCCTCATCTTCATCTTCTTCGTAATACCGATTGTTAACCGGTCTGCTCTGCTTGTCATTTCTGGACTTCTTTGCAGGTGCCGGTGCTGCTTCACGCTGTGGTTTCGTTCTGGGACGTGGGCGAACAGGCTCTTCTTCTGCCTGTCTGTACGGATCGTAATCTGAAGCATAAACCGGTTGTTTTTCATGTACAGGTTGTTCATAGCCACCACCATATACCGGCTGTTCATAGCCTGCACCATATGCCTGTTGCTTAATTGCCATTCTCTCAGAATCCGTAATTGCCTTTGTACCTTCACTTCCTGCAACCGGAATCATTTTCACAAAATCCTCATCAGGGCTAATCAAGGAATGCTTTAAGTCCTGTATCAATTCACCTACATTGGAATAACGTCTGTCCGGATTTTTCTGTGTACATTTGAAAATAATCTGTTCCACGCTAACCGGAATCTCCGCTACAAATTCACGCGGTGACGGTATTTCTTCCTGAATATGTTTAATTGCAATCGAAACTGTCGTCTCTCCGTCAAACGGAACACGACCTGTTAACATTTCATACATGGTAATACCAAGAGAATAGATATCGCTCTTCTCATCAGAATATCCGCCTCTTGCCTGCTCAGGAGAAGTATAATGTACGGAACCCATTGCATGAGAAGTAATGGTATCACTTGTAGCAGCTCTTGCAATACCAAAGTCTGCCACCTTAACTTTACCCTCTTTTGAAATGATAATATTCTGAGGCTTGATGTCACGATGAATGATATGATTATTATGTGCTGCCTCAATTCCCATTGCAACCTGGATTTCTATACTGATTGCTTCCTTTACAGAAAGGCGCATTTTCTTTTCAATATAGTTCTTTAAGGTAATACCCTCTACCAATTCCATTACAAAATAGTGGATTTCATCCTCTTCACCTACATCGTAAACATTTACAATATTGGGGTGCATCAAACCGGCAGCGGACTGCGCCTCTACCCTGAATTTCGATACGAAATTCTTATTGGCACTGAACTCTGCTTTTAACACCTTAACTGCAACGAATCGATTGAGTTTATGATCCTTTGCCTTATATACATCAGACATTCCGCCTGTACCGATTTTGTCGATAATCTCATATCTATCGGCTATAATTGTACCCGGTCTTAACATCCTCTCACCTCATCAGCAAATGGCTCTACGATAATTACTGCAATATTATCCTTGCCACCATTGTTGTTTGCCGCCTTCACTAATTCTTCTGCCCGCTCCACTACATCTCTCTGACCTTTAATTATCTTTCGGATGTCATCATCCTCTATCATATTGGTCAGCCCATCGGAGCACATCAAAATAATATCGTCTTCTTCCAACTTAATCTCAAAGAAGTCAATATCAATTTGCTCCCCGGCACCGATTGCTCTGGTAATTATATTCTTATCCGGATGCGTTCTTGCCGATTCTCTGTCAATCTCGCCGATCCGAACCATTTCTTCTACCAACGAATGGTCTCTTGTAATCTGTCTGATTTCCCGGTTCATAATATATAAACGGCTGTCCCCAACATTGGCTACGTATAAACAATCCCCAATAATGGTAGCAACCACCACCGTCGTACCCATACCATGCAATTCCTCATCTTCCTCTGACTTGCGTCTGATAGAAGTATTGGCACATGTAATTGCGTCTCCGATAATCTGTACCGGGCCGTCACCCTCAGCTGCCTCAATGTATGCAACAATCGTTTCAACCGTATGCTTGGAAGCGAAATCACCGGCCTTATGGCCTCCCATTCCGTCAGCCACAATAAACAGATTCGGCAATGGACCAACAGGTGTCTCGCAGGTATATACATAGTCTTGATTTAATTTTCTTTTTCTTCCGACATCCGTTATGGAAAAAGTCTTCAGCATAATCCCTGTCTCTCCTTTAGATTTTCTCGGCTGCGTAGCGTCTTCGAAGCTGTCCGCATGCCCCGTCAATATCTCTGCCCATTTCCCTTCTAATAGTAACATTAATTTGGTTTTTTTCAAGTTTATTTTTGAAATTGACAATATCCATATTACTTGACTGTACGTAAGTCCGCTCTTTAATAGGATTTACGGGAATCAGATTAATATGACAATTCAAATGCCGTAACAAGTTTGAAAGTTGCGTGGCATCCTCATTCGTATCATTGACACCGCCAACCAAACTATATTCAAATGTAATGCGTCGCCCCGTCTTCTCAAAATAATAACCACAGGCATCTATCAGTTCTTCTATAGAATAGCGCTTTGCAATCGGCATCAGTTTTCTGCGCTTTTCATCCGTTGCTGCATGCAGGGAAAGTGCCAGTGTAATCTGCAATTTCTCATCCGCAAGTTCTTTCATTTTAGAAACCAGCCCACATGTGGAAACTGTAATATTACGTTGACTGATATGCAATCCCTTTTCATCACTCAACATACGGATAAAAGTCAGTAATGTATCATAATTATCAAGCGGTTCTCCCGAGCCCATCACTACCACATTGGAAACTCTCTCTTTGGTATATCGGGTAATTTCATAAATTTGTGAGAGCATCTCTCCTGCCGTCAAATTTCGTTCCAAACCATCTATCGTTGAAGCACAGAATTTACAACCCATTCTGCATCCGACCTGTGACGAAATGCAGACAGAATTACCATGC
>DATESB010000243.1:0-6102 GCA_035271065.1 Lachnospiraceae bacterium | reverse complement strand
ATATTGTACCATGTAATCAAGTAAAAAAATAGTATTAGGAAAGCATTTACAACTATTATCTTTTAATTGCTAATTGCAATATCAAGGACTTTTTCAGCAGCTTCATATCAAGCAGTTAATGTGGCTTTAGTACAGCGTAATTGGCTAGTAGGTCAGCGTATTGCAGATGAAACCCTGAAGGGTGATAATCGTGCAGAATACGGTGCCAGTGTTATTAAGTCACTGGCAAAGGAATTGACAAAAATGTATGGGAGAGGTTATACAAAGAAAAATCTGTATAACTTCTATATGTTCTATAAAACTTTCCCAGAGATTTTCCACTCGGCGAGTGGAAAATTCGATGCACGTCTTACTTAGACGCATTATCGTATATTATTGCAGGTTAAGGATACAGAAGCAAGAAATTGGTATGCGAAGGAAGCCTCTGAGCAAATATGGAGTGTACGTACTTTGCAAAGAAATGTTTCCTCGCAGTATTATTATCGTTTGCTGAAATCACAGACGAAAGATGCCGTTAAAAAAGAAATGCAGGGATTAACGGTATCCTATCAACGAGACAAGCTTGAGTTTATCAAAAATCCCGTGGTAGCTGAGTTCCTTGGACTTGCAGAAAATTCGTCATTTACTGAAAATGATCTGGAATCAAGTATTCTTTCAAATCTTCAGAAGTTCATAATGGAGCTTGGAAAAGGATATGCGTTTGTGGCAAGGCAACAACATATCCATACTGAGAAGCAGGAATACTATATCGACTTGGTCTTCTATAACTATATCCTGAAATGTTTCGTTCTATTTGATTTGAAAACCAATAAAATCACGCATCAAGATGTGGGGCAGATGGATATGTATATCAGGATGTATGATGAGATGAAACGTGGAGAGGGAGATAACCCAACGCTCGGTGTACTTCTATGCGCGGATACCGATGAGGACATTGCAAAATATTCTGTCTTGCACGGAAATGAGCAGCTGTTTGCTACAAAATATAAATTATATCTGCCATCAGAAGAAGAGCTTCGTGCAGAAATAGAAACACAAAAGGCAATGTTTTTGCTTCAGCAGCAGGAAAAAAATTCTGAAATAGATGAAAGCCAGAAGTGACAAAATAGTTTTGGCAGATTTTTTGAGCATTTGTAAGAGAGAAGATTAAAGATAGGAGTCAATCATGTCACGAAAGAACCACAAAATGGTTGATGGAAAATTGCTTCAGACAGATAAGAAGTATTCCAACTTAAAGATGAAACAGAAAGAGAATATCAATCTATGGATTGGACAGGAAATCAGATCATACTATAAAGAAAATAGAAGAATGCCGAGAAAAGAGCATGAGTTCGAGACTGTTCTTAATAAACTTTATGACAGAATAGAGAGTGCTGACATTTGGATTCCATATGGAGAAATTTACAAGAGATTTATGGGAAGCCGTATGGGCCGAATGGACAAGATAGAAGGGCAGATTTGCAAAGAGGAACGATCATTGGCAATTAGCCAGATTCAGATTGAAGCGCTTGAAAAAGAATTGTCGGTGTGTAAAGTCACGGATTATTCAAAGATAGACATGAACAGCGAATTTTGCTTTACAGGAAAAACAGATGCTGAGAATTCGTTGGTATGTCCTACAAGTGCTAAACCTGAAAATGTGATTGAACAGGATGATGGGTGGAGAGCAATGAGAATATGCGGCACGCTTGATTTTTCATTGATTGGAATCTTGTCGGGGATATCCACAGAACTGGCAAGACAAGGAATCGGTATATTTGCTATGTCGACATTTAATACGGATTATATACTGGTAAAGGAAAAAGATTTTGCCAAGGCGCTGGAATCGCTCAGCAGGAAGGGGTATCAATGCAACAATATATCCTAAGTTGCTGAGAAAACCTCGGTAACTACTGCCTAACAACTATTTCCAGAGGGAGGTGCATTTGCACAATGATGAAAATACGTTGCGTTGTGGAACGCATCACCTATCAGAATCCAGAGAATGGCTATACGATTCTGAAATGCAGGGTAAAGGATTACACGGAGCTTGTTCCCGTAGTGGGAAGTCTTTTGGATGCCAATGTCGGCTCTGTTCTTCTGGTGGAAGGAAACTGGAAGGTTGATACCAAGTATGGCAGGCAGTTTATCGCAGAAAATTGGGAGGAAACACTTCCAGCGACTGTTTATGGTATGCAGAAATATTTGGGTTCAGGTCTTATCAAAGGAGTAGGTCCCAAATTTGCAAAACGTATCGTGCAGAAATATGGGGTTGATACATTTGCTGTGATAGAAGATAATGTACAGTTATTAATCGAAGTCGATGGAATCGGCAGTAAACGTGTGAACATGATTGCAGAGTCATGGGAACGTCAGAAAGAAGTAAAGAATATCATGCTCTTTCTACAGGAGCATCAGGTCAGTTCTTCATTTGCTGCGAAGATTTACAAGCAGTATGGGAATGACAGTATTGCAGTCATGAAGGAAAATCCTTACCGGCTGGCAGATGATATCTGGGGCATTGGATTTAAAACAGCAGACCAGATTGCAGAAAAGCTGGGATTTGGAAAAGAATCTTATGTGCGTTTGCGAAGTGGATTGATGTACACCTTATCTGAATTATCGAATGATGGGCATGTGTATGCCGAGAAGCAACAGCTCATTGATAAGGCAAGCGAACTTTTGGAAGCAACAGCAGAAACCATTATCATGACAATGGATGAAATGCTGAAAAAAAAAGAACTGATTCCTGAGAAAAATATCCAAAAACAGGATCAGGATGGTAATCCCATTATCGCAATTTATCTGCCACCATTTTATTATGCAGAGGTTGGTGTGGCAGGAAAGCTAAAAAAACTTGCATCAGCGCCGGCGGGAGATAAACTGTATGTGAAATTGATGGAAGCAAGAAAATCAACTGGTAATACAGAACTGTCAGTTAATGTGGAGCGGATCCAGGAAAAGATTGGAATGACTTATGACGAAATTCAGGCAGATGCCATTCGCAGCGCAGCCACGGCTAAAGTAATGGTACTTACCGGTGGACCGGGTACCGGTAAAACCACAACGACACAGGGAATTATTGCAGCATACAGAGCCTATGGTCTACAGGTACTTCTGGCAGCTCCCACAGGGCGTGCAGCTAAGAGAATGACCGAAGCCACCGGGCTGGAAGCAAAGACTATTCACAGACTTTTAGAGTGCAAGCCTCCGGAAGGGTATCAGAAGGATGAAGAGAATCCATTAGAGGGAGATGTTCTGATTATTGATGAATGTTCTATGATTGATATTATCCTCATGAACTCATTATTAAAGGCAATTCCACCTTCTATGCGTCTGATTCTGGTTGGTGACATTGACCAATTACCATCAGTAGGCGCAGGAAATGTACTGCGGGACATGATTGATTCTGAGGCATTTCCAGTCATTCGTCTGACCCGCATTTTCAGACAGGCACAGAGCAGCCGTATTATCATGAACGCCCACCGTATTAATGAGGGAAAACTGCCGGATATTTCCAATGGAAAAGATACTGATTTCTTCTTCATGGAAAATGACGATGCAGAAGCAGTAGTTCCACAAATAGTGAATTTGATACAAAAGAAGCTGCCGGATTATTATCATGTGCCGCCATCGCAGATACAGGTGCTTACACCAATGCAAAGAGGTGTAGTTGGTGCTACCAATCTGAATCTGGCTTTGCAGGAGGCATTGAATGCGCCTGAGCATGAAATCTTTATGAGAGGCAGAGGGGCGGTTACAGTGCAAAAGGATTGTCTGCGAAGAAGTGGATTTGCTTTTCGTGCAGACGATAAGGTAATGCAGATCAAGAATAACTATGACAAGGAAGTATTTAACGGAGATATTGGTATGATAGAATCCGTAAATGCGGAAGACAGATCATTGAAAGTCAACTTTGATGGCAGAAGCATCGATTACGATGTTACAGATCTGGATGAACTGGTACATGCCTATGCCACCACCATACATAAAGCACAGGGGTCAGAGTATCCAATCGTGGTTATGCCGATTCTGATGAATCATTATGTCATGTTGCAACGGAATCTGATTTATACAGGAATTACCAGGGCAAAGAAAATCCTGGTTATGGTCGGTTCTAAGAAAGCTTTGTCCTATGCGGTCAGGAATGTGACAGTGACGAAGAGGAACACGTTGCTAAAGGAGAGACTGCAGGGAATGAGCATTGATAAAAAGTAGAATAAGGAGGCTGTTACCTATATGGTTGAAATATCAAAGAGTGATTGGAAATTGTATCGTGAAAGAGTTTCAGACTGGCAGGAACATTACATGGAGCGATTGACAAAGGAGTATATAAAGCTGCTAAGTTCGCCGGGCAATGCGTCAGACCACTTCTGGGAATTGGAAGAAAGAATCAAAAAGGATAAGAAACATCCAGGCGTTATGATTGAGTTGCGCAAATCAGATGCGCTTTGGGATATAGCGATGTTTGTAAATAAAAAGGTAATTACCATGGATGAGCTAGAAGGATTCAGTGAAGAGCTGATAGATGCTGTGAAATTGATTTTAAGCAGATAGCATTGTAGGAAATTGTATTAAATCTATGATGGAAGGAAGGAAGTATCAAGGAGATGTCATAGGAGGTATCAAATTTGACACTTCCCTGACATTTGCCAATCGACAGTTACGGAGGAAAAATATATTGAACAAGAGCCTCCGAGTAAATGGTACCCAGAGGCTTTTGCTATTCAGATATAGGTGGATTCATTGGAAACTCTTTATTTGAAATCGGGATGGTGATTTGGTGAGAATTGAGCAGAAACAGTTTCTTGACCTGCAGGAATTCATCATTGATATCATCGGTGAGCTTTCCGTCAAAGATAAGATAAGTGTTATTCTCAGACCAGCCACATATCCAATATTCTCCACTTTCAGTGAGTTCGATGGTATATACAAACCGACTGGAAAAATCTTCATTGTGTACCAGATATACTCGCCTGCATAATAGAGGCTTTTGTATTGGTGGCATGTTAATCTGACAAAAGGTTACATTTGTATCGACATCCTCCATAGTTTCTACACGAAAGTCAACTGCATCAAATGGGCAGCAGTATTGCGGTTCATCCTTGTTCATTGCATTGAGCAGATCAATGAACATAGAACCACCTTTTTCTTTGAGAAGTTCCATGACTTTTTTAGATGCACTATAATAGAACCAGGGAAGCCATTTGTGTTGAATATATTGAAGTTGTTCTACTGTATCCATAATAAATCCTTTCTGTGTGATGCATAACGTTGTTTACTGATTGAAATCATCCAGTTCAAAAAGTTCATTCACTGCCAGCTTAAAATATGCAGAAAGACGAAGTGCCATTTCAAGTGTCGGATTTCTAACTCCGGTTTCATAACGACTGATTGTGCGTTTGTCAGTTAAGACTGCAGCAGCTAACTCATCCTGCTGAAGACCGTGCTCCTGACGGATTTCTTTTAATTTACATTTGACTGCCATTGGAATCCCTTCTTTCATACAATATTTTTGCTGACAAGTTCGGCTAGAAAAAGATTTGTCAGCTATGTATCAGATTATATAAAAGATACTGTCCCATTATCAGGACACTAACCAACAACTTTTCCAAAGATTTTCAGTTCATCATTTTCGCCGACAGGTCGTGGATCATATTTCTGATTTAATGAAATTAGAAATAATCCATCATTGTCATCTTGTAATTTCTTACAGAATGCATCTCCATTCAAACAGAAAATTCCAATCTCACCATTTAATAGATAATCTTGTTGATGTACCCATACAATCTGATGGTTAATGTACTTCGGCTCCATACTGTCTCCGGTGATTCTTACACCGAAATCTGCTGTTTCTGGCACTTCATCACCAACATCAATCAATTCAAAATCTGTTCCGTCTAAAAAGTTTCCTGTTCCGGCAGATACCATGGTGGTATACAGGCGGAGACTTCTGGAAGCAAATGGAATGATGGTAGCAGCCTGTCTTCTGTACTTTGCTGACTGAATTAAAAGTTCCATATAGTCCAGGATTTTTTCACGTCCTTCTTCATTTAATTCTGACATCGGATTGCCTGGATTTACTCCAAAATAATCTTCATACACATCTGAAATCTTTAGAAT
>DATESB010000242.1:0-5011 GCA_035271065.1 Lachnospiraceae bacterium | reverse complement strand
ACAGTGTACAGAGTCTGTAAGGACACAGTTAAAAACGTTAGAATCTTATGGCATATCGGTATATGACACAATACCGCAAGGCGCATATACTACAGTAATAGATGCTTTATTTGGGATTGGACTCAATCGAAATATTGAGGGTATTTATGCGGATGCGATTACTCAGATGAATGCGATTGAGGCAGTTAAGATAGCAATAGACCTTCCGAGCGGCATCCATGCAGACAGCGGAAAGGTTATGGGATGCGCATTTTCTGCGGACATTACCGTCACCTTTGCCTATCAAAAAGTGGGAACACTTTTATATCCCGGTGCTGATTATGTCGGGAAGTTAATCGTCAAAAATATAGGAATTATAGAACACGCATATGAAGCTTTAAAGCCGCAAATGATTGCTTATGACCGAGAAGATATCATTCTTCCGGAAAAGCCTGCATATTCCCATAAAGGAACCTATGGCAAAGTTCTTGCGGTAGCAGGCAGCAAGAATATGTGCGGAGCAGCACTCCTTTGTGCGGAAGCGGCTTATAGAATGGGTGCCGGAATGGTTAAAATTCTAACAGAGGATTCCAATCGTGAAATCATACAGGAACGGCTGCCGGAAGCAATGTTAGAAACTTATGAGCCCAATCAAATCATGACAGAACGTATTGACCAAGGAATTGCATGGGCGGATGTTATTTTAATGGGACCCGGGATGTCACAATCTGAGACGGCAAAACAGATTGTGCGCTATGTTCTTCAAAACAGCACTTGTCCGATTGTACTGGATGCAGATGCACTGAATATCATTGCAACAGACAACTTGGAACAGTACTTTAATAACAGAGATGTCATTGTCACTCCGCATTTGGGCGAAATGACAAGACTGGCGCATCAAGAGGCGCAGGATATCCAAGCAAATATCATAGAATGTGCACATGAATATGCCCAAAAGCATCAGATTACTTGTGTGCTAAAGGACGCAAGAACCATTGTAAGTGCACCGGGTGAGCCTGACTATATAAATCTGTCAGGCAATTCAGGCATGGCAACTGCCGGTGCGGGCGATGTTCTGTGCGGTGTCATTACAGGTTTGCTGGCACAAAAAGTTTCGACATACCGTGCAGCAACACTTGGCGTCTATCTACATGGTCTGGCAGGAGATGCTGCAGAGGAAAAGTGCGGCAAACACGCAATGTTGGCAACAGATATCTTACATGAACTGAAACAGATGATACATTCGGAGGCGACGATTTAAATGGAACATAATCAACGCGTATGCGTGAAGGTAGATTTGGATGCAATTGCATATAATTTAGAAGGTATGCATCATAAACTCAATCCGGACACTAAGATGCTTGCCGTCATTAAAACGGATGGGTATGGGCATGGTGCAATCCCGATTGCACAAGAATTAGAGCATTTTGATTATTTGTTTGGCTATGCCGTGGCAACAGCCGAAGAAGCATTTGCGCTACGAGGTGCACAACTACAGAAGCCGATATTGGTCTTGGGATATACATTTGAAGACACCTATGAGAAAATGATTGCGCAGCAAATTAGACCAACGGTTTTCAAATTAGAAACAGCTGCCAAACTATCCGAATATGCTGTGAAACTCAATCAGAAGGTTTTTATTCATATTAAGATAGATACCGGAATGTCTCGCATTGGCTTCTTGCCGAATGAGGAGGCACTTAGAACGATAGAAGCAATTGCAAAGTTACCTATGATTGAAATAGAGGGTATTTTCACACATTTTGCAAAAGCCGACTATGCAGACAAACAGTTTGCGCTACAGCAACTTCATCTATTTGAGACGTTTATCAAACAGCTTGAAGAACGTATACAATTCCGTATTCCGCTTCATCATTGTGCCAATTCTGCAGCGATTATGGAATTGCCGGAGGCATGTATGGACTTGGTGCGCGCAGGCGTTTCCATGTATGGATTGTGGCCGTCAGAGGAAATGAGACGTGATGAAATTAAATTAAAGCCTGCTCTTCAATGGAACAGCTGCATTGTATGGATTAAGGAGATTGAAGCAGGAACAGCAGTCAGCTACGGCGGCACCTTTGTAGCAAGTAAAACGATGAGGATTGCAACCGTTCCGGTTGGATACGGAGATGGATATCCCAGAACACTTTCCAACAAAGGAAGCGTATTAATAGGCGGAAAACGGGCTCCTATATTGGGCCGTGTCTGCATGGATCAAATGATGGTTGATGTAACAGATATTCCTGAGGCAAAAGAATATGACAAAGTAGTACTGTTAGGCAGCATGGGAGAAGAAACGATATCGGCAGAGGAACTTGGTGAACTTTCTGGGAGATTCAATTATGAATTGGTATGTGATATTTCACCGCGAGATCCCCGTATTTATACAAAAAGCCAAACATAATTAATGTTTTGAATAATTATGCGCATACACCCGGATAAATTGGTAATACTGGAAACATAGTATGAAATGAAGGGTGTGAACAAGTATTATGAACATGAAACGAGGAGATGTCTATTACGCAGACTTAAGACCGGTCATTGGTTCTGAGCAGGGAGGCATCAGACCTGTGGTCATTATACAGAATGATATTGGAAATAAGCACAGTCCGACCGTGATTTGCGCAGCCATTACATCAAAGATGAACAAGGCAAAACTTCCGACGCACATTGAATTGTCGGCAAGCGAATATGCAATGGTGAAGGATTCGGTGATTTTGTTGGAACAATTACGTACCATAGATAAGAAGAGACTCAAGGACAGAATTTGTCATTTGGATGATACCATGATGAGAAAGGTAGACAAAGCACTCAGTATCAGCTTGGAACTTACTACATAGGATTAATTTGTAGTTTTCGAAGAAAACTGCAAATAAGGAGGAAGAAATTTGATCTGGCTATCAGTATTTGCAGCATTGGCGCTGCTTTATGGCCTGGGCGAGGCAATCAGAAAGGCAAAAGAACACGCGGAGGACAGAGATCCGTTTATGAAAACGCTTCTGTTATCGGCAGGGAAGTATATCGTTATGCCATTTACGTATCTTTTATCGTTGATTTTAAAGAAATCACTAGAGGATGTGACGGAAGAAGAAATCATTTCCATGGTAAATGAAGGGCATGAACAAGGCGTATTACAGGCAAGCGAAGCGGAAATGATTACGAATATCGTTGAATTCGGCGATAAGGAAGCAAAGGATATCATGACGCACCGCACGAACATTGTTGCGCTTGACGGAAGCGAGACGTTGGAAGCAGCGGTGGCTGTCATATTAGAAGAGAAGAACAGCAGGTATCCCGTTTATGAAGATAATATTGATAATATTATCGGTATCTTGCATTTAAAGGATGCTTTGCGAAAGTATTCGGATGAAAATCTCAGGCAGGTACCAATCAAAGAGATTGACGATTTGATTATGGATGCACGGTTCATTCCGGAAACAAGACATATTGATGTATTATTTAATACAATGCAATCAGAAAAAATACATATGGTCATTGTCGTGGATGAGTACGGACAGACCGCAGGCTTGATTGCAATGGAAGATATTTTAGAAGAAATCGTCGGTAATATTCTGGATGAGTATGATGAGGACGAAACGCATATTACCGAAAATGAAGACAATACCTATATTATGGAAGGTATGACAACGCTTGAGGAAGTAGAAGACATTCTTGGGATTGAAATGGAAGCAGATGAATTCGACACACTGAACGGCTTCTTGACAGCACAACTCGGCAAGATACCGGAAGAAGATGAAACATTCGGAATAGATTACATGGGTTATCATTTTGAAGTAACTTCTGTTGAAAACAAAATGATTGCAACAGTACATGTGACGCAGTTGCCGCCTGAGGAGGAAACTGAAGAAGCGGAGAATAAGGCGGAAAAAGAAGAACCTCTAAAAGAGGTTGAACAACAAGATGAATAATGTTACAATAGCACGGAGAAAAAAAGAGAGGTAAGATACAATGTCAGGACATTCAAAATTTGCAAACATTAAACACAAAAAAGAGAAAAATGATGCAGCAAAGGGAAAGATATTTACGATTATAGGCAGAGAAATTGCTGTAGCGGTTAAGGAAGGCGGCGCAGACCCGAACAATAATTCAAGACTGCGTGATGTCATTGCCAAGGCAAAGGCTAATAATATGCCAAACGATACCATTGACAGAGGAATCAAGAAAGCTGCAGGTGATGCTGCAAATGTAAATTACGAATATGTAACCTATGAGGGTTACGGACCAAACGGTATTGCCATTATCGTTGATGCCATTACTGATAATAAGAACCGTACGGCAGCAAATGTAAGAAGCGCATTTACAAAGGGAAACGGCAATGTAGGAACGCAAGGCTGTGTATCCTTTATGTTTGATAAGAAGGGTCAGATTATTGTTGATAAGGAGGAATACGAGGGCGATTCGGACGAATTGATGATGTTGGCACTCGATGCAGGGGCGGAAGACTTTGCGGAAGAAGACGACAGTTATGAGATTATTACCGCTCCGGATGACTTCGGAACCGTAAGACAGGAATTAGAAAATGCAGGGATACCGATGATGTCAGCGGAAGTCACAATGATACCGCAGACATGGGTAGAACTCAAGGATGAGGAAGCAATCAAGTCATTACAGAAAACATTGGATCTTCTGGATGAAGAGGACGATGTACAGAATGTCTACCATAATTGGGACGAATAGAAAGGACTATAGCATGGAGCAGATAATTAAGGGTTTGGCTGATTTTTTATTCGGAATTGAGGGTGACCTTGTTTATTTTAAGAGAGATACCTATAAAGACCATTTCATGTCGCTGTATGAAGAACATGAGCATATCTTTAAGTCCATAGAAGAACGTTTTTCTCAACCCGATAATACGGAGTTGATGTGCGGCGAAATAGCAGTAGGCTTTGTTGATGAAGTGTACAAAAAATATGATGAGATTCAGAAGAAATCCGCCAAGGAACAATTTGTGCTAGACCATAATACTTTAATGGTTGTATACATATTTCCGTCTATTTTGTTCTATAAGGGT
>DATESB010000241.1:0-9919 GCA_035271065.1 Lachnospiraceae bacterium | reverse complement strand
GTATTGAAACAATTACAAGAGATTTTGGAATTATTCATGTGGCACGTACAGGCTTGCCGTTATTGGATTATGTCAGTTATTCTTACACACTGATGCCGGTGCTTTATACGCCGGTACAGGATACAACTCCGATTAACATAGGATTTGCCAATGCAGGAACGACGCAGGAATATGAACGCTCGTTGGAGGAAAGCGGAATACTTTCCATGCAGGGTCCACCGTTGTCGCTTACGGGGCGCGGGGTATTGATAGGATATATTGATACAGGAATTGATTACCTAAATCATGCATTTCGTTATAGTGACGGTTCAACGAGAATTATAGCAATATGGGATCAGAGTATACAGAGCGGTACGGCACCGGAGGGATTTCTATACGGCAGTGAATATACGGCTGAGGATATCAATCAGGCACTTAACAGTGATGAACCGTATTCTATTGTTCCGAGTCGGGATGAAATTGGGCATGGTACAACAGTGGCAGGAACGCTGGCAGCACCGGAGGCGTCCATTGCAATGGTGAAATTGAAACCGGCAAAGGAGTACCTCAGGGAGTTTTACCGGATACGTGCAGATGCAGTTGCCTATCAGGAAACAGACATCTTGACGGCAGTTAAATATTTGGATGCTTTGGCAACAAATCTTGATATGCCACTTGTGATTTGTATCGGACTAGGCACCAATACAGGCGATCATTCTGGTACATCGGTATCCTCTTCCTATATGAATCAGATATCTGACAAAGAAGGACGTGTCATTGTCATAGCAGGCGGTAATGAAGGAAATGCAGGACATCATTTCTATGGTGAACTGAAAAGCAGTCCTGAAAATGTCGAAGTTAAAGTAGGAAATGATGAAAATGGTTTTATGCTTGAACTATGGGGAAGAAGTCCGGATGTGCTCAGCATCTCCGTGAAATCACCCGGTGGGGAAGTGATACCGCGCATTACTCCAGCAAAACGGTTTTCGGGAGAGTATGGATTTGTATTTGAACGAACAAGAGTGAATGTGGATTATATTCTGACAGAACGTAGTGCAGGAGATGAATTGATTATGATACGGTTTCTGAATCCGACACCAGGCATATGGACAATCAGTGTGTATGGTGACGCCAATCCATATTTGGGAGACACCTCATATATCTACGGAACATACCATATGTGGCTGCCGATACGCGGATTTGTTTCCGATGAAACATTCTTTTTGTTACCCAATCCCGATGTGACACTTACTGAGCCTGCCTACACCGAAAAGGCAATCGGTCTCAGTACCTATCAAGCAGATAATGCGAGTTTCTATATTGATTCCGGGCGAGGTTACAGCCGAAATGGCAATATCAAGCCGGACATGGCAGCACCCGGGGTGGATGTATTGACAGCAGGATTAACAAATCGCATTCGGGTAACAGGGTCCAGTATGGCAGCAGGGATTACGGCCGGTGCGGTGGCACAATTTCTGGAGTGGGCGGTGACGCAGGGCAATATGCCACGCATTAGGGCACAGGATATTAAGTACTATATGATACGAGGAGCAGTACGAGACAATCGTCTGACCTATCCAAACCGTCAATGGGGATATGGGCGTATGAATATTCGAGAAGCATTTGACGCAATGCGAGGAACATGAAGATATAAATTGAAATGACAAGCAGGAGGCAGAAAATGATTTACGTAGGAATTACGGTTGCCATTTTGGCAATAGACCTTGGAATTAAATATTATGTGGAGCATCACAGAACGCATCAGCAGGAAGATAAAATTCTTGGTGATACCATTCTGGTTAGGAAAAGTCACAATAAAGGAATTGCAATGAATGTACTGGATCAACATCCGTCGCTTGTAAGGGGGATTTCTGTCGGTATGACGGCTTTGATGGCAATTGTGACGGTGTATCTGCTCCTAAAGAAAGACTCCGTACCAACATCAAAGGGAAAAAAACTCGGTTTGGCGTGGATACTTGGTGGCGCACTCAGCAATACTTATGACCGCGTATTTCGTGGCTATGTGGTAGATTATTTCAGTTTTAATGTAAAGTGGAAGAAATTGCGACGCGTTGTTTTTAACATTGCGGATTTATTTATCATGCTCGGGTCAGTATTATTCTCTTGTTTCGGAGCATCAGATGCGCCAACATCAAGGACTGTAAAAAAACATTGACAAGCAGAATATAGAGGTATATAATTCATTTCATATAAAACCTAGTGAAATAATAGGAAATAAACAAACGGAGGATAATATTATGAGTAACATTAAGAAAACCGCAACAGAGTTAATCGGCAGAACCCCATTATTGGAGTTATCAAATTATGAAGCAAAAAAAGACCTGAAAGCCACAGTAGTTGCAAAATTGGAGTACTTCAATCCTGCAGGTTCTGTAAAAGACAGAGTCGGTCTTTCCATGATTGAAGATGCAGAAGCAAGAGGATTATTAAAGCCCGGCGATACAATCATTGAACCGACATCAGGAAACACAGGAATAGGAATCGCATCAGTTGCAGCAGCCAAGGGATATCATGCAATTATGACGATGCCTGAAACAATGAGTGTGGAAAGAAGGAAACTTCTGAAGGCATACGGCGCGGAAGTTGTATTGACAGACGGTGCCAAAGGCATGAAAGGCGCGATTGCCAAAGCAGAAGAATTACAAGCGCAGATATCGGGTGCGGTTATTTTGGGACAGTTTACAAATCAGGCAAATGTGAAGGCACATCTGATGACAACCGGACCGGAGATTTGGGAAGACACAGAAGGTAAAGTGGATATATTTGTTGCAGGCGTCGGAACGGGCGGTACAATCACCGGTGTCGGACAATATCTGAAGCAACAGAATTCAAATGTGAAATTAGTGGCTGTAGAACCGGCAGGTTCTCCGGTTTTATCGGGTGGCAATTCCGGTCCTCACAAATTGCAGGGAATTGGTGCGGGCTTTGTGCCGGAGATATTGGATACAACCGTTTATGATGAGGTGATTGTCGTTGAAAATGAAGCAGCATTTGCAGTTGGACGCGAAATTGCGACGACGGAAGGTATCTTGGTCGGCATTTCCGCAGGAGCTGCTATATGGGCTGCTACAGAACTGGCAGTTAGACCTGAAAATGCAGGAAAAATGATTGTTGTGCTTTTGCCGGATACAGGAGACCGATATTTATCGACATCATTATTTGAAGAAGCATAATGAATGCGAAGGGAAGCATCGGAAGGAAAGCATCACACATGGTACTGTACAAAATATCAAAAATTCGCTATACTAAGACACGGAGGTGTGTCTCATGATGATTTCAACACGAGGAAGATATGCGGTACGTGTGATGCTGGATCTGGCAATTCATGATACCGGTGAATATATCAAAGTAAAACAGATTGCGAAACGTCAGGATATCTCTGAAAAGTATCTGGAACAAATAATTGCAATCCTGCAGAAGGCAGGATATGTGCATAGTGTACGTGGTGCGCAGGGTGGCTATCGACTGGCAAAGGAACCAAAGGAATATACCGTGGGAATGATTCTGCGGCTGACTGAAGGAAGTCTCTCGCCGGTAGCCTGTCTGAGCAGCGATGAGAATGAGTGTAAACGCTGTGACACGTGTGATACACTTGCTGTGTGGAAGGACCTGGAGCAGGCGATTAATAATGTGGTTGACCATGTTACAATTGCTGATTTATTGGAGCAGCACCAGGAGAGGGTAGGAAGCCAGTATGTTATTTAATTCCCTGGCATTTGCAATCTTTATGCCAATTGTTTTCTTGATTTATTGGGCGCTTCCGCATCGTTTCAGATGGATGGCACTGCTTGCAGCCAATTGCTATTTTTATCTGAGTTGGGAGCCTCGTTATATTCTAGTGATACTGTTTACGACAGCAGTGTCCTATTTTTGTGCTCTTTTGCTGGAACGGGCACAATCAGCGAAACAGAAAAAGGCATTATTGACAGCGGGAATATTGTTGACATTATCCCTGTTGTTGATCTTTAAATATACAAATTTTGCACTGGGTTCAATATTTGATTTACTGCGTTTCTTTGCTATTCCTGTGCATGAAACAACGTTGAAGCTAGTGATGCCAATCGGAATTTCATTCTATACGTTCCAAATGGTGGGCTATATTGCGGATGTTTATAAGGGCAAAATAAGTGCTGAGCGAAACCTTGGTAAATATGCATTGTTTGTCTCATTCTTTCCCAATATTCTTTCCGGACCGATTGAACGTGCAGCCAATATGCTGCCTCAGTTTGAAGAAGAGAAAAAGTTTGATTATGACGGAGCAGTCTATGGGTTGCGCTTGATTCTGCTTGGTTTCTTGAAGAAAATGATATTTGCGGACTCTATGTCCAGATATGTAGATGTTATCTTTAACAATGTAACTGATTATACCGGATTGAGTTTTATTGTTGTGATTATCTTATATACGTTTCAAATATATTGTGACTTCTCCGGTTACTCAGATATCGCAATCGGTGTTGCAAAACTGATGGGTATTAACTTGATGAACAATTTCAAGCAGCCGTATTATGCTGCATCTGTAAAGGAATTCTGGAGCCGTTGGCATATATCCTTATCTACATGGTTTCGGGACTATGTTTATATTCCGCTTGGCGGAAATCGCGTATCAAAATCACAAAAAAACTTAAATCTACTTTTAACTTTTCTTGCGAGTGGCTTGTGGCATGGTGCCAATTGGACGTTTGTGTTATGGGGAGCCATTCATGGAGTGTATCAGATTATAGAAAACACTGTAAAGGATATCTGGAGAAAGAGCAGAGATAAAAAAATATCTGCCAAAATTGATGCGGTATCGAAAGCCGCAACAACACGTGGGAAAATGCAAAGAGTTGCACATACGATACTTACGTTTTGCTTGGTTGCCTATGCATGGATGTTCTTTCGTGCAGATTCAATAACGGATGCTATTTATATTACAACACATATGTTTTCTGATTTGAGTTGGGCACAAGCAATGCAGGATACTACAATGAGTTACCTGTCGGTGGCAAAAATCGGAGCTGCTATTGTATTCATTATGGGATTTGATTATTTCAGTCTTCGTCATGATTTACTGCGTAGCATGGATAAATTAAAACTTCCGATTCGCTGGCTTATCTATCTTGCAATTACTGTTTTGGTGATTGTACTGAGCCTGCATAACGGTGTGAAACAAGAATTTATTTATTTTAAGTTTTAGGAAAGGGACACTATGAAACGCTTTATAATAAAGTTCTTTGCATTTATTCTCATATTGGGTATCATATTTGTTCCTGTAACGGTCATAATCGATCCTTACAATGTATTTCATTATGATACTCCGCGAAATAACGGTGTGGAACCCAATAAGAATTTCATAAAGACAAAGTATGTCCTCAACAATCAGGATAAATTTGATTCACTTGTATTTGGTTCCTCAAGAGCAGGTTTCTTTGATGTAGACAAACTGACAGACGGAACTTATTACAATATGTCGAGTTCGGAAGCACTTCCGGCAGAGCATGTGCATGCTCTGAAAATCATGATTGAGAATGGATTTGTTCCGAAGAATATCATTATGCTGGTGGATGATATTTCGTGTTTTGTGGATCCGGTCATGCATGAAACGGTCTTGTACCGCATTCCGTATCCGGATGAAGATGTGTTGTCACAGATTTCTTTCTATGCGAAGTATTGTGATTTGCTGACTACTTATGAATCATTAAAAGTGATACGAAATTTCAAGGATCCAGATCCGGATTACTTGGAACGGTTTCGCCGTACAGGAACAGAAAAACTGGATATTCCGCCCGCATTTGACAGTACAGATGCAGTTGGATATTGGGCAGATTATTATGACCTCAGAATAGAGGAAGCTATTTCGGACATACAGGAAATGATAGATTTGTGTGAAGAATATGATATTCATTTGACGATTATGACCAATCCGCTGTATTACCTGACTTATGAGAAGGCAGTAGAAAACGGTTATTTGGATTTCCTGGAGGCTCTGGCAGATATTACAGATTTCTATAATTTCAGCAGTATTTCGCATGTTACGATTGAAAGTCGTTGCTATTATGAAGCCAGTCATTACGCACCACAAGTTGGTGAGTGGATGATATCAGCTGCTTTTTGGGATACCATTGATCAGGTAGTCAAGGATCAGGGGTTTGGCGTGCATGTTACAGACGAAAACAAAGAAGAATTTTTGACCTTTTTAAGAGAGCAGGCGATTGAACAAGGAGTAGTGCCCTACGAGGCTGAGGGAGAACAATGAACCGCAGGAATTCTTACTATATTTGCATAATACCCATACCGTTTTTGTTGTCATTTGTCATTCAGATGGCGGTTGCAACATTTGCTCGGATGGCTCCAATCGGTGTGTCAGGAGTTTTGATGCGTATGCTCATTGGCGTGATTTATTGTGTAGTCTTTTTGGGGTGGTATTACAAATGTTTCGGAAGAAAACCTGAAGTTGAGGCTAAAGACGTAATTACATTCAAAAATATGCTGTTGCTGTTTGTCCTTGCAGTTGCCGGTCAATTCATAATCAGTTTCTTTCTGACACTGATTTTACCGCTGATAGAGGGTGCAACCGATCAATATCAGTCTTCGATGCAAAGTCTGTTCCAACAATCATGGATGTCTATTTTATATGTTGTCTTGCTTGCACCGATTGGAGAAGAATGTATTTTCCGCGGGTTAACTTATCAGTATGCAAAAAAGGCATTTCCGACAGCAGTGGCAAATGTTGTGCAGGCCGCATTGTTTGGACTATATCATATGAGTCTGGTTCAGGGATTGTATGCGTTTGTGATGGGACTTGTATTCGGATATGTGGTGTATAAATTGAAATCTTTATGGCCGGCGGTATTTCTGCATGTCATTCTAAATATTACAGGATTACTGCTAAATGAATATGCACCGGACGATATCACGTTGATTGGTAAGGTGTTAGGATTAGCAGTTTCACTGTTTGCGGGTGTATGTGCGGTGAAGTGGCTGCCGACTTTAGAGAAGAGAGTAGTTTATATCAAGGATAATCAAGACGAGGTAGAACCGGTTCCGAAGCATTAATATGATTTAGGGTTTATGAACCGTGTTTATGATATAGCGAAAGTACTCCGATACGATATCAATTTCAGAATTAGCATAGAGCATACGGGCACCTACAGCATCTTCGATTTCATTGAAGCTGGGGTGTCCTTTTTCATAGACAAAATCAATGCCGATGCAGTCAAAAGGCAACAGAGGAATGATTTGATTGACCAGTGCCGCCTCTTCCTCGGTTAATGTATGCAGTGAGGCTGTGTGACCAAGAGAGTAATTACTGCGGATATCTACATTGGGATCCGATAGATTGGGAATATGATTACAATCATAAGCCTGACGCATAACGGCAGCAATGACAGTTCCATTGAGCACATATACCCTCAAATCCTTGCCGATGTCGGAAGCACAGCACTGAAAGACTATATCGGAGTTTTCTTGATACTTTTCTTTGATAGCATTTACCGCAAATTGTAATTCATCGCGGTTATGAACTAACGTGACACAGTTACCGCCATGTCCACAGGCAGGCTTTACGACAAATGGGAAACGCATGGAGGCAGCGTCTTCATATGTGTATACAGTATCCATAATAGGAATACCGTGTTTCTGTACAAAGTCATAGGTCAGGCGTTTGTGATTGCATAGTTTGGTAACGATTGACGGATTAAATACACGACAATTCATTTGCTCAAAATGCGCAGCAACAGAAGCATTGCGGGATCGGTTGACGATGAAATCCGGTATGGCTTTGGGAATATCGGTGTCGTTTGCCATAGTGCCATGTACCAAATCTTCAATCAAAACAAGCGACAGAGGAACCTTATAGTTTGCCGCTTGCGTCATGAACATTTCAATGTATTTCTTATTTTTATCAGCATCTTTTTTTTCATACAAAATCCAACCGGTCATATTTCACACTTCTTCTTGATAGATTTCTTTGATGATATGTTCCATAATTTTGTCAGCAACATTGACGCCGGTACAGGTATGGATATTCTTAAAATGAGCATTGGAATTGACTTCACAGAGAATAGGTTCATCGTGTTTTCCAAAAAGAAGATCTACCCCTGCAAAGTCGAGTTGCAGCGCTTCACACACATGAATCGCCAGCGAACATGCTTCAGAACTTGGTATATAGGTCGACATTTTCCCACCGTTTGTAATATTGGCACGAAAGTCTGCGTCATGTGTCCGGAGCATAGTAGCGACTACCTGTCCACCCACTACCTGTAAACGCAAATCGCGTCCGTAACTGCTTTTTATGAATTGCTGAAAGAGTAGAGGACGTCCGGCACATTGTGTAATGGTTTGTTCTGCTTCGGAACGGTTCTGCACCAGATATACCTGTGCACCAAAAGAGCCGAAACATTCTTTTAGGACCATTGGATAAGATAATTGCGCTTCCACTTGATTTAGAAACGAATAATTCTCGTGATATCCAATATTTTCATAAGTCATGGGAGCAAGAATTGTCTGAGGCATTGGAAAGTGTGGCTGTGGTTTCTCTTCAGATACGGGTGTCTGATTGAGGGTGCTAAGGCGCATAAAGGTCAGTGATTTATCATCACATGTCTCAATTGCATCAGCACGATTAAACAGACGGAAACCAAGCTGCTCCAATGCATGGGCAAGTCGTATATCCTTATCCCAAAACAGAATGAAATCAGGCTGTTTTTCAGACAAGGATGTTACAGTCAAAAGACCGTCTGACATACAGGATAACAACTCTGCGTTGGTCTTTAGTTCCAATTGACAGCTAGTTTTGTTGGCAGCACGTAGCAACCAGTCATATATTTCATTAAATTTGCCGGTCTGCAGGAATTGATTCACAATCAGCCAGCCATATTTTTTCGTCGTATTCATAATGAAAATTATACAATATATTCTCTGACAAATCTAGTAATTCAGCGAGATATCTGATATACTGTTTTCAATACAATTCAATAACGAAGAGAGGCGTACATATGCAATTATTAGAGGAACGTATTCGCAGAGACGGTGTTGTAAGACCGGGAAATATATTAAAGGTAGACAGTTTCTTGAATCATCAGATGGATATTCCGTTGTTTTGTGAAATGGGAAGAGAATTCAAGCAACTTTTCATGAGTGAAGAAATTACAAAAATATTGACCATAGAAGCGTCCGGAATTGGAATTGCATGTATTGTGGCTCAGTATTTTCAAGTGCCTGTTGTATTTGCCAAGAAGTCAAAGACAAAGAATATTGCAGGTGATGTATATACAACGCGTGTGGAGTCTTTTACACATGGAAGGGTATTTGATATTATTGTATCAAAGCAATTCCTTAAGCCGGAGGATAAGATACTATTAATTGATGATTTTCTTGCCAACGGTAAGGCATTGGAAGGGCTTGCACAATTGGTAAAGGATGCCGGAGCAACACTTGTTGGAGCAGGTATTGCAATTGAAAAGGGCTTTCAGGTAGGCGGCGAGGCCTTGCGTCAACAAGGAATCCGTGTGGAATCATTGGCCATTGTAGAAAGTATGAATGACGAGACCGGAGAAATTGTGTTCAGACAACAAAATTAGGGATAGAGAATATATAAATCAATAGGAATAGAACCGCGGGTCGACTTCGGTTCTATTTTCAATCAAAAGGGAGAAAGAATGACAATCAGTGCAATATATTTGGCAGCCGGCTTCAGTAAGCGGTTTGGAGAAAATAAGTTATTGCATGAGATAGGAGGAAAGCCGATGTACCAATATACATTGGGGAAGCTTATCTCTATTCTGCAGGAAACAGCACTGATTTCGCAGGTGATTGTTGTAACGCAGTATGATGAAATTGAGCAGTATATTGTACAGCAGAATACACTTCTGCAAGAAGTGGTGAAGGACAATGCCAATGAAATACAGGTTGTGAGAAATATGCACAGTGAACGAGGAAT
>DATESB010000240.1:0-3686 GCA_035271065.1 Lachnospiraceae bacterium | reverse complement strand
ACGTTA
This sequence comes from Lachnospiraceae bacterium, assembly GCA_035271065.1. Lineage (GTDB taxonomy): Bacteria > Bacillota > Clostridia > Lachnospirales > Lachnospiraceae > JAAYYM01. The sequence goes on along the minus strand of DATESB010000240.1, from coordinate 3,680 downwards.
TGTCAACCACGTCGTTAAATGCACAATACAATAAAATGACGCAGACTCCGGTCTCAAAACTGATTATTAAACTCAGTATTCCCACCATTATCAGTATGTTGATTACCAATATTTATAATATGGCAGACACATTTTTTGTCAGCAAACTCGGTACAAGTGCCAGTGGTGCTGTTGGTATTGTGTTTGCGTTAATGGCTATTTTGCAGGCATTTGGATTTATGTTCGGACATGGTTCGGGCAGTATTATTTCAAGAAGATTGGGACAGCGTGATACACAAAGTGCCAGCAGATACGCTTCCACAGGTTTCTTTCTTGCCCTTGCAGTTGGATGTGTGATTGGTATCCTCGGTATTACACTTTTAACGCCATTCATGAAACTGCTTGGAAGTACTGACACCATTCTTCCCTATGCAAAACAATATGCTCTGTACATTTTACTTGCAGCACCCTTTTTGACGGGTAGTTGCGTATTGAACAATATTCTGCGTTACGAAGGAAAAGCATCATTTGCCATGGTCGGACTAACATTAGGTGGTGTTATCAATATCATTGCGGATCCCATCTTTATTTTCACGCTGAAACTAGGTGTGGCAGGTGCCGGTATCGCCACTGCCATGTCACAGACAATCAGCTTTTCAATTCTTCTCTTTATGTTTTTATCCGGAAAGACTGAAAGTAAGCTATCGCTTCGCCTCATCACAAAAGAACTGTGTGAAGTACTGGAAATCATCAAGGTTGGTTTCCCCAGCATGATGCGTCAGGGGCTTGCCAGTGTTTCCACAATGCTGCTGAATTCTCAGGCTGCCGTATACGGAGATGCCGCTGTTGCTGCCATGAGTATTGTCAATCGTATCTGCATGTTTATCTTCTCGGTCGGGCTTGGTTTAGGTCAGGGTTTACAGCCGGTTGCTGCATTTAATTATGGTGCCGGTAAATATTCGCGTGTCAAAAAAGGTGTGCTATTTACTGCCGTTGCCGGTGAAGTCGTACTCGGAACATTTGCTATTGCAGGCTTTTTAGTGTCTGGTCATATCATTGGCTGGTTCAGAAATGACCCTGCCGTTATCGAATATGGCGTATTTGCTCTGCGTTGCCAGTGTATTGCGTTCTTCTTTCAACCATTTAACGTATGCGGAAATATGATGTTTCAGAGCGTAGGAAAAAGCGGAACAGCAACATTTCTGTCAGCGCTCCGCAGTGGTATCTGTTTTATTCCGTTAATTCTCATACTACCATACTTCTTTGGCATCACAGGCGTACAGATTAGCCAACCCATAGCAGACGTTTTGACTTTCATTATCTCTGTTCCTCTGATTATTGCATTCTTAAAACAGTTGCCAAAAGACAGTGCGGATAGCAACGCTCCGGGTGTTACCGCAGAAGATTAGTCTCTTATGGTTTCACATTCGTAATCTGTTCTGTTGTATAGATTTCTTGGAACGTTCCTGCCGTTGAGGGTGTTTCGTCTGCCACATAAAGATGTGAAACATCACCAAACATCTGACATCTGAAACATACTTCCCCTTCTCTTCTCTCCTCTGTCTGCAAAACCGTAACCGAAGTCGGTGCCACAAAGAAGCCCTGCCATATACACGGTGCTGATATGCCAAGCAGATGCGACATCATTAAAAAAGTGACTCCCAAATGACAGAAGAACACAATCGTATCTTCATTTCTGTGTACTGCTCTGTAGATACTTCCCTCTCGCTTATAACCATGCTCTTCTATCAGTGTATCAATTCCGGTGCAAACCTTTTGATATTCGTTTGCAACATCGCCCGTCTGCATAACCGGGGCATTTACCCATTCGTCTTTATCATATAACAATGGTTCTTTTGTCCAATATCCCGGAAGCAAATCCCATGGAATATGGTCTCCACCATATACAGGCTCTTGAATTGGCACGATAAATTCACGCAGCCAATCATAAGTAATTGCTTCTCTTCCTATCTTTTTAAGTGTCACGCCTGCTGTATCCTGTGCCCTTCCCATAGAAGAACAATAAAACTGCTTCACGTCCCACTTTGCCACACGCTTGGAAAGCAGCTCCGCTTCCTTCCATCCTTTTTCCGTAAGCGTATCCAATTTATAGTTCGGATCTCCGTGTCTGATGAAAATTAATTTCATGGTCAAATACTCCTTATGTCTTATTATTTCAGCCTGATTTCTTATCCAATCTTTGTTTTTCCGCTGACTACATTCTGATAATCCTCATAATTCTTCTCTAATAATGTAGGCGTATCCAGTCCAAAAGGACATTTACTTTTACATTGATTACAATGCAGGCAGTCCTCAATTTTCTTCATTTTCGCCTGTACTTCTTTGGTTAATTGTAGTTCGGTTGGTGAACGACGCAACAAAAGTGACATTCTGGCACAGTTATTTATCTCAATTCCAACAGGACAAGGCATACAATATCCGCATCCTCTGCAGAACTCTCCCTGCAACTCCGCACGCTCCCTTTCGATGAATGTCGAAATCTCATCATTCATCTGTGGCGGTGTGTTACTATAAGAAAGAAATTCATCAAGTTCCTGTTCCTTTTGAATGCCCCAAATCGGCAACACGTGTTCATATTGTGCCATAAATGCATACGCCGCTGCTGAATTGGTAATCAATCCTCCCGACAGCGCTTTCATCGCAATGAAACCCATATCTGCATTCTTACAACCTTCTACCAATTCCAATTCTTTTTCTCCTGATAAATAACAGAATGGGAACTGTAATGTGTCATAAAGTCCACTCTCTATCGCTTCTTTTGCAACACTTAGGCGATGATTGGTCATACCGATATGTCTAATCATTCCCTTTGCCTTTGCTTCAAGCAATGCATCATATAATCCACTCTCGTCTCCCGGTTTCGGACAAAATCCCGGATTATGCAACTGATAGATATCAATATAATCTGTTTGCAATTCCCTTAATGAAGTCTCTAAATCCTTCTTTAATCCGGCTCCGTTTTGCGCCATACTCTTTGTCGTAATGAAAAGCTTGCTACGCCTGTCATGAAATGCCATACCAAGTTTCTTCTCACTGTCACTATAGAGTCTTGCAGTATCAAATAAAACCATACCGCCGTCCAGCGCTTTCCGGAGCAGATAAACAGCTTCTTTTTCGCTGACTCTCTGAATCGGCAATGCACCAAATGCATTTTTATTAACTGTGATATTGGTTCTGCCCAATCTGACTCTTGATTGTTCCATCGTCCATTCCTCCAATCCGATTTCCAGTAACTATAATTTTGGGCTTGCCATAGCATGGAAAGCATAGCAAGCCCATTTACTCATCATCTATGTAATTCTGTTATATAGTAAATAACCGTGGTGTCATATCATGAAACTCAACTTTTATCGCAATCCATTTTGAACACATATACTTATAAGATCATTTACTGTATGATGTGATACATTCACATCAAATCCTTCCGTATGATCAAATACTTCACGAAGCAAATCATATTCCTGTTGTGTAAATTTTTCACCTTGGTATTCCCACACATAAGGTTTTGCTGCTGCCGCTGCTGCAACCTGAGCTGCCAATGCTGCCTGATCTGCTGCTGCTTTGTCTGCGGCTGCCTTATCTGCGGCTGCCTTGTCCGCTGCAGCTTTATCGGCTGCTGATGTATCCGTTGTTGATGAACTTGCCTCCGGTTTTGCGTCAGTAGATTCTGTCTCATTCTC
>DATESB010000239.1:0-6152 GCA_035271065.1 Lachnospiraceae bacterium | reverse complement strand
CTTTGCCGGTGATGAATTTGGCAATTCTCAGCAAGGTAATAATAATGCCTATTGTCAGGACAACGAGATTGCGTGGCTTGACTGGAGTTTGAAGGAAAAGAATGCCCCACTGTTTGAATTTTTCAAGTTTATGATACATTTCCGCAGAAGGCATGCTGTTATACGACGAGATATGCCATTGTGCACCCAAGGTTTTCCGGCGGTTAGTACACATGGAACCTTACCTTGGGTAGAAAATTACACTTGGGATTCCAAATTGGTTGCAGTGATGTATGCAGGAAGAAATGAAGAAAACACAGAAGATGATATTGTGTATGTGGCGATAAATGCTTTTTGGGAGCCGCAGACCATTACACTTCCGAGATTGATTAATAATGCAAAATGGAAACGAGTGATTGATACCTTTGAACCAAACTCCATTATGCCACATGAAACAGAGTGTATCAGTGGCACAAGTTTGGAAATAGGTCCGCGTACAGTGATGGTGCTGACAGTCTGTGCACAATAATTATATGAAGAGATTTATAATATTTTTATGCAGTAGTGTTATAGTACTTTCAAAATGAAATTGATATAGTTATCATCATAATAAGATAATTAGGTGATGACTATGGCAGGTAAATATGTACAGGACATGACAGAGGGGAAAGAACTTCCTTTGTTGGTCAAGTTTTCAATTCCGATGATTATCGGAAATATATTTCAACAATTTTATAATATGGTGGACTCTATTATAGTAGGACATTATGTAGGTGCTGATGCGCTGGCAGCGGTTGGTGCAACAGGTTCGCTTAATTTCCTGTTCTTTTCTTTGTGCGGTGGTATGTCTGTCGGTATCGGTATTTTAGTGTCACAGCATTTTGGCGCAAAAGAAGACGATTATGTGAAAAAGGTAATTGCAAATACCGTGTATATTATGTTGGGAATCGGAATTATTATGAGTATTCTTGGTGTTGTGTTTGCGCGTCCGATTCTGGCATTGTTACGTACACCTGCGGAAATTATCGATGATTCCACAATTTATATGCAGATTGTATGCGCCGGAGTGTTGGCAGTTGCGGGATATAATGCAATTTCCTCTATTTTGCGCGCACTCGGAGATTCTAAGACACCGCTGATTTTTCTGGTGGTTGCAAGTATTATTAATGTAGGGCTTGATTTATTGTTTGTAATGGAATTCGGACTTGGTGTCAGTGGAGTGGCTTATGCAACCATTATTGCCCAATCAGTTGCGGCGATTGGTTCGATTGTGTTTGCTTTGATTAAGAATCCATATTTTAAAATTGAGAAAGAACATAGAAAATTTGATAAAGAAATTATACAGCGCAGTGTTCGTCTTGGCGTTCCGGTAGCAGCACAAAGTGCTATGATTGCGATGTCCTGTATTGCATTGCAGGCTGTAGTGAATGGGTTTGGCGCAGTGGTTGTGGCAGCATTTACGGCAACCAGTCGCATTGAGCAATTGGTTCAGCAGCCGTTTAATTCTGTTGGCGCTGCAATGTCAACATTTGCGGGACAGAATATAGGTGCTAAAAAGATAGAAAGAGTCAGAAGCGGTTATCGTAAGAGCATCAGCATGATTGCCGGTTTTAGTTTAGCCATGTTGGTAGTTGCGTGGACCTGTGGCAAGTATATCATGAAGTTGTTTGTTGATGATGCAGAGGTCATCAGTCTAGGAATTACAGCGTTGAAGATTACCAGTACGATGTACTTTCCACTTGGCATGATTTATATTACAAGAGGATTGTTAAATGGTTCAGGCGATGCATTCTATGCAATGATTAATGGTGTTGTGGAACTGCTCGGAAGAGTGATATTCCCGGTTCTGCTGGTTATGATACCGATGATTGGTGTGTGGGGAGTTTGGCTTGCAACCGGATTTACATGGATTATTGCAGCACTAGCCAGCATTATCAGATACAGACAAGGTAAATGGATGTATAAATCTGCAGTGATGCGTGAAACATAATTTGATTGAAAAAGAAAAACAAAGTATAGTATAAAAAACCTCCGTTTACAGATAATAGAAGCAAAGGGAATTTGCTTGTAAAACTATTATGATAAATGGAGGTTTATTTTATATGAAAGCAACCGGAATTGTTAGAAGAATTGATGACTTGGGTCGTGTGGTTGTTCCGAAGGAAATCAGAAGAACACTGAGAATCAGAGAAGGGGACCCATTAGAAATATTTACTGACCGTGAAGGTGAGATTATTCTCAAAAAATATTCACCGATTGGTGAAATGAATTTATTTGCGAAGCAGTATGCAGAAAGTCTGGCGCAGGTAACGGGATACGTTGTATGTATTACCGACCGAGATCAGATTATTGCGGTAGGTGGTGGCGGAAAGAGCCTTTTGAACAAGTCTATCAGTGCTCCTTTGGAGGAAGCGATAGATAACAGAGAGGTGATTTTTGCAAAGAAGGGTGATAAGAAGTTCCTTCAATTGTCGGATGAAGTGGAGGACGAAGCAGCAAATCAGGTGGTGGTGCCGATTATCAGCGAAGGTGATGCCATTGGGGCGGTCGTTATCTATTCAAAAGATGATGCTGATAAGATGAGCGAGACGGAACAGAAAGTAGCACAGTCTGCGGCAAGCTTTTTGGGCAGACAGATGGAACAATAGGGAAACTGTTGCCAGGAAAGAACGTAGAACAAAAGCGGAACCGTGGTTAAGACGCTCGGTTCCGCTTTTGTTACTTTTGGTTCGTGTATTGTTGACAGTTAGTCAAGACTATTCCTGACTCATCTGATCCAGTAATTGTATCTTCATGTCATATAGTTTCTTCGACAAATCGACATATACCTGATGAGGGTTAAGTAAACGACGAGTCTCTTCCCACAGCGTATCCAACTCCTGCTTGCAGAATTCTCTGATTTCCATAACCTTTGGAGACTCATATACACATTTGCCTTTAACGAAAATCGGAACAAGAAGTTCTTTTACCGTATAAGTATTTGCATGGAGTCTGGTCTTCTTCCAAGGTTCTGCCGGATCAAAGAGTAACAACGACTCTTCGGGATTGATTGTTTCGCCGACGAGACAGATTAAATCAGCCTTAATTTTACCGGTATCTTTTTCGTAAATACGATAAATGGTTTTATTTCCGGGGTTTGTAATCTTCTCGGTATTTTCCGAAAGTTTAATCTTCGGAACAAATTCGCCGGCATCGTTCATAACAGCAGATAATTTATACACACCACCAAATGCAGGCCAATCCTTTGAAGTAATCAAATTTGTACCAACGCCCCAAGATGTAATAGTGGCTCCCTGTGCTTTCAAAGAATCAATCAAAAATTCATCTAAATCATTGGAAGCGGAGATAACCGCGTCAGGAAAACCTGCTGCATCTAACATCTTACGAGCTTTCTTGGATAAATAGGCAAGGTCACCGCTATCCAGACGAATTCCGTAGAACGTAAGCGGAATGCCTGCTTCACGCATCTCTGTGAATACGCGAATAGCATTGGGGACACCTGATTTGATAGAATCATACGTATCAACTAACAGAATACAAGCAGACGGATATAATTCTGCATATTTTTTAAATGCAGTATATTCGTCCGGAAAACTCATAATCCAACTGTGAGCATGTGTGCCTTTGACAGGAACGTCAAACATCTGCCCCGCAAGTACATTGCTGGTACCGATACAGCCGCCAATCATAGCAGCTCTTGCACCATAAATACCGGCATCAGGTCCCTGTGCACGACGCAGACCGAATTCCATAATTCCGTCACCGCGTGCTGCCTGAACAACGCGTGCGGTTTTAGTTGCAATCAAACTTTGGTGATTAATAATATTCAGAATGGCTGTTTCTACGAGTTGTGCCTCCATAATAGGAGCGATAACTTTAACAATCGGCTCTCTCGGAAAGATAACTGTTCCTTCCGGAATAGAGTAAATATCGCCGGAAAACTTGAAATCTTTCAGGTACTCCAAAAAATCATCTTCAAATATTTGAAGGGAGCGCAGATATGCAATATCATCCTTGGAAAAATGTAATTCTTTAATATAGTCAATCATTTGTTCCAAACCGGCAACAATCGCGTATCCGTTGTCGAGCGGATTGTTGCGGTAGAACATGTCAAAGATGACGGTTTCATTGCTTTGCGTGTTTTTGTAATAGCCCTGCATCATTGTCAATTCATATAGGTCAGTCAATAGCGTTAGATTCTCGTAATTCATATTTTCTCCCTCAGTTATCAGTTTAGTGCGCGTACATGACACGATTCATTCACTGTTCTTTTGAATATTATACACACTTTATAACTGAAAATCAAAATATTTCACCGCATTGTAATAGGAAATATTTTTGACTATTTCTCCGAGTGTATTCATATCGGCAGGATATTCTCCGTTTTCCACGAGATTGCCAAAGTAATTACAGAGGATACGTCTGAAATATTCATGTCTCGGATAAGATACAAAACTGCGGGAATCTGTTAACATTCCGATAAATCCGGCAAGGTAACCGAGATTGCCGAGAGATTTGATCTGTTGTTCCATGCCTGTTTTATTGTCATTGAACCACCAGGCAGAACCATGCTGTATCTTGCTGACGGCATCGGAATCCTGAAAACAGCCAAGGATGGTGCCGATGGCGGCATTATCGGTTGGGTTTAAACTGTACAAGATTGTTTTTGGCAGTTCATCGGTACGGTTTAGTGCATTTAAGAAATCAGATAATTGAGCAGACGGAGTATTGTCATTGATACAGTCAAATCCAGTATCAGCGCCTATGCGGTCATACATCAGGGTGTTGTTATCACGTTTACAACCATAATGCAGTTGCATCACCCAGTTGCGTTTGTGGCACTGCCTGCCCATAGCAATCATAAATGCTGTCTTGAACTTCAACTCTTCTTCACGTGTGATAGCACTTCCGGAAGCGCGCTTAGCGTAAATAGACTCTATTTCTTCTGCTGATGCAGGAACATACATTACATATTCCAAACCGTAATCTGACACACGACAACCCATAGAGGAAAAGAAGTCCATGCGATTGCATAATGCGTCAATCAGTGTTTGAAAACTATGAATCGTGATGCCACTTGTCTGTTCCAATTTCGACAAATAGTCTAAATAGTCAGGTTTTTCGAGATTCATGGCTTTGTCGGGACGCCATGCAGGAAGTACCAGAACATCAAAATCCGTGTCATCGGCTATCTTCTTGTGCCATTCCAGAGAGTCAATGGGGTCATCGGTTGTACAAAGCAAGGTTACGTTTGATTGCATGATGAGAGAACGTACCGACATAGAAGATTTTTGAAGTCTGCAGTTGCAAAAAGTCCAAACCTCTTCTGCTGTGTCTTTGTTCAAAACTCCTTTGTAACCGAAATACCTCTGTAGTTCCAGATGACTCCAATGAAAGAGTGGATTACTGATTGCATTTCCCAGGACCTCGGACCACTTGAGGAATTTTTCATAATCAGAGGCATCGCCGGTAATGTATTGTTCTTCAATGCCTGCGGAGCGCATAAGACGCCATTTGTAATGGTCACCACCGAGCCAAAGCTGTGTAATAGTATCAAATTGTTTGTCTTCAGCAATGTCTTTGGGATTAATATGGCAATGATAATCTAACACCGGAGTTAGTTCGGCATATGTGTGGAACAGCGTTTTGGCGGTTTCTGTTTCCAACAGAAAATCCTCGTCCATAAATTGTTTCATGGTAAATCCTCCTGTATCTATCTGTAGTTTATTCAACTAAAAATTCGTGGTTTCTCTCTGAATTAATTCTGCCGAGAAAACAGATTTATTCGGAAAATCTTCACCGGCAAGGGTTGATGTCAGTGCGTTTACACACTGTTTGCATAACGCTTCCAATTTGCCGTCTACAGAAGTCAGTTCCGGCTCGCAACACTTGGCAAGAGTGGAGTTGTTATATCCGATAATTTCAAGTTCCGAGGGAATTGAAATGTGATTTTCTTTGGCATATTTGATGACACCGACTGCCAATAGGTCATCTGCGGTTATGACAGCATCATAAGTGACGTCGTGTAAAGCCAACTGATTTAAGAAATCCTTTACACCGGAAATACTGTCTGTAACCGATTTGCAGAATTGCATTAAGTCATTTTGAAGAGGTATGTTACATGCGGCAAGTGCTTTTTCATATCCGGAGCGTTTTCTTGTACAACTGTAGGA
>DATESB010000238.1:0-32183 GCA_035271065.1 Lachnospiraceae bacterium | reverse complement strand
ATGACGGATGATTGGATTAGTTTTAGTGAGGAAGACGGCTTTTATACGGAAAGTATACGTGTGAAACTAAAGTTAAATTCGGCTTTTCCTTTCACGGCAAAGATTTACTATACGACAGACGGCAGTGAGCCGACAGAGGTATCATCTGTCTATAAGAAACCGATTGTTTTGGAAGCAGGAGAAGAAACCAAGATTGCAACCATTCGGGCTGTAGTGGCATATAAAGGTGAATTGAGTGAGGTGTTCACGAAAACCTATGTGCTGGGAACGAGCAGCCCTATTCGCTATACTACTCCTGTGGTTTCTATTGCAGCAAATCCGGAAGATTTATACAGTGATGAACAAGGGATTTTGGTTCCGGGGCAGTTGTTTAAGGATTATGTGCAGGAGACCGGGTATGAAGGGCAACCGGGTTTTAAACAGCCTGCCAATTTTAATGCGGGCTGGATACGACCGGTGAATGTTACAATATTCACACCGGCAGGTAATCGCTTGATTAACCAGAAGGCAGGCATGTATGTGGGCGGAAACAGTGCGCGTGGAATGGAGCAGAAAACCCTGATGTTGGATGCAGATGAACAATATGATGAAGAGCATCCAAGATTTGAATATCTTTTTGAGACAAGAAATGAGTCGAGTGATTTATCCTTGTTGACATCGTACGGCAAATTGAAACTGCGTAATTTTAGCGGAGACTATACCAAAGCTTACCTGAGAGGTCAGTTGTGTGCGGAAATTGCATATGCTGCAGGTATGAGCAGTACATTAAACATAGAGCCGGCTGTGGTGTATTTGAATAATGAGTATTACGGAATGGCGGAATTGCAGCCTACTTATTCGCCGAATTATCTGGGTAATCTGTACGGAATTGAAGACAAGGCAGCAATCGAGGTCTATACAGGAGATGAAAGCGGGCTGCTTGATTTGCTGGGATATCCGGGAAATGTTGCGATTGACTTAAATGATCCGACAGTGAGAGAAGATTTGGAATCAAAGTTAGATATGGATGACCTGCTTCGATATTATACGATAGAAATTATTATCAATAATATAGATTGGCCGCTCAACAACGTGAAGGCATGGCGTTATACGGGAACGCCGGATGCATCTAATCCGTATGCAGACGGCAAATTCAGATTCTTGCTCTTTGATACAGATGCGGCATTTAACTTACATCCGGAAGATGATGATTTGTTTGATTTACTCTTGTACAATGATAATCCGGGCGAACTTTGGAATTTCTTTTATGAAATGATGCAGTACGAGCCTTATAAGCAGAAGTTTGTGAATCAGTTACTTGACTTGACGGCAACTGCCTGCAGCACAGAGAGTATGTTGGAAAAGGTGGTAGAGGTCAACCAAAAGATGGCTGTGGAACTGACGAATTATAAGGAGGAGACCCCATTTGAGTCAGTGCGTACAACACTTGCACAACGGGATGAGGCAGTGGCATTTTTGCTAAATACCATTTATAGCAGAAATGATGAAATAACAGAGTTTTTGCGACGCTATTTTGATACCTATGAAAAGGCATATACGCTTGAGGTGAAACCACCGCAAACCGACTGCCGCATCAGTGTTAATACAGTGGATGTCTACAAGGCAGAGGAGTCCTTCCTTTCTACTCGATATCGTAACTATCCGGTTACGCTGCGGGCAGATGTGAGTGCAGGAAATGTCTTTAAAGGGTGGCGCGTAAATGATACAGTGATTGAGGATGAGGAACTGTTGATTATAGAATCTATGGTGACATCTGACTATGTCACGGTAGAATTGATAACGGAACCGATAAGCGGCACGACACCTATCATTGACAGGGTGTCCGCCAAGGGAGCGGATGACTGGATTGAACTTTATAATCCGTATGAGAATGTAATACAGCTGTCAGATTTCTGTCTATCCAATCGGCAGGAGAATTTGCAAAAATATAATTGTCCGCAGGTAGAACTCGGAAGTCATGAAACAATCAGAATATATGGAAAAAAGAGCAGTGTTCTGAATAGTTATCTGGCAAACTTTTCGCTTAAAGCAGGAGAAACTCTCTATTTATATGATAAAAGAGAAGGTACATCAGTAGAGTCACTTTTGGTTCCTGAAATGAATGAAACAGAAAGTTATGGAAGAAGTTTTCATACAAACAAGTATCAATTTTTTGAAGCAGAGCAGTAGATTGGGAGGAAACTATGGAGCATACGGAAACAATTAAGAAATTGCGAGAAGAAATAAACAGAGTATTTGTCGGCAAGGAAGAAGTTGTGGATGATTTACTGACCTGTCTGCTTGCAGGCGGACATGTACTCCTAGAGGATGTCCCGGGTGTAGGTAAGACGACACTTGCGCAGGTGCTTTCAAAGACCATGGAATGCAGCTTCGGAAGAGTACAGTTTACACCGGATACATTGCCGGGAGATATCTCGGGTATTTCTATTTATAACATGAAAACAGGTGAGTTTGAATATCGCGAAGGTGTCATCATGCATCAGATTCTGCTGGCGGATGAAATCAACAGAACAGCACCGAAGACACAGGCGAGTTTGCTGGAAGCAATGGCAGAAGGACAGGTAACAGTGGACGGAACAGTTTATAAACTGCCACAGCCGTTTATGGTTATTGCAACACAGAATCCGATTGAATTCTTGGGAACTTATCCGTTACCGGAGGCTCAGATGGATCGTTTTATGATGCGTATTTCCATTGGATACCCAGGCAGGGAGCAGGAAATTAAGATGGCTTCTCAATTCCTATCAGGACAGACGCCGGATCAGGCACAGCCTATTTGCTCCACAGCAGAAGTACTTGCCATGAAGGAAACGGTTTCAAACATTTTAGTGAAGGGCTCAGTTTTAGGATATATTGAGGATATTGTAGACCTAACAAGACATGAGGAACGTTTTGTACTTGGAGCAAGTCCCAGAGCGGTATTAGCATTGGTCAGAAGCGCACAGGCAAAGGCATTTTTAGAAGAACGTGATTTTGTGAAACCGGATGATGTCAAGGCAATTGCTATGAAAGTGCTGTTACATAGATTGTCACTGACTTCAGAGTCGAGAATCCGCAAGGAAGATCCGGCTAACATATTGAATAGTTTAATTGTAAAGGCAAAGATACCGGTTTGAGAACAGGGCAATTAGGCGGCTAGATTAAAAGAGGAGTAGCAAAATGAAAGTACGCAGAGGGATATTTATTGCTTTGTGGGTGTTGTCTTTGATTGCCATCAGTTTCTACGGTGGCGCAATCAGTTATGGATTCTTTTTCGGAATGACTTTGATACCTGTTATTTCATTTATTTATCTTGTTTGTGTTTATCTTTGTTTCAGAATCTATCAGAAATTGGAGAGTAGAAATACGGTATGCGGTGAGGCAGTACCGTTCTATTTTACGTTGCAAAATGATGGTTTTTGTGCCATTGCAGGGATTAGTGTAAGGCTGTATTCCTCATTTTCATTTGTGGAGAATCTGCCGGATGATATAGAATATGAATTACTTCCGGGCGACCAGTTCCGCTATGATACAAAGCTTATATGCAAATATCGGGGAGAGTATGAAGTTGGAGTCAAGGAACTGATTGTAACGGATTTTCTGAAACTCATTAGAATGACCTATAAAGTTCCGGGTTCCGTAAAAGCACGTGTGTTGCCGAAACTGGTTCATTTGGAAGCATTGGGCAGTATCTCGGAAATTATGGCTTTTTTGCAAAAGGAGTCCCAGACAGAACGAACGGAACCGGATATTATAGTCAGAGATTATATGGCGGGAGACGCCATTAAACAGATACATTGGAAAGCATCAGCAAAGGAAGGGAAACTCAAAACCAGAAATCTGATTGGTGAAGAAAAGCAGGGTATCTCTATTCTATTTGATACCAAACGCTATGATAAGGATATTCAGATGTTTCTGCCACTGGAAAATAAAATGCTGGAGACAGTGCTGGCTCTGGGTCTTTTCTTTGCAGAAAAGAACATGCCGCTATCTGTACTGTACGGACAAAGAGGAATGAAGAGAAGCCGAGTAGAGGGACTTAAGAGTTTTGATGCAATTTATACGGAACTGTCAGAGGTGGTATTTGATAAAGAGGAAAATCCGACAGCAATATTTGATCAGGCATTGCAACAAGGCGAACTTTATAAGAGCCGTCTTGTATTGTGTGTATTCCACGAAATGAATGCCGAAATTATTGGTATGGCAGAGCAATTGGCTGATTCTGGGGTTGCAACGGTGATTTATGTCATTACCGACCAAAATATGGAGGAGTATCTGAAACAGTGCGGTGAACGAACCAAAATCGTGGTGATTCCCGTGGAAGCCGAGTTGGAGGGCATATTATGATGGAACAAAAATTCGGCGTAGCGGTCAATTATTTATATCGTATTCTGAATGCAGGTGTTCTGGCCTGTTTTATTCTATTTGCGACAGGCACGGTGTGGGGGATTAAAGAGCCTTCTGTCGGACATTTGCTCATGGTATGCCTTGTGATTGTGGTGCTGACCGGTATCTTTCATTTGAAATTACGAGGCCGTACTTTATTGATTTGTGGCGTTGTAGGTGGATTGCTCATTGCCGTTATGGTGATGGGGTTAAACGAAAGTCTTCGTTTTGCAGGCAATTATATCAATTGGCTGACAAATGGTACATCCTGGAAGGAAGAGTGGATAGGGCTTTATGAAGTGATACAGGCAGGGCTAATAAGCATTTTAGGCTATTTCATTGAAGGTGTGGCAGAACGTTATTCGTTGTTTCGAAAGGTAAGCGGCGGAATCATTTTGCTGTGGCTTGCGTTTCAACTATTCTCTGATAATGCGGTGTCACATAGTTGTGTGATTTTTGCGTTGTGCTATTGTTTGATTGTTTATGTGGAAATGGTTCAGAGCAGATGGAAGAAGACAAAGAGTGGCGGAATCAAAGCATATATGCTGTGGATTATGCCGTTTATCATCGCTTTTACGGTTATGATGGGGATATTTCCGGCACCAAAGAAGCCGTATGATTGGAAATTTGTCAAAGATGCATATCATCATATTGCTGAAGGATTGACGATGTTTAGTTACAACTTTCTGCAGGCTGACGGTGAAGACTTTGGCATGACCATGAGTGGCTTTTCCGAGGATGGCGATTTAAGAGGCGGGATTACAGACAGTGACAAAGAAGTCATGACGGTTAAGGGACAGACAGGGCTCATGACCAATGTTTATTTGACAGGAAAGGTGTTTGATGCGTTTGACGGCAGAGAATGGATAGCCGAGAATGAAAGTACTGAGGAAGAAAGACTTTTAGATACCTTGGAAACGATATATGCCGTTAATTGTTATGAGAGTGAACATTTCAGAAACTATGTATACAGTACCACCATACAAATCAGATATCGTTATATTAAAACCGGCTATCTGTTTGCACCGCTGAAAACGTTTACTGTCTGGGACAGAAACAGTAAACTGCCGTTTCATGAACAAGGTGGTAACTTTGTTTTAGATGAGAAGGCAGGTTATGGAACCGGATATGATGTGCAATATTATCAAATGAATGTAGATCATCCGGAGTTTTATCACTTTCTGGAGGCAGAGCGTTCTGAGGATGAAGGAGTCTGGAAGGATTTAAAAAAGAGATACAAATATAGTGATAATTCAGTGATTGACAGAGCAGATATGGAAGTGCACAAGCAAAAAATCTATGAGCACTATCTGCATGATGTTACGCTCTCTGACGATGTAAAAGACTATTTGAGTGAGGTTACAACGGGAGCAGAAACAGATGTTGAAAGGCTAAAAGCCATTGAGCGTGCATTGTCCGGTTTTACTTATAGTAAACAAATCGGAGAATTGCCGGAGACGGTTAACAATCAAGAAGAATTTCTGGATTATTTCTTATTGGAAAGTAAAGAAGGATATTGTACTTATTTTGCGACTGCTTTTGTACTTTTGGCATGGGAAGAGGGAATACCGGCGCGATATGTGCAGGGATTTTGTGTTCCGATTAAGAAGGATGAAGAAAAAGCGGTATCATCAGCAATGGCACATGCGTGGCCGGAAGTTTATATTGATGATGTTGGGTGGATACCTTTTGAACCGACACCGGGATATGACAGAATACGGTATACGCCGTGGGAAATGCAGGCAGGTACGGAAAGCGATGAAAACCTTGTAGCAGGAGCAGGGGCAGGAACGCATTATTGGGAAGAAGATAATCAACCGGAGACAGTTACGGAAGTACAGGAATTAGAGAAACTGCCGGAGCAGGAAGATGGCACAGGAGAATTATTTGGAACGATTCTTCTGTATACAGTACTTCTGGTGTTGCTTGTTTGCTTGATTATGCTGGTAGTTGATGGGCTGGTAGGAAGATATCGATACAAGCGACAGAGTCTTTTGGAAAAATACAGAATTCAAGTCAATAAGAACCTGCAAATTTTAGCGATGCTTGGGTATGAGCGAAGGGCAGCAGAAACGTTACAGGAGTTTGGAGGCAGGGCTGTATGGGCAATGGATGATGATGTGAGTCAGGAAACACTTTTGTTCATTGGTTATTATGAAGAACTTTTATATGGCAAAAGAGAAGTCAAAGAGGAGTTGCTTTCTGTAATTGCAAACAGTCGAAAACTGCTTTTGGCAGAATTAAAGAAACAGAAAAAACGTGCATATCCAATTTATAGGATTAAACTATATCTGAATCGCAAAAATATGTTATAATATAACCAGCGTAAGAGAATTAAGGGAGGTACAGCATGAAAAAGACAACAAAAAACCTTAAGAAGCCGAAAAACCAGAAGGTTACAAAGACGAAGAGTAAATTTATGCTGTTTGGTCTGAGAAATAAGATATTTGTGTGTTTTCTGGTACCGATTGCATTTATGATTGCGGTTGGTTCAACAGCATATCATTATGCGGCTGAAGGAATGAGCGAAAAGTTTCAGGAGTCTACACAGCAAACGGCCAATATGGCGATGGACTATTTGGATGTCAGCTGTACATACATTCAGGCAGAAGCGCTGAAATATGCATTTGACAGTAATTTGGAGACTTATTCGATTGGAATGATGAAGAATGATGTTGTGGCGCAGTCTACATTTATTACAGATACAAGAGTCACTATTATGGCGGCACAGACTTCCAATCCATTTATCAGTAATATTTATTTTGTGACAAAGGCAGGTATTCCGATTATTACAACGGCAACATCTGATAAGCCTGATGGTATCTATGATGACTATCACGCTAAGATGATGGAGACTTCTACAGATGGCCGTACTCCGGACAAATGGATAGACGATCATGCTGTTTTGGATGAGCATATTGGAAAGTCGGGCGATGACTATTTTATGTCTTATCAGATGCCAAGCAGTAAGAAGTTTGCCTATGTTGTAATTGATGTGAAAGAAGATGCTCTGAACGGCATCTTGGAGGACATGGATTTTGGAAGCAAAAGTATCACAGGCTTTGTAACAGCAAATGGTAAGGAAATTATCAGAGAAAATCTGGAAGAAGGACAAACCAGCCAGCTTACGGCGGGAGAATCGGTATTTGCAGGGCAAGCGTTCTATGAGGAAAGCAAGGCTGCTGCTGAATTGAGTGGCACCGGCGAGGTAACATTTAACGGACAGGACTATTTGTACATTTATTCAAGAAGCGCAGTTTCAGGTGTCTCTTTCTGTTCTTTAATTCCGTTGGATGTTGTGACCGGACAGGCTGAAACAATAAAAACAATTACAATAACACTCGTTATTATTGCGACGATTATTGCGGTATTGATTGGCTCTATGATTACCTTTGGTATTCAGAAGAATATGAACCGTATTTCGAAGAGATTGAATGAAGTAGCAGAGGGCGATTTGATGGTTCAGGTTCAGGTGCAGGGACATGATGAGTTTCAATCGCTTGCAAAGACAGCTTCTAACATGATACAGAATAATAAGAAGCTTGTTATGAGGCTGACGGATACGGTGGAACAGTTGGAGACATCAGCAAATGCTGTATATGCAGCTTCAGGAGACATGCATAATTATTCTGAAGATATTACAATGGCAATTGATGAAATCAGTCAGGGAATGACAAAACAAGCAGAACATGCAGAGGAATGTGTGTCAAAGACAAGTGCCTTATCAGATAAAATTAAGGATATCAGTCAAATGGTTGAGGCAGTTGAGAGCCTGGCTGACCGTACAGAAAAGATGATTGATCAGGGTATGGAAATTGTCAGGGTATTGTCTGACCGTGCAAGAGAAACTTCCGATATATCCGCGCAGGTAAGTAATCGTATCGAAAATCTGCGGGAAGAGTTAGAAACAATTAATTCTTTTGTCGGTACCATTAATGATATTTCGGAGCAGACCAATTTGCTTTCCTTGAATGCTTCCATAGAAGCAGCAAGGGCAGGAGCAGCCGGACGAGGATTTGCAGTGGTTGCGGAAGAAATCAGGAAATTGGCGGATGATTCAAACGGTGCTGCCAATGAGATTAGGAATAAAGTAGATAATATCAGCGCTCAGACCACGATTAGTGTGCAGAGTGCCAAGGATGCAGAATCCATGGTAGAACTTCAGACACAGGCAGTTGATGAGGTGATTGAAGTATTCAGAGGCATGAATGAACAGATGTCAGAGTTGTTCGTAAACTTAAAGAAGATTGCGGGCAGTACAGAATCAGCGGATGAAGAACGACGTGAAACAGTGGATGCGGTTAACAATATTTCTGCTATTATCGAAGAAACGGCAAGCAGTTCGGAGCATGTGCATGAGATGGCCACACAGTTATTATCCAGCGTGGAGAAACTCAGTGAAACTGCAAATAATCTGGATGAAAATATGAATGGTGTTAAGACAGAAATCGCGGCATTTAAGGTGGAATAGTAATTGTCAGACGAATTGATGGGGTACGTGGATGAGAAGTGTGCTGATTGCAGAGGATAATGATATCAATCGTCAACTGCTTCGGGAGATATTGATTGATGAATATGAAGTATTGGAAGCGGCAGATGGAAGAGAAGCGCTAGAGTTAATGAAACAGGATTCTGAGCGTATCTCAGCTGTTCTTCTTGATATTGTTATGCCTGTTTTGGACGGTTATGGTGTGTTAAAGGAAATGCGCAGTGATGAAACATTGTCACGGATACCTGTGATTGTGACCACTGCAAGCACAGATGTTGGCGCTGAAGTAAAGGCTCTTTCGCTGGGAGCAAAGGATTTTGTTATAAAACCATATAATCCACAGATTATCAAGCATCGTCTGCGTAATACGATTAAACTGCGCGAAACGGCAGCAATCATCAATGCAACCAAGCATGATGCTTTGACCGGTTTGTACAGTAGAAGTACCTTTTTTGAAAAGGCGACTGCAATGCTTAGGGAACAGGAAGCCGGATACTATGTTATGGTTGGTTTTGATATTGATAATTTCAAGGTAATCAATGACCAATATGGCAATCACAAGGGCGATGAGGTACTGAAGTTTATAGCAGATACCATTCATGACGGAGTGGAGCTTTTGGGAGGTATTTGTTGTCGCATTACGGCAGATAATTTTGCACTTATTTATCCGGCGTGTCATATTGATACGGAACCGATTAAGAAGATGTGGAATGCAGTGATTGCGTTGGATGGCTCTATTATGCCGATTACCTTCAGTACAGGACGATATATTGCAGAGGATTTATCTCTTTCAGCAAATGCAATGTATGACAGAGCGTTAATTGCCAAGGCATCCATTAAGGGACGTTATGATGTTCATGTTGCTTATTTTGATGAATCCATGCGAGAGCGTATTCTGCATGATCAGGAAATTACAAGCGAGATGAATATTGCGCTGACAGCCGGACAGTTTGAGACATGGCTGCAGCCACAGTATAATCATGCAACAGGTGCTTTGATTGGTGCGGAGGCATTGGTGAGATGGCGTCATCCGAAAAAGGGCATTATTTCTCCGGGAGAGTTCATCCCGGTGTTTGAAAAAAACGGCTTTATCTATGAAATGGATAAATACATCTGGGAACAGGTCTGTATTCTGTTACGAAGCTGGATTGATGAGGGGCTTGAGCCACTTCCGGTGTCTGTAAACATCTCAAGATATGATGTTTTCCGCGATGATTTATATGATAAGTTGACCGGCTTGATTGAGAAATATCATATTCCGGTTGATTTACTGCGTCTTGAAATGACTGAATCAGCATTTGCACAATCAACCGGACAGATTATTGATGTTGTAAAAGCATTGGTTGATTTTGGATTCACAGTTGAAATAGACGATTTCGGAAGCGGTTATTCTTCGCTGAATACGCTGAAGGACGTTCCGGCTCAAGTGGTGAAGCTGGATATGAAATTTTTGGAGGATGAGAACAATTCGGATCGCGGCGGTAATATTATAGAATCTGTCATTAGGATGATACGGTGGCTTGGTATGTCTGTGATTGCAGAGGGTGTTGAAACAATGGAGCAGGCAGACTATCTATGTACAATCGGGTGTTGTTATGTACAGGGTTATCTTTACGCAAAACCGATGAATGTACAGGAATATGTGCAGCTTTCTGCTTCATGTGTGAAGGAAGAGAGAAAGCTTGCGCTTGAGACAGTAGAAACATTGGATCAAAATACATTTTGGAACCCGAAATCGCTGGATACAATCATTTTCAACAGTTATGTCGGTGGTGCCTGCATCTTTGAATATTTTCACGGTAAACTTGAAATACTGCGCGTTAACAAAAGATATGCAACAGAGATATCCGGTGTCGAAAGTGCAATAGAAGAAGCTTTGAAGATTGATATTGCGCAGTTTATGGATGCGCAGAATTTAGAAAAACTTCATCAGAATATTCGGAATGCCATTGAGGGGTGGAATGAATCTTCCTGTGAGGTGAAACTGAGTGATCTACCCAACCGACAGGGGGAGACTTATCTGTATGTAACGGTGCGGGCAATTGCAAAAGCAGGCGAACATCTGTTACTTTACGGAACCATCAATGATGTTACATCGCAACGTGTGGCTGAAAAGAGAGAATATGAAACAAAAGAGATGTTACAGACCATTATGGATCACATCAACAGCGGTGTTACGGCAGTCACGATTGATGAAGACGGTGAAGTGCGGTTTGTATTTGCCAATGATCAGTTCTATCATATACTCGGATATACAAGGGAGCAGTATGAAGAGGAGCTGGATAATGTATTTGATGCGGTTTATATGGAGGATTTAGACAGAATAAAGGTGGCAATCAGAGAAGCCATGCAGACGCAGGGGTCTACTGTTTATGAGTATCGTTGTATCAGACGTGACGGTGAAATTATTAGCATTCGGTGCAATAGTACAGTGACAAGTATGGGAGGCTTCGGCAATCATATTTTGCTGTCGGTTATGTATGATATTACAGAGCAGAAAGCAGAATATAATAAGACGAAGAGCAGATATGCACATGAACTGAAATTGCGACAGGGTCTGCTTCGTGATTCTATTATCTATTACGAGATTAACTTGAGCAATCGACTGATTACCGAGTACTCATCCATTGTGAATGATGTTTCCGGTTTGGAGGCAGGCTCGGTTGTAAATGACGATATAGAAAACAGAATATTGGAAAACATAGTAGAAGAGGACAGAAAAGTCGCAAAAAATACAATATTTACAGATGCACTATATGAAGCATATCAACATGGCGAGACAAATGTCAGCTTGGAATATCGTCGTATTATGTCGAAATCCGGTACGCGTTGGGTGAGGGCGTATGCAACAATGATGAAGAGTCCTGACACGGAAGATGCCATTGCATTCCTCTATATTAAAAATATTGATATGCCAAAGAAAAATCAGATTGCATTAGGCACTATTGTTGATGAAGAATTTGAATCGGTTGTTATTGTGAATGTGAAGAGTGGGCTGGCGCATTTTGCAAAGACCAGGAAAGATTTCAGCAATTTAGAGGAAGGGCAAATCTTTCATTATGACAAGTATATTGTCGAATATAATCTTCCGAGAATTTTGCCGGAAGAACAAGACGATTATCTGAAGTTCATTATGTTGGACGGCTTGGTGCAGGCACTAAAAACAGATGTGGCTGCCGTATATGCGTATCAGGTAAAGAATCAATCAAATCAAATTGTACGAAAACGTACGCATGCTTTTTATCTGGATAACAGAAAAGAAGACATTGTTCTTTTGAGGCGTGATATTACTGATATCATTAAGGATGAGGAACAACGTAAGCAGGTATTGCAGGATGCTGTTGATACTGCCAATAAGGCAAATCAGGCAAAGAGTGATTTTCTTTCACGTATGAGTCATGATATGCGTACACCGATGAATGCGATTATCGGCATGGTTCGTCTTGCAAAAGATGAGCAGGATATTGAACAACTCAAAGAATACTTGGACAATATTGATTCTTCAAGTCATTTTCTGCTGGGATTGATTAATGATATTCTCGACATCAGCAGAATAGAGAGCGGAAAGATAGATTTATTTGAAGAACCGTATACGCTTGAGGAATTTACAAGGAATGTCAAGACTGTGATACAACCGCTTATGGATGCCAAGGATCTTGATTTTGTGTTCAAGATGGATGCAGGCATTGGCTCAATTCTGGTTGATAAACTTAGATTCAGTCAGGGTTCTTTAATTTATTATCCAATGCCGTGAAGTATACTGATAGTGGCGGACGTGTGGAATTTTTGGAACAGAAGATATCCGATGAAAATGATAAGAACGGGGTACGCTTCATCGTGAGGGACAACGGAAGAGGCATGTCAGAGGAGTTCTTAAAAGAGATTTTTGAACCGTTTTCACAGGAAAGAATGAAGAATGATACCAATGAACAAAGCTCCGGACTTGGTCTTGCAATAGCTAAAAGACTGGTGGAAGCGATGGGAGGAACCATTCGTGTGTCCAGTAAAATCGGAGAAGGAACTGAATTTGTAGTAGAATTGTATGCTTGTATCAATGTGAAGAGTGAAGAACGGTCAAGCCGGATTGTCAAAGAATATCCGTGCTTGCAGGGATTCATATTCTGTTGGTAGAAGATAATGAAATCAATACTTTGGTTGCAATGAAGTTGCTAGAGAAGGTGGGCTGCATCATTGACACTGCAGAAAACGGGATGGAAGCCGTGAAGAAGTTTTCAACTTCAGAGAACGGATATTATGATGTCATTTTGATGGATGTCAGAATGCCGATTTTGAATGGTATTGAAGCAACAAAGAAAATTCGTATGCTTGACAGAAAGGACGCTGCAATTGTTCAGATTATTGCAATGACGGCTGATGCATTTACGAATGATCAGGATATGACGCAGGAAGCAGGAATGAATGCACATATTACGAATCCGATTGAAGCGGATATTATGTATGATACAATTGCACAGCGCCTAATAAGGAGGTAAGAGGAGTATTATGGAACAAACAAAATCAATGGAAACAAAAAGAATTGTTATTTTTCTGGCATTTACGTTTGTGGTTACTTACGCAATTGAAATAGGAGTCATCAGAAATTTGATTAATTCTACAGATACTACGATGAATGTCATTGCACAGTTAGCAACAGCAGGTGTGATGTTGATACCGACACTTGGGGTTTTGTTCACGCGTATTGTGACGAAAGAGGGCTTTAAAAACCACTGGCTGAAACCCAATTTGAAAGGAAATATAAAGTACTATTTGATTGCATGGTTTGGGCCTGCGGTGCTGACATTATTAGGTGCTTTGGTCTACTTTTTGGTTTTTCCGAAATCATTTGATATCAACATGAGTTATACGCTGGATATGTATCAGGCACAAGGTCTTGAATACACCGTTTCACAGCTTCAGATTACGATAATCAGTCAGGTGATTACAGCTGTTTTGCTGGCTCCTGTGTTGAACTGTATTTTCTGCTTTGGTGAAGAGTGGGGTTGGAGAGGATATTTTGTGCCCAAGATGAAAGAAAAGATGGGATTCATACCGATGGTTTTAATAACGGGTGTTATTTGGGGGCTATGGCATGCGCCGTTGACTGCTATGGGACATAATTATGGCTTGGGCTACGCAGGGTATCCTTATCTTGGAATTTTTGCCATGTGTATTTTCTGCATTGTTATGGGATGTATTTTTTCATTTCTGACGCTTAAGACGGGAAGTTGTATTCCGGCAATCATAGGTCATGCAGCGCTAAACGGAATTGCCTCTACGGCAATTTATTTCACCCGTGACGGCGGCAATAATTTTATTGGACCGGCTCCGATGGGGTGTATCGGCGGGGTGGCATTTATCATTACAGCCGTTGTTATGGCGGTTCTGATGCAGCGTCAAAAAAGTTGCGAAAATAAAATATAAAATACTTTTCCATTATCTAGAGTTGTGGTAGAATGTATTGTATGAGGGTTACGAAGGAGTAGTACCGTAATGAGCAATACACAAGCGGATAGTTCCGCTCAGAGAAAATCCCGTGTGAAATTGATAAAGCGAGGCATTATCATTCTTTTTTTTGTGATTATCATTTTGCCCATTCTTTTATGTATTTATTTACTGAACAGGGTTCAGACCTTAGAAGAACAGGTGGATGAGTTATATCAGATATCAAGAGAGAAAGCGGCAATTATGGCAGCGGCGGGGCCCCAAGAGACAGTAGGGACTAAGGTCGAGACGGCAGAGAAAGACGATACAGTAAATGCTGAGACAGATCAGGCGGTTACACATAGTCGCGAGGATTTTGAACAACAACTGGCCAAGATGACATTGATAGAAGAGCCTAAGGTATCTACGATATCTGACAACACAGTTGTGAACAACTGGCCGAAGAAGGTTTATCTGACTTTTGATGACGGACCAAGTTTCTTGACGGATGATATTTTGGATGTGCTGGCACAGTATAACGTGAAAGCAACTTTTTTTGTCATCGGAACAGACAATCCGGAATTAATTAAGATGTATAAGCGGATTGTAGAGGAAGGACATACACTCGGTATGCATTCCTATTCTCATAAATATCAAGATATCTATCAATCTCAGGAAGCATTTGCACAGGATTTGAATAAACTTGAGAACCAGCTCTATGAGGAGACGGGCGTTATTCCAAAGGTATATCGATTTCCGGGAGGAAGTTCTAATACGGTTTCACCGATTAGTATGGAATTCTTCATCGATTATCTGAATGCGAAGGACATTACATATTTTGATTGGAATATATCCTCAGGAGATGCATCTGCGCATCTGCTTTCCAAAGACGAAATTGTGCAAAATGCGTTATACGGAATAGAAGAAAATGAAGAAACAATGATTTTGATGCATGATATCGGTGATAAGACAACAACATTGGAGGCATTACCTGAAATCATTGAAGCATTGCAGGAACGGGGGATTCCCATTTGTGCCATTGATGAAGATACGATGCCAATACAGCATATTTTGGAATAGAAACACACAGGAGATAATCATAAAAATACTATAAAAGTGAAGGAGGAAGGAAAAAATGAGTTTTTTCAAAGATTTTAAGGATGATTTATCACAAGCAGTGAATGAATTGATGCCGGAAGACAAAAACCAAGTGGCAGATGATGTACAGATGGTGGATACACTGACTGAGGACAATGATGTTTCGGAGCCGAGCATTGAAGAGATGCTTAATAACATTGAACATATGGATTTGGATAGTCTGACGGCTGAGACTTCATCAGAAGCAATGCCGGAGGAAGAAGTGATTGAAGAGGCATTCGCAGAAGAGACTTTTACGGAGAAAGAATCGGAAGTATCTATGGAAACCGCAGTAGAAGAACCTGCAATAGAAGAACCTGCGGCAATCATAGAGGAAACAGTATTTGAGGAGCATGAAGAATTCATTGAAGAGTTGGAAGAGACACAAGAAAAAGAGACAGAGTACATCGAACAGGAGGTTACAAGGATAATGGATGAGGAAAGAGCAACATTTACAAATGAAAGCGCAGCCACGGACGAGACGGGTGTGATAACACTTGGCATGGAAGTCAAGGGAGATATCAAGACAGAAGGTTCTCTGGAAGTAACAGGAAGTATTCAGGGTAATCTGGATATCAAAGGAAAACTTGTAATAACAGGTGTTATTAATGGAGATTCAAAGGCAGCTGAGGTATTTGCAGATGCTGCTAAGATTACAGGTGAGATAGCAAGTCTTGGTTCCGTGAAGATTGGACAGAATACAGTTGTAAAGGGAAATATCAAGGCTACATCAGCAGTTCTTGCAGGTGCAATTAAGGGTGATATTGATGTACAGGGTCCGGTTATTTTGGATACCACCGCTATTATCATGGGTAATATTAAGAGCAAATCTATTCAGATTAATAACGGTGCAGTCATTGAAGGTATGTGTTCACAGTGCTACGCAGATGTGAGTCCTACAAACTTCTTTGAGGATGAAAAAGACTCTAAGGCAAAAAAATAAGATAAGTCAGGCGGTTTTTGGTATGAAGAGAGTATTATTGAAATTAAGCGGAGAAGCACTGGCAGGAGATAAAAAGACCGGATTTGATGAAGCAACGGTACGTGGTGTTGCAAAACAGGTCAAGACTTTGGTTGATGAAGGTATACAAATCGGTGTGGTCATCGGTGGCGGTAATTTCTGGAGAGGACGTACCAGTGAGAATATCGACAGAACAAAGGCCGATCAAATCGGAATGCTGGCAACGGTGATGAATTGTATTTATGTATCCGAGATTTTTCGCTCTGTTGGTATGAGTACAGAGATTTTAACACCGTTTGAATGTGGGGCATTTACGAAGTTGTTTTCAAAGGACCGAGCAGTGAAGTATTTTGAACGTGGTATGGTTGTGTTCTTTGCAGGCGGTACCGGACATCCTTATTTTTCAACGGACACCGGTGTTGTGTTGCGGGCTGTTGAGGTAGAGGCAGAAGCCATTTTACTTGCCAAGGCAGTTGACGGAGTCTATGATTCTGATCCGAGAACGAACCCTGCGGCAGTTAAGTACAATGAGGTATCCATACAGGAAGTGATTGACAAGCAGTTACAGGTAGTGGATTTGACAGCCTCTATTCTGGCAATGGAGAACAAGATGCCAATGATTGTGTTTGGACTTTCGGAGGATAACAGTATTGTGAATACCATGAAGGGTCAATTTACGGGAACTCGAATTACGGTATAGGGAGGTAGTGGATTTATGAATGAGAGAATTGAACAGTATGATGCGAAAATGAAAAAAACATATGAATTTCTGGAAGCAGATTTTGCAACGATCAGAGCAGGACGTGCCAATCCACATGTATTGGACAAGGTCAGAGTAGATTATTACGGAACACCGACACCGATACAGCAGGTAGGTAATATTACCGTGCCGGAACCGAGATTGATTCAGATTGCACCGTGGGAGAAGAGTCTCTTAAAAGAAATAGAGAAGGCTATCCAGACATCAGACATCGGCATTAATCCGACCAACGACGGACAGACCATTCGTCTGGTATTTCCGGAACTGACCGAGGAACGCAGAAAAGATTTGGTTAAGGATGTTAAGAAAAAGGGCGAGGCAAGTAAGGTTGCTATCAGAAATACAAGAAGAGACGGTAATGAAGCATTTAAGAAATTGCCGAAGACAGATATCTCTGAGGATGAAGTGAAAGATCTTGAAGATCAGCTTCAAAAGTTGACGGATAAGTTTATTAAGGATATTGATAAGTTAGTAGAAGAAAAGTCACAGGATATCTTGAAGGTTTAAAGCAGAACAGTTGAAGTGAATAAAGGGGGACATGACAGAGTGAGTCGTGTCCCTTCATTTTGAGATAAACGGGAGTCTATATTATGAATGTTCCAAATCACATCGCAATTATATTGGACGGTAACGGTCGTTGGGCAAAGAGTAAGGGGATGCCACGCAATTACGGACATGCGCAGGGCAGTAAGAATGTTGAAATGATATGCGAGGAAGCATATAAAATGGGCGTGCAGTATCTAACGGTTTATGCATTTTCCACTGAAAACTGGAACCGACCAAAAGAAGAAGTAGATGCACTGATGAAGTTGCTTCGTAATTATATGAAGACTTGTCTCAAGACAGCAGCCAAGAACCGGATGTGCGTCAGAGTACTGGGAGACAAAACCGGATTGGATGCGGATATCAGAGAGCGTATTGAGGAGTTGGAACAGGCAACGAAGGACAATGACGGACTACATTTTCAAATTGCGCTTAATTATGGAAGTAAAGATGAAATTTTACGTGCGGTTAATCACCTGATAGAAGACAGAGAAAACGGAAAGATATCAAAGGATAAGGTTACGGCAGAGTGTCTGGAAGGATATTTAGATACGGCAGGACTACCTGATCCTGATTTGCTCATTCGGACAAGCGGAGAGCAAAGAATATCGAACTTTCTGTTGTGGCAGCTTGCGTACGCGGAGTTCTATTTTGCAGATGTGCACTGGCCTGATTTTTCAAAAGAGGAACTAATTAAGGCGATTGAGGTATATAATAGTAGAGACAGAAGGTTTGGCGAGGTTAGAGAATAGAGATATAAACGGGAGGAGATGGAGTATGTTCCGGACGAGATTAATCAGTGGGATTGTGATTGTACTATTGACACTGGGTTTGATGATGAAGGGTGGCATTGTGTTGGCGGCTGCACTTTGTGTGATTTCCTTGATTGCAATGTATGAATTCTACAGGGCAACCGGTGTGACAACACAGGAACCTAAGAAAATCAATGCTTTTGAAGTAGTTGGATTGATTGGTGTGGTTGTTTATTATGCCATTCTTGTATCTCCGGTAAATGAACTCTATCTTTTATTGACGTTGATTACGCTTTTGATTACTTTGATGTTTGTGTATGTATTTACGTTTCCTAAATACCATGCTCGTCAGTTGATGGCGGCATTCTATGGGATTGTTTATGCACCGGTTCTGATGTCGTTTATTTATCTGACCAGAATGCTTCCGCATGGGGAGTATATTGTCTGGCTGATTTTTATCAGTTCGTGGATGAATGATACTTGTGCATACTGTGTAGGTGTACTGATTGGCAAGCATAAACTGGCACCGAAATTAAGCCCGCACAAATCAGTTGAAGGTTCTATCGGCGGCGTGGTTGGTGCAGCAATTGTAGCAGGCTTATTTGCATTCTTCTTGGTAGAAAAGGTGATGCAGGAACAGGCAATTGTACCGGTGTTTGTGCTGATTGGCGCGGTTGGTGCAATTGTGGCACAGATAGGTGATTTGGCGGCTTCTGCCATTAAACGAAATTATGAGATTAAGGATTACGGGAAAATCATACCGGGGCATGGTGGGATATTGGACCGCTTTGACAGCGTTATCTTTACAGCGCCGATGATTTATTTCCTGGCAATCATTATGGTACAATTATAGAGGTACAGTGATAAAGGATGAGCAGATGAAGAAGATTTCTGTATTGGGTTCAACCGGTTCTATCGGGACGCAAACCCTGGAGATAGCACGAGAAAATGATGATATTCAGATTGTTGGGCTGGCAGCCGGCAGTAACATCAAACTTTTGGAAGAACAAATTCGTGAATTTGCTCCGAAGGTTGTGGCAGTTTGGGATGAAGCAGCGGCAAAGACATTGCGTGACAATGTTGCGGATTTGCCTGTAAAGGTGTATGCCGGAATGGAAGGTATGCTTGCAGTTTCCGTACTGGATGAAGTTGATATGTTAGTGACGGCAATTGTTGGTATGATTGGAATTCGTCCAACGATTGCAGCAATTGAGGCAGGTAAGCAGATTGCGCTGGCAAATAAAGAGACATTAGTAACTGCGGGACATATTATTATGCCTTTAGCGGCAAAGCACGGAGTGCCAATTCTTCCGGTTGACAGTGAGCATAGTGCAATCTTTCAGTCGTTACATGGAGAAAATCCGGCACAGGCAGATAAGATATTGCTCACAGCATCGGGTGGACCGTTCCGTGGTAAGAGTCGGGAAGAACTTGCAACGATGCAGGTGGAAGATGCTCTGAAGCACCCAAATTGGTCGATGGGGCGTAAGATTACGATTGATTCGGCAACACTTGTCAATAAAGGCCTTGAGGTCATGGAAGCAAAGTGGCTGTTTGGAGTAGGTCTTGACAGAATACAGGTTGTGGTTCATCCGCAGAGCATTATTCATTCCATGGTGCAGTATGTAGACGGTGCCATTATGGCACAACTGGGCACACCGGATATGAAACTTCCGATACAATATGCAATTTATTATCCCGAGAGAAAGCCGCTTGCAGGCAAGCGTGTTAACTTTTTTGAGTTGGGACAGATGACCTTTGAAGAACCGGATGCAAAGACATTTCGTGGGCTGCAGTTGGCATATGATGCTGCTACGGCAGGTGGTTCCATGCCGACGGTATATAATGCGGCAAATGAAAAGGCAGTTAGTTTATTCCTGAACAAAAGAATTGGATTCTTGAATATACCGGAAATCATCGAAGAAGCAATGAGCAGACATCATTGCATGAGTGAGCCGAGTGTGGATGAGATTCTCGCGACAGAAGCGGAAACTTATGAATTGATTGAGAGTAGGTGGAATTAATTGAAAATAGCAATCGCAATTATTATGTTCTGTATCATTGTCATTGTACATGAACTGGGACACTTTCTGTTGGCAAAGATGAATGGAATAGCAGTTAAGGAATTTTCCATTGGGTTTGGTCCGACTTTGATTGGCTTTACCAAGAATGAAACAAAGTATTCCATTAAGGTCATTCCGTTTGGCGGGGCCTGTATTTTTGATGATGAGGACCCTGAGAAGGCGGAGGAAAGTTCCTTTTTAAAGGCAAGTGTATGGGCAAGGATTGCAGTGATTGCAGCCGGTCCGATTTTCAACTTTATTCTTGCATTTATTATGGCATTGTTTGTGGTTGGGGCATCCGGATATGATGAACCCATTCTCAGAAGTGTCATGGACGGATATCCTGCGCAAGAGGCAGGATTGCAGGTCGACGACAAGATTTTGAAAATGGGAAATGAAAATGTGAAGTTATACCGCGAGGTAACGCTCTATTCCTTTTTACACCAAAATGAGTCGGTGGAAGTGACCTACGAAAGAGATGGACAGAAGTATACAACAACCATGAATCAGCTCTTTGATGCTGAGGATAACAGATATTATTATGGCTTTTCCGGTGGAGCGTATGTCAAAGATAGTTCTCCGCTTAGGGTGTTGCAATACAGTGCATATGAAGTGCGGTTTTGGATTAAATCAACGCTTCAGAGCATTGGCATGATATTTGAAGGCAAGATTACAAAGGACGATGTATCAGGGCCTGTAGGCATCACGCAGATGGTTGGTGATGTATATGAGGAAGCTGCTCCGGCAGGAGTTTCGGCAGTTGTTCTTTCGATGTTAAATATTGCAATACTGATATCAGCAAACCTAGGTGTTATGAATTTGCTGCCGATACCGGCACTTGATGGCGGACGTTTGGTATTCCTTTTTATCGAAGTAATCAGGCGTAAACCAATCAGCCAGGAGAAAGAGGGCATGGTGCACTTTGTAGGGCTTGCACTCTTGATGATATTAATGGTGTTTGTGATGTACAACGATATTATGAGACTATTTCAATAACAGATAGGCAAATTGCAATTCTTGTAATTCCTGTAAAATATTTCTTGACGAAAAATATGAATTAGGATACCATAAGGTTATCTAATTCATATTTTTTTGTAGTTTCTTTTAGGCGATTCAGCCGAAATTCAAAGAATTGATGTATGGGTACGTTGTGAGATGCGTGCGAAATACGGATGATTGCTTCGGAATGATTGTTTGTTGCGGTCAGAAAGGAGGCAAGGTATATTCGGTGCAAAATGAAAACAGAATACTTGGCGGCAGGTATCGGGTTATTCAGGTAATCGGACATGGCGCTGCGGGGAGCGTTTATCTTACAGAAGATGTGGCGCTTGAAAAAAGGTGGGCTCTTAAGGAAACAGAGGGCGCAGCGTGGAATGAGGCCGCTCTTTTGAAGCAGCTTGATTATGCTTTATTTCCGTATGTGATTGATGTGTTTGAAGATAGTGGCAAGGTGTATTTGGTGAGCGAATATGTGGAAGGGGATACGCTTGAAACAATCAAGAGCATCCATAGTGGATGCAGTGGGTATACATTTGATGACGTGATAAAATGGGGCATTCAGTTGGCACAGGGGTTGTCGTATCTGCATCATTTGCAACCGCCGATGATTCATCAGGATGTCAAACCTTCCAATGTTATGCGTAAACCGGACGGACAGATTAAGCTGATTGATTTCGGAATTGCCATAGAATTACGAGAGGGCGTTCAGAGAGAAAAAGCGTATGGCTCCTATGGTTATGCTGCACCGGAGCAGTTTGGTGACCAAAACGGATGTCCGTTACATGCGGTTGATGAACGGACGGATATCTATGGACTCGGTAAAACGCTGCAGTATTTGACGGAATGTTTACCGGAACACTTGAAAAAGAGCAGACGGAGGAATGCACTGGGAAGAATTTTAATGAAGTGTACGCAAAGAGAGCCACATTTGAGATATCAGAGTGCGGAAGAATTGGTGCATGCGTTGGAAAGATTGGGAGGGGTGAAAGGACGTATTGGTTTACATAAATATTGCAAGTCACAAGGGTATGGGGCACGGGTGGTGTTAGGGATAGGAATTGCCGTCTTGCTCATATGTGTGTGGTGTGCGCTGTTAGCGATTGGAAGTGATGTTAATAGTATGAATGCCGGTAATGGTGGAACACAGGATGATTATCTCGGTCATGATACCGATGCGGCAAATGATTGTGAAAATATTGATAAACTGCTTTACAGAGCGGGATATGCCTGCTTTCACGAACAGAGGGATTATCAGGAGGCACTTCGGTATTTTCAATGTGTTTCTGAAAATGTGGTGCCGGAGGTACAGTTTTATCAGACGATTTGCAGCAACTTAACTGAATTTAATGAGGAGGATACAGAATTGCAAAGGAATTTAGAGGAATTTATGAACTATATTGATGAGCAGAAACAAACACCGAAACAATTGGAGACGATGCTCACACTCTGTTCAATTTATAGAATGACAAACGAGGAGATGCAGGCGCTTTTAAAGGTGTCAACATTTCTTCAGGGTGGACTCCATGAGATTAAACTGCTGCAGGCAAAGGCGGCAGGGTTGGACGACAGGCAGGAAGAGGGACAGGAGCAAGAGCGGGAACAGGAGTTTTTGAGAAAATTGGAGGATCAGTATTATCTTCAATTGTTTGCTGTGAACAGACAACTTGGAATGGAACAGGGACAGGACAAACGACATTATGAGGAAGCAGCACTCATGTATGGAGAACGGATATTGAGTGAGAATCAATTAACAGCGGAAGAAGCTGAGGTACAGTTTTGCCAGCAGGCACAGTTGTACGCAGAGATAGGACTTGTTGATGAGGCGTTGGAGTGTTATAAGGAGGGAGAGTTGCGATTACATTATGACAGTACGCTATTGTATGCAGATTATCTGACTTATTTGTTGCAGTTATATGACATTGGTGAATACGAGAATCAAGAAGAGAATCGTGATGTGGGAGGGGTTTTAGAGCCAACTGTGAATATGTTGTCTAAGCGAACAGAAGAGGTGTGTAAGAGAGCAACTCAATTAAATGTGGAACGAAAAGATCAGAGGCTTGCCGTGGCAATTGACAGGGCAATGAGTATCGGGGCAGATAATAGTGATGAAATTGGGGAAGAAGAAACCGAGGAGGGAATCAATTGAATAAATTAGGTGTTTGGTGTGTGGTAACGGTTTTATGTTTTGCGTTGGGGAGTGAGTTGAAGCCTATTTCAGTGGGATTTGAGGGAAATGAAGAAACACAGGAACAGAATGTATATACAAATACGGGAGTTGAGTTTTATCTGCCCACAGAAGAAACACAGGGGTGTTCCTATGAATATGCCGTGAAGTATGAACCGGAGGGGGAATATGATGAATGGGTGTTGGTCTCAAAGGAAAGTAATGCAGTCTCGATGAACAAAGCTTGTCAGGTAAAATTTCGACAGACCATATCGGGAGATGGCATTGTTAAGGAGCGAGCATATCGTATCTGTTCCGATGATGTGCAGCCTGAAATAGTATTGACGGCAAAAACTTCAATCGGGGAAATTGCAATCGGACCGACAGAAGAACAGTGGCAGAAGGAAGATATTTCATGTCATGTACAGGTGACAGATGCGGGATATGGCTTGAAAAAGATAGAGTGTCTAGGGCCTAATGAAGTGTTGTGGCAAGAGTCATATTCGGATACAGAGCAGAAAATGAGTGCGGATATTGACTTTATGTTAACCAATGAGACGCCGGCAGACGGTACAGCGTTTGAAATCAAAGCAACAGACAGAGCGGGTAATGAATGTGTTTATCAGGGAACATACTTCTTGGACAAGCAGGCACCTATTGTTTCAGTGAATGGAATTGAAAACGGCAAGCGGTATGACAGGATACAGAATTTGCAGATTACAGGGCAAGAGGCTATCTGGCAACACGCAAATATTTGTATCGATATAACGAGACGATTGGGTGATGCAGTGCAGTTTTCGGAAAGAGCCTGTCTGCCGTTTCATGCGGTTGAAAGTTTATTTGAAAGAAATTTTACGGAAGAAGGAGACTATACCGTACAGATTTACGCATATGACAAGGCGGGAAATCAAAGCACACCCCTTTCGTTGTCATTTCGGGTGGACCTTGTGGCACCGCAAATCAGTCTTTCCGGCATCGAACAGGGCGGTAGGTATTGTGTGGAAAGGGCGTTGTGTATTGAAGTTGAGGAGGCCTTCTACGCGGATAATCAGGTTTTGATTACCGCGCGAAAGTCAGTACCGGGAAAAGAAGAGACATACGTAATTGGTGAGTGGAAAAATCAAGACATCAAGAGCGAACTGCAACATGTGTTTCGAGAGGATGGCTCCTATACAGTGAGTGTTACGGCACAGGATGCAGCAGGGCACAAGACAGTTGCCAAAACATTGCATTTTATGATTGATCGAACAGCACCTGTACTTTTAATAACAGGTGTTACCGAAGGAAGTGTGAGACGGGGAACAGTGCCGATTTTGTTTTCTGTACAGGAATTGTTCTATGATACTTTAGTGACAAAACTTGCAATTACCTGCCAGAATAGCGAAGGGGCATTTAGTCAGGTGGTGGTACCGACTTTTGTGGGGAGCGGATATTTGTCGGAGGTCACGCATATTATGACAGGAGAGGGTAAGTATTATATGAATATGCAGACAATTGACGCCGGCGGCAATCTGACTGAGGTGTCAAGAAACTTTGCAATTGATGATACACCACCGGTGATTGGGTACTTGGATACCATTGATCAAACATATCAGACCGGTTTTCAGCTACCAAAGAATTTCATAAATGAAATCAAGGATATGTCACTATTTTCTTATTATATTTATATGAATGGAGAATTGTTTGACGAAAATACAAAAGTGACAGAGCCGGGGAACTATGTCATTCGGGTAGAGGCAACGGATGAGGCCGGAAATACAGCAGTTCAATCAGCAAAATTTATTATTAAAGAAGAAGCAGTCTCTATTTTAAGCGGAAAGCTTCCGCTTGGAAGTACACAAATGAATCCCGAGGAGACAGAACAGAGTAAAATAAAGGAGAAAACGGTGAGAAATACAGATGGTAAAAATGATGCCAAATCAGTGAGTGCAGAGGAAAAACAAAGCGATGCACAAAAAGAAAAAATAGTGTACCGAAAGAAGTTTGCAATATTGCTTGCCGTGGGGGCTTTCATCCTGCTTGCAGGGGCATTTGCGCTCTTTCGCCATATTGACAGAAAAAGTGCCATATGATAGACTAAAACATGTAGAAATGAACTTGCCTGCCACTATATCTGGTGGCAGGTTTTCAACTTTTAATCCTATTTGCGGAGGCATTTTATGTATAGAAATGAGACAAAAGTCATACAAATCGGGGACAGAAAAATCGGTGGAGGCAATCCTATTTTAATTCAGTCCATGACAAATACAAGAACAGAGGATGTCAAGGCAACGGTGGAACAAATCAAGCGTTTGGAGGCTGCCGGATGTGAAATCATTCGTGCCACGGTACAGACGGAAGAAGCCGCTAAAGCATTTTCTGAAATCAAGAAACAGATTTCTATTCCGCTTGTGGCAGATATTCATTTTGATTATAAACTTGCAATTGCAGCAATGGAGAACGGAGCAGATAAAATCCGCATCAATCCGGGTAATATCGGGGATGCCGAGAAGGTTTTGGCTGTTGTCAATGTGGCAAAGGAGCGTAACATTCCAATCAGAGTGGGTGTGAACAGCGGTTCTTTGGAAAAGTGCTATCTTGAAAAATACGGACATGTGACTGCGGAGGGTATCGTAGAAAGCGCGTTGGATAAAGTGAAATTAATTGAAGATATGGGCTATGACAATCTGGTCATCAGTATTAAATCATCAGATGTCATGATGAGTGTTGCGGCACATGAGGTGCTGGCTCCAAAGACGCATTATCCGTTGCATGTCGGCATTACAGAGTCAGGTACGGTGCTTTCAGGCAATATTAAGTCAGCGCTGGGACTTGGAATTATCTTAAATCAAGGAATCGGAGATACGATTAGGGTATCATTGACCGGAGATCCGGTGGAAGAAGTGAAATCTGCTAAACTGATTTTGAAAACGTTGGGACTGCGCAAGGGCGGAATTGAGGTGGTATCTTGCCCAACTTGCGGAAGAACCAGAATTGATATCATATCACTTGCCAATGAAGTTGAGAAAATGGTTGCAGACTTTGACCTTGACATCAAGGTTGCGGTTATGGGCTGTGTAGTTAACGGACCGGGCGAGGCAAAAGAAGCAGATATCGGTATTGCAGGTGGTGTTGGAGAAGGATTGTTGATTAAAAAGGGTGAAATCATCAGAAAAGTGCCGGAGGCCGAACTGCTTTCTGTATTGCGGTATGAATTGGAGAATTGGCAATGACCAAATCGTTCTTTGAAGTATTTGTAACGCTGAAACTGAATAAAGGACTGACCGAACTGTTTTCGGAGACAAAGGTTTCAAGAGTGGTTTCCACAAGCAGAAAGGATATTTTAAGGATTTATCTGACCAGCAATCATCTCATTTCGCATTCCGACATGCGGGATGTGGAACGTGAGATTGCAAAGCAGTTATTTCCGAATTCCAAGCTGCAGGTCATGCTTAATGTCACCTTTTCGCTGTCAGAGCAGTATACCATTCAAAATTTGATGGAGTTGTACGGAGAGAGTATTCGGACAGAATTGAAAGATTATAATCATTTTTTTTATAATCTTTTTTCACATGCAACGATAGAGTATCCGGAAGAAGATGTGATGTTAATGATATTGGAAGACTCGCTACTTGCACAGAAGCGTGCAGACGAGTTTGTCGGTATCTTTGAGCGGATTATTAATGACAGATGCGGTCTGAAGACCGATATTCGCATATCCTATAAGGATGCACAACCGAGTAAAGCAAGGAAAGATGCAGGACTCAAAATGCAGGAGAAGATTGCTGCTATTTCAGCGCGTGCAGATGGCCTTATTGATGCTAACGAGAATGTGGAAGAAAACAAAGAAGCAAACAAGGGTGGAACAACAAAAGCGAAAGGCGACGCCAAAACAACGGCTGTTATACCGCAAAAGAAGACCTATAATGCGGAACAGAAAGGTTATCCAAAGGGTGGACAGGCATTTAGGCGTGGCGGTAATAAGTTCATGAAGTCTGACAATCCGGATGTGATTTACGGCAGGGACTTTGAAGATGATGCCATACCAATGGATCAAATTATCGGTGAAGTAGGCGAGATGACGCTTCGCGGCAAGATTATCCGCAGTGAGAGTCGTGAACTGAAAAATGAGAAAATTCTTCTGACCTTTGATGTGACTGACTTTACAGATACCATATCAGCAAAGATATTTGCGCAGCCGGAGCAGGCAGAAGAACTAAAAGATAAATTAGGCGAAGGTAGATTCATCAAGATTAAAGGCGTTGTTGACATGGACAGTTATGTGAAGGAATTGACTGTTTCCTATATTGTCGGCATTAAGCAAATACCAGATTTTACGACTTCCAGAAAAGATAACAGCCCTGAGAAACGCGTGGAACTTCATTGTCATACAAAGATGAGCGATATGGACGGTGTCAGCGAAGTATCTGATTTGATTAAGCGGGCAAAGAGTTGGGGACACAAAGCAATTGCCATTACGGACCACGGTGTGGTACAGGCATTTCCGGATGCGCTGCATACGTTGCAGAAGATTAATAAAGGTGACGAAAATGACATCAAGGTCATTTATGGTATGGAGGGATATCTGGTTGATGATTTGAAGGAAATTGTCGTCAATCCGGGCACCCACACGCTACAGGATACCTATGTGGTATTTGACATTGAGACAACCGGTTTTTCTGCAATGAAGAACCGTATTATAGAGATTGGGGCTGTCAAGGTAAAGGACGGCAAGATTTTGGATACATTTTCATCGTTTGTCAATCCGGAGACACCGATTCCGTACCGTATTGAAAAGTTGACCGGTATTAGTGACAGAATGGTGCAGGACGCAGATTTGATTGATGAAGTGCTGCCACGCTTTCTGGAGTTTTCAGAGGGTGCGGTTATGGTGGCGCACAATGCTGCTTTTGATATGGGCTTTATTGAGCATAATGCCTTTTTGCTTGGGATGGAACGAGAGTTTACGTCTGTGGATACAGTTGGATTGTCCAGAGTGTTGTTACCGCAACTGGGCAAGCATAAACTGGATAATGTAGCAAAGGAATTACATATTTCACTTGAAAATCACCACCGTGCAGTAGATGATGCAGATGCCACGGCACAGATATTTCTGCGTTTTCAAAAGATGCTGTCCGAGAAAGATATTACAACATTGGAACAGGTTAATTTATTGGGCTCATCTTCAGAAGAGTCAGTGAAAAAGCAGTTGAGCTATCATGTGATTATCTTAGCGCAAAATGACATTGGGCGTGTCAATCTGTATCGGCTTGTATCGATGTCGCATTTGAAGTATTTTCACAGCAGACCAAGGATACCGAAGAGTATGCTGAACAAATACAGGGAAGGATTGATCATCGGTTCTGCCTGTGAGCAGGGTGAATTGTATCGTGCAATCTTGGATGAAAAAGCAGATGCAGATATTGCGCGAATTGTGAATTTCTATGACTATTTGGAGATACAGCCACTTGGCAATAATGCGTTCTTATTGCGTGACGAGAAAAGTTCTCTGACCACAATGAAGGACATTGAAGATATTAATAAGAAAATTGTTGACTTGGGTGAACAATTCAGAAAACCGGTTGTTGCAACCTGTGATGTGCATTTTCTGGATCCGGAAGATGAAATATACCGTAGGATTATCATGGCAGGTAAGGGCTTTAAGGATGCGGATGAGCAGGCACCGCTTTATCTGCGAACGACAGAGGAGATGCTTGCGGAATTCCAGTATCTTGGCAGTGAAAAGGCAGAAGAGGTAGTCATCACTAATACAAATTTGATTGCAGATATGGTTGAGAAAATCTCACCGGTACGCCCCGATAAGTGTCCGCCGGTGATTGAGGATTCTGATAAGACGTTGACGAACATCTGCTATGATAAAGCACACGCAATCTATGGAGAAGATTTGCCCATTCAGGTTACGGAGCGTTTGGAAAAGGAATTGCAGTCCATTATCAAGAATGGATTTGCGGTTATGTATATCATTGCACAGAAATTGGTTTGGAAGTCTGTTGAGGACGGGTATCTGGTTGGTTCCCGTGGTTCGGTCGGATCTTCTTTTGTTGCAACTATGGCGGGGATTACCGAAGTAAATCCGTTGCCGCCACATTACTATTGCAAGAAGTGCCATTACAGTGATTTTACATCAGATGAGGTGCGCGCTTATGCCGGAAAGGCAGGGTGTGATATGCCGGACAAGGCATGCCCGGTATGTGGTGAGAATCTGATGAAGGAAGGGTTTGATATTCCGTTTGAGACATTCCTTGGGTTTAAGGGAGATAAGGAGCCTGATATTGACTTGAATTTCTCAGGTGTGTATCAGGCTAAGGCGCATAAATATACAGAGGTTATCTTTGGAGAGGGACATACCTTTAAAGCGGGAACGATTGGCACACTTGCCGACAAAACCGCTTATGGCTACGTGCAGAAATATTACGAAGAGCGCGGTGTTCATAAACGCTCATGTGAGATTAACCGTATTACAAAGGGCTGCACGGGTGTTAGGAGAACAACAGGACAGCATCCCGGCGGAATTATTGTATTGCCGCATGGGGAAGAGATTGATTCCTTTACGCCGGTACAGCATCCCGCAAATGACGTGAAATCAGATATTATTACAACACATTTTGATTATCACTCCATTGACCACAATCTACTGAAACTCGACATTCTCGGGCACGACGATCCGACCATGATTCGTATGCTGAAAGATTTAACAGGAACAGATCCGCAGCAGGTTCCATTGGATGATAAAGGTGTTATGTCTTTATTTATGAATACAGATGCGCTCGGTATCAGACCGAGTGATATAGACGGCTGTCCGCTTGGCTCACTGGGCATTCCGGAGTTCGGAACCGAATTTGTCATACAGATGTTATTGGATGCAAAGCCGAAATCCTTTTCTGATTTGGTTCGTATTTCAGGGCTTGGACACGGAACCGATGTGTGGCTGGGCAATGCACAGACCTTGATTCAGGAGGGAACTGCTACGATTTCCACGGCTATCTGTACGCGTGATGATATTATGCTGTATTTGATACAGATGGGTGTGGAAAGTTCACTGGCATTTAAGATTATGGAGTCTGTCCGTAAGGGAAAAGGACTGACGGAAGAAATGGAAAGTGCCATGCTTGCACAGGATGTTCCTGAATGGTATATCTGGTCTTGTAAGAAGATACAGTATATGTTTCCGAAGGCGCATGCGGCTGCATATGTTATGATGGCATGGCGTATAGCATATTATAAAATTAATTATCCGCTTGCTTATTACGCAGCATTTTTCAGTATTCGTGCAACCAGTTTTTCTTATGAAATCATGTGTCAGGGCAGAGATCGGCTGGAATATTATCTGGCAGATTATAAAAAGAGAAATGATGAATTAACGAAAAAGGAACAGGACACGCTAAAGGATATGAAAATCGTGCAGGAAATGTATGCGCGTGGATTTGAATTTGTGCCGATTGATATATTTACAGCAAAGGCAACGGATTGTCAGATTATTGATGGCAAGATTATGCCACCGTTAAACAGCATTGACGGCTTGGGCGGAAATGCGGCAGATGCAGTTGTGGAAGCAGTGAAGAACGGCCCGTTTTTGTCAAAGGAAGATTTCTATCTGAGGACAAAAGTGAGTTCCAATGCGGTGGATGCAATGTATGAGATGCATTTGCTGGGTGATATTCCGGAGAAAAATCAATTGTCATTGTTTGATTTGTAGGTACAGGATTCTGTGGTGTAAGCGGTTTCGCGAAAGGAAGGTGCCAAAGTGAATAAAGACTTGGAATTGAGAATAGAAGGAATGGGTTGTGCGGCGTGTGCGGCAGCCATTGAAAAGGCTGTTGGAAAGTTAGACGGTGTCAGTGTTTGCAATGTCAATCTGACGATGAATTCTGCACACGTGGAATATGACACCAAGAAAGTGAAGCCGAATGACATCACGGAACAGGTGGTTAAGGCCGGTTACAAGGCTTTTGAAAAAGTGGATGAGGACAGAAATCTTCAGTTACAGATAGAGGAAGACAGCCTGAGGGAAATGCGGAACAAACTGATTACGGTTGTTTGTTTTGGGGTTGTTCTTCTTTATATTTCAATGGGACATATGCTTCCGTTTACATTGCCGATTCCGGCATTTTTGGATATGCATGTACATCCGATGCCTTTTGCGGTCACACAATTTGTGTTGACTTCGATTATTCTGTTCATTGGACGTAACTTCTATATTGTAGGTATTCCGGCACTGTTTCGCAGAAGCCCGAATATGGATTCGCTGGTGGCAATCGGTACGGGAAGTGCTTATCTGTATAGTTTGGTTATGACGGTTATGATACCGGGGAATCACGATGCAGTTATGAATTTGTATTATGAATCGGCTGCAATGATTATTGTGCTGATTATGTTGGGCAAGTATTTTGAGAGCCGAAGTAAGA
Organism: Lachnospiraceae bacterium; assembly: GCA_035271065.1. Taxonomy (GTDB): domain Bacteria; phylum Bacillota; class Clostridia; order Lachnospirales; family Lachnospiraceae; genus JAAYYM01. Next base: position 124 of record DATESB010000238.1, on the reverse strand, counting down.
AGCGGACGACAGATGCCATTACCGGAATGATGTCATTGACACCGGATATAGCGTTACTAATGAAGGCGAGCAGTGGAACGGATGATATTTCATTTACGGAAGTGCCGACAAAGAATGTCAGAGT